>UROC01000019.1 GCA_900549345.1 uncultured Collinsella sp.
GCTGAGTCCGGAACGGCTGCGCGGCGGGCTGGCGGAGCATGCGGCGGCGGCATGGGGGCACCGGCCTCCACAGCCTCTCCACCTGCGGAAACGAGGCGACGGCCAGGCGCCGGGGGCTATTTCCGCGTTGCGCTAGCTGCGGAAACGCGGGGTCCGTTCAGGCTGTTGCGTTGAGATTGAAAATCAACCTTAAATATATTAGCTGTAGCAAACTCAAATCCGCCGCCAACTATATGGCATGACGAAAGGAGCACTGCACATACTGCAGCAAAGAACATCTTGGCCTTGCTGTCGTGGAATAAATAGAATGCAGCCACAAGCATAATGCCATACACACCGCCATCTAGTTTAGTGTATTCAGCTGCCAGTGCTGTCAAAACAATCAGAGCAGTTTCTGCGATGTATCTTTTCCGTTTTGAAAGACTTTGTATCTTTTCCAGAACAATCAAAAAGACCAAGGAAAGCAGGAGCTCACACATAACATTTTGTTGCCGAAGGTCAAATAGTTGCCCGGTTTGGACGAAATCGTATATGGGCTCCGCAATGATTGCGAAGACAAGCATATTTCGCAGGTACTTCTTTAAGTCATGAGTATGCAAAAATCCCTCAACTATCAAAAAGCAAAATAAGGGAAATGCAATTCTGCCAAGAACATGAAGCACATCCGAAGCCTCGCTTAGAATCGCCCACTGTTCGTCTGATATCTGACTGTACGATGCGTGAGTCATGATTCCATTGGTCAGGACGATCCTGCTTACATGATCGAGAACCATCGAAATGGCTGCTATTATCTTTAATGTGCTGCCGCTAATTCCGTATCTATTTGTTTTCATTTCGTATTCCTTACTTTGGGTGGGCCGTCAGGAGTTCAGCCTGCTCCGCAGGCGGCCGCTGCGGCGCTTCGCGCCTTGCGCGCTGCGCTGGCAAACGCTCACGCGTTTACTCAGCTCCGCGCCCTTTCGGGTTCGAACCCGCGTCGCGGCAACAAAAAAGCGGCCGGCATCCGCCAGTCGCTTTTCCATTCGATGGTGGGCCGTCAGGGGTTCGAACCCTGGACCTTGGGATTAAAAGTCCCCTGCTCTGCCAGCTGAGCTAACGGCCCGCGGGTGGCATTGTACCACGGTCTGGGACTATTCCCAACTCCATTGGCCGTTCTGGAAAATCACAACTTCACGTCCATCAGGCGTAATGCCCGTAATATCGATGTCGTCCGTGCCAATCATAAAATCGACGTGCGTGCTCGAGACGTTAACGCCATGCTCCAGGAGCTCTTCCTTGGACATGTCATACCCACCCTCGATGCATTCGGGGAAACCGACACCTAGCGCGAGATGGCAGCTAGCGTTCTCGTCATAGAGCGTATCGTAGAACAGTACGCCACTTTCGCGGATCGGCGTGTTCTTGGAGATGAGCGCGACCTCTCCCAGGTGAGCAGCGCCCTCGTCAGTATCGATGATGCTCGCAAGCGTCGCCTTACCCACGCGGGCATCGTAGTCCACTACGCGGCCCGCCTCGAACTTAATCCAAAAATCGTCAACCTTGTTACCGTGGTGAATGAGCGGCATAGCCGAATACACGATACCGTCGGCACGCATACGATCAGGCGAGGTGAAGACTTCCTCGGTGGGAATGTTGGGGAAGAAGGGGTGTCCATCGGGTGTCTTGCCCTTGCCGCCGGCCCACTCGTGACCTTTCGTCATGCCAATCGTCAGATCGGTTCCATTTGCCGAGGTGTAATGCAGGCAGTCAAAACGATTGTCGTTCAGGAAACGCAGGTTCTTTTCGAATGCGGCGTCATGGAGTTCCCAGTCGCTCTCTGGGTCCTGGCCATCGGCGCGCGCGGTGTGCAGAATCGCATTCCACAGCTTATAGATTGCAACCTCATCGGCGTCTCCCGGGAACACCTCGTGCGCCCAAGCCACGACCGGAGCGCCGGCGATGCACCACGGATTGATGTTGTAATCCAGTCCACGGCGGAAAACTTTGCATTGCGTATTCCTCGCCTTGGATGCCGCGGCCGGCTTGGCTGGATCGATGCCCTTGAGGGCCGCAGGATCCGCCCCCTCGATAAAGACAAAGCAGGCACCATCCTGGGCCAGGGAATCCAGCTGCATGCGCTTCCACTCGGGTGTCTGCTCAAAATAGCTTTTCTCGACATGCTCGTACGTGAGCCTCGTCACGGCATCATCGGCCCAAATGACCGTCACGTGGCCAGCCCCGGCGGCATAAGCCTCCGCGACCACCACGCGGGCAAAGGATGCGCACTCGACCGGAGACTGAACGACAACCTCCTGGCCGGGCTTGACGTTTACGCCCTTGCGGACAACCAAGCGCGCATAGTTTTTAATCTTGGGCTCCAGGGCCTTCATGCCCTCCAGAGCCTCTTCGACCGTCAGGGCAGCTCGAATCATGTGCCACTCCATCTATCTATAGAACAGTAAAAAGGCGCGCCGCAAAAACGACGCGCCTTATATCTTAGCGATAAGTATGCATGCAAACGCTACTTCTTCTTGGAGTCCTTCTTGTCCTCCTCGGCAGCCGAGCGCTCGATAAGGGCGTTGAGCTTGTTCTCGGACATGCCCTCGGCCTGCGTGCGATACATGTTACGCAGGGGACGAATACGAACGAAGTCGTAAATAAAGTCACCCAAAATGACGACGTAGGACAAAACGATGCCGACCATCTGGACAGGGCTGGACACCATGCCAGCGGGAGCGAAGTACAGCGAAGCCCAAATGGCCACGACGAGCACCATGCCGATAGTGAGCACGGCCCACCAGATGCGGCGGCGCTTGGTGTAGTCCTCATCCTGCTTGAGAAGGATATTCGACACCGTGTAGATGCGATCCTCCTTGGCGCGCTGCTTAGCCTTGCGGGCGCGCTTCTCCTCTTTAGAGAGGCCCTCGAGGTTCTCGCCCTTCTCGAGCTCTTTGCGGCGTGCCTTAGACGAAGCCGGCACGACGCGGACAGAGCTCGCTGCCTGACGGGCGGGCTTGGCGGATGCAGCGGACTTGCGCGCAACCCCGGTAACCTCGTGGGATTGCGTGCGCTTGTTCGTGGCGCTACGGGTACTCACTTATGCGTTCTCCTTCATGCTTGTGAACTGGGAGCCCGTGATGATCTGGAAGGCCTCGCGATAGCGCTCGGACGTGCCATCGATGACCTCGGCGGGCAGGTGCGGGGTCTCCCCCGTCATATCCCAGTTGGCCTTGAGCCAATTGCGGACGAATTGTTTGTCGTAGCTGGGCTGGATCTTGCCCTCCTCGTAGCTGGCAGCAGGCCAGAAACGGCTGGAATCGGGCGTGAGGCACTCGTCGATCAGCGTGACCTTGCCATCGATGACACCAAACTCGAACTTGGTGTCGGCAATGATGATGCCACGGGTCGCGGCGTACTCGGCAGCGGCCTTGTAGATCTTGAGGGAAAGGTCACGAATCTGCGTGGCGATATCCTCGCCCACGATCTCGCAGCAACGCTCGAACGAGATGTTCTCGTCGTGGTCACCAATCTCGGCCTTCGTGGACGGCGTGAACAGCGGCTCGGGAAGCTTGGAAGCCTCGGTCAGGCCCTCAGGCAGCTGGATGCCGCAGACGGTGCCGTTCTCGTCGTAGGTCTTCTTGCCCGAACCGGTCAGATAGCCGCGGACGATGCACTCGATAGGAATCGTCTGGGCCTTCTTGACCAGCATGGCGCGGCCTGCGAGGTAGTCACGATACTCAGCAAACTCCTCGGGGAAATCCGCCGGGTCGATGGAAACGAGATGGTTGGGGACGATGTCGGCAAACTTATCGAACCAGAATGCCGAGATGCGATTGAGCACCTCTCCCTTAAACGGAATCTCGTCGGGAAGAATGAAGTCGAACGCAGAAATGCGGTCGGTGGCGACCATCAGCAGGTTTTCACCGGCATCGTAAATATCACGAACCTTGCCACGGGAATCCGGACGACGCTCCATCGTTGTCACGTGAGTCACTCCTTACCTAAATACGACAGAAATGCGGGTTCTTTCCCGCATGTTTTCGCAAACTCGGAGCGGCAGGGACGCGGCCCCTCCTTCACCGAATAGCGAAAAGCTAGTGCTCCATTGTAGTAGATGCCGCGTCTGCCGTGTGCTCGCGGGGCAGATGAATTGTAAAAGTCGTACCCTTTCCAAGCTCCGACTCCACGGATATGTAGCCATGGTGACGCTCGACGATCTGCTTGGTCACGGCGAGGCCAACGCCCAGGCCGCCAGCTTCGCGGGCGCGGCTGGCATCGGCGCGCCAAAAACGGCCGAAGATGCGCGACAGATCGTCCTTGGCAATACCGATGCCGGTATCCGAAACGGCAATACTGACATGCTTGCGGTCACTGAGCACCGACACCACGACCCAACCGCCCTCGGGGGTGTAGCGCATGGCGTTGCTCATGAGATTGATGACGCATTGCGTGATCATGTCGGGATCGGCCTCGACGACATCATCATGCCCCTGGGTCTCATCTGCAAAGCGAAGACGAAGGTCACGGTCGGCAAACAGACGCTCCTGGCCGTTCACAATCGATCGCACAAACGGAACCATGTCCACCGGCTCAAGGTTGAGCGGCGCTGTGCTGTTTTCCATGCGTGACAGGTCAAGCATCTGCTGCACCAAACGAGCCAGGCGACGCGTCTCGGAGGCGACTGTCTCCAGATGCTCGTCGTCGGTGGGGTACACGCCGTCTTGCATGGCCTCGACCGTTGCAAGCATTGCCATGAGAGGCGTGCGCAGCTCATGAGCCACATCGGAAGTCAGGCGCTTCTCGTGCTTCATGTCCTTCTCGAGCGAGGTGGCCATCTCATCGAATGTCTCGCCCAGTTGATCGATCTCGTCATCGCCGCGCAGGCCTGTACGAGCGGACAGATCGCCGTCGCGAATTTGCTTGGCCGTGCTCGTAATTCGATGAATCGGCTTGGTAAGCATGCGCGACACGAGCGATCCGATAACGACCGAGATGCAGACCGCAACAACCGCGGCAAGGGCCATGGCGTTAAAGGTCTTTTCTCTAAACGCAGAATCTGCCTTGGTGAGCAAGGCATCGGAGCCGATGGCCCACAGCTTTACCTGTCCGACATGCTCGCCAGAAGACGTTATGATTTCGACGTTGGCAACGCTATCGGAGTCGGTGGGCGCTGACGAAACCGGACTATGTGAGGCCTTTTTACCGCTCGAGCTGCTAGAAGCCGATTCACTCTCGCGTACATCGGCGGTCGCGCTTGCCGAGGGCCATGAGTCGTCATAGACGACAACGCCCTTTTTGTTGACGACCTGCATGCCAAGATCGTCGGACACCAGACTCGATGTCGCGACCGTGCGCAGCTCGCCCGCAGTCCAATTGCCGTTTTCCTCGTACGACGTCGCAAGCTTTTCGGCTGCGGAATTGGCGATCTCGACGATATTGGCGCGCGTGTAATCCGAAAAGACCGTGCCCCACACAACAGAGACCACGCCCACCAGCACCAATACCGTCATGAGCGATGTCAGAGCAAAAGCAAGTGCCATGCGCGAGGGATAGCTCATCGTTGGCCGTGAATCGGAACGAGGCGTGTTCCAACTAGCCTTGGAACCCGCCTCGCTCTCCTGCTTGTGCTTTTGTCCGATTTCAAAGCGCGCAGGTGTCATATGTGATTTCCCTATTTCTCGTCCGACTTATCGGTCTTGGCCGGAGCCTCGAAGCGATAGCCGACACCGTGGACGGTGTAGAGCCACTTGGGCTTCTTGGGATCATCGCCCAGCTTGGCGCGAAGGTTCTTCACGTGGCTATCGATGGTGCGCTCATAGCCCTCAAAGTCGTAGCCGAGCACCTTCTCGACCAGCTCCATGCGGTTGTAGACGCGACCGGGGTGACGGGCAAGCGTGGTGAGCAGCTTAAACTCGGAAGCCGTCAGGTCGACTTCCTTGCCCTCGACCAAAATCTTGTGGCCCGAGATATCGATGACCAGATCGCCGAAATCGAGTACCTCGACGGCTGGCTCGTCGGCCTGATGGGCACGGCGGAACAAGGCGCGTACGCGCGCGACAAGCTCGCGCGGCGAGAACGGCTTGATCAGATAGTCGTCGGCGCCGAGCTCAAGACCGATAATACGGTCCTCGATCTCGCCCTTGGCAGTCAGCATGATGATGGGGACATCCGAGGTATCGCGAATGGTGCGGCAAACGCGCTCGCCGGGGATCTTGGGGAGCATAAGGTCGAGCACGACCAGGTCAAACTGATGCTTCTCGAACTCCTCGATCGCGGACTGGCCGTCGCCGACACCCACAACCCAGTAGCCTTCGCGCTCGAGATAGGCAGCGACGGCGTCACGGATTGCCTTCTCATCCTCGACCAGCAGAATCTTTTTTGCATCTGAAGCCATAACACGGCCCCCCTGTCTCAATCAGCTAAGAACAAGCCCATTTTAACGCACCTGAGCCCGCCGGATGCCACTATGACGCGGCAGCTCGGCGGGCGGTACTCACAATTACAACGCGTTTATTCCCCTGTTGGCGCCTTTTTAACCCCTCTAAGCTTAAAGAGAGAATAGGCGTGCGGTGACCGTCTCGGGTATACCCTGGCTGTTGCGCACCGTGGCGTACGTAAGGAATGAGTCCGATTTTCCCGCCGTAGCTGGATAATCGCCATATTCCAAAGCGCGGTCGGGCGACAACAGCGAGCCGTAGGTCTTAGCCGAAGTGTCAATCAAAAAATGCGACGCCTGGACTTTAACCAGGTATTTATTTTTCCTTCCCGCAACGCACGCGAGCGGCTCACGCGAAAGGAAGAGGTACGGCCCGCCCTCGTTACCGATATAGGTGCCCATATTGCCCAGGCTACCCACACCGTTATACGTCGCCTCAATGGAGAACACGAAGGTATCGCCCATATACACGGCCTCGAAAGGCGAAACCGACGAAGGAAGCACCAGCTGAGCTCGCTTCGTGTTGTTGCCGTCAGTCAGGTCGATCGCCGTCATACCGTAATAGACGCCCTCATCATTGTGCACGCGGGGCGAGATGGTCAGGATGCCGTCGCTCACACGCGGGGCGGATGCGAAGCGGCCCGTCGACTTCCAAATAGTCTCAGGCTTGGACTCGCTGGGCGACTGACGGTAGCAGTACGAATCGTTACTCGTCTTGCTGCCGCCGGACGAGGGCATCTTATACCAGATGACCGACGACCCATACGCTGTGAAGAGCGGCGGATCGTAATTTTCGCCACCGCGATCGAGCTCGACAGCGTTGCCGGTAAGGGAGGAGCCTGCAAGGTTTTGCGCATAGAGTTTCCAAGACGCATTGGCAAAGTTCATCTCGACCCACGCGAACACGCCATCACCCGCGCGAACGTCGTAAAACGCATAACCGGTTCCCTCAACGGGATCCTCGATAAGTGTGGTAAGCGAGCCATCGCCCAGGTTGAGCACACCAAGCGTATTGGCATGCAGGGCAGAAGCAGGCGCCATCATCGCGGCGGCGTAGTCGCCATCGCAGTAGTACAGCAGCGTGCCCAGCGGCAGCGTCCACGACGCCGCCGGCTCAAGATCGATATCAACAGCTTCGTACTCATCAGTGATCGAGACAATCTTCGAATCGTCCTTGATAACCTGCGGCTCGCCGGCGGCATCGTCGCTGGTGCCCGTTTTTTTCGAGCAACCGGCAAGCACCGTGGCAGCGCCCGCGGCAGCACCGCCGAGCACAAAGCCACGGCGCGATATTCCATTCTTGATGTGGTCGGCGATACCCATTAGGCGATCTCGGCGCGAGCGGCCTCGATAGCGCGCGTAAGTTGATCGGCGCAAGAGGTCTTTTTCATACCGCAGGTATTACCGGCGAGAACCTCGATTACGCGATCGGCAGGAGCACCCTCGACTAACTTGGAGATTGCCTTGAGATTGCCGTCACAGCCGCCGGTAAACTCAACGCCCAGCACCTTGCTGCCATCGTCAGAGAGATTGAGGTGAATATTGCGAGAGCATACACCCTGCGGCTTGTAGTCAAAACTAATCATTGAGATCCCCTCTCAGAAAGAAATTTCAGACGTCTATTATCCCCGCCTGGGCCGACTTATTATCGCAAGCACCGATTCAACATCCTACGATGCATGGACTCGCGGGGGCAAGATTAGCAGTCCGCACCCTGTGCGTGGACCGTGCGCTTCTCCCGATACATATTGTGGTCGGCGACACGATATACATCGGCCAGCGTATTTCCAGCTGTCTCGACGGTCGCCACGCCAATCGATGCGCTGACCGTCAGGGCCTCATCGCTTACCGCGGCAAGACCGAGACGAAGATCCTGTTCCAGCCCGAGCGCAGACTCGTTGTCAGTATGGGGGCAAACCAGCAAAAACTCGTCGCCGCCAAGGCGCATCGGCAGATAATCCGCACCAGCCACCCGCCGCAGCACGGACGCCGTCCGTCGCAGCAGTTCATCCCCCATCTCGTGACCATAGATGTCGTTGGTCCGCTTGAGATAATTGCAGTCCAACATAATCACGCTCACGGGCAAGTCCTCGTTTACCAGGCTATCTCCGCGCGATTCAAGATAGTTGCGGTTGCGAAGCCCCGTCAGTTTGTCTTGATATGACAGCTCCTCGGCATGCTTGACCATCGATATGTTGTGCGTCGCCACGACGACCGACTCCAGCCGGCCTTGCTCATCGCGATGCTGGGGGACAACCTGTAGCGAGTACCAAGCGCCTCGACAATCTCGCACCTCGGCAGCCAAGTACGGTACGCCCTCCATACGTTCACGAAGCGAACTTATATCTACGAGTCCCACAACCGCTTCGCGGCTTTCGGGGCTCACGATATCCCGGCAGACCGTGTCCATAAAGTCATATGCCTCGCTGTGCTCGGCAAATATCTTCGCTATCGCCGGCGACATATTGATCCCCTCGATCTCGAGGGTGTCGAGATGCAAAAGGAAGGTCGAATCGTAGATGGCGCTTATGGCATTGATAATGCCGAGCTGTTTATCCTTTTCGACCAAATTGCGGTGGTCAACGATATTTCGAGCCAACAGCACCACGACCCAAAACGCAAGACACACCAAGACGCCGACGGCGACAAATGAAATCCTGTCAGACATGACCTCAGATTTGGGATATAGCGCAAACAGGCGGTAGTCCTTATATGCCGCACGCACGGCATACCATTCGTCTCCTCGATATTCGATGCGCGTCAGGCCGTCGTCTTTCCACTCAACTCCTACGCTGGTGAGGAGTCGGGCGAGCGACACGTCAGCATCGGCACTGTTGGATGAGACAATCTCCGCATCCTCCATAACAAGCACCGTGGGACCCTGGTGGAAGGTACTGTTCGAAAGCACGTCGGCTATGGCATATGAATAGTCGTCCGCCGTATCGGAAACAAGTGAGCGGTATGCCAGGGCAACGCCGTCGCCATACGGAACAGCACAGACGGCAAAAACGACACCACGGCGCTCATCGACAGTTGAGTAGGTCACTTTGGAACCTTGATACATCGATGCGACCGGCGAACAGGCCAACTCATCTCGCCACAACATGAGCGGATCGCGACCATCGATGTCGTAGTGGGCAGCCATATGGCCATCGGAGTCCATGACCATCAGCCCCGAAAGGTTCTCGGCATGGACAAATTGCTCGATAAGATCGTCGTTAACCTCAACGCGATCAGAGGACAGGAACGTCGCAAACGATTCGACCGCGGCGAGCAAATCGTGCGTCGCCTCGGTTTTTCTCCCCTGTTCGTAGCGGTCATATTTTTCGCAAGCGTTCTCCAAAAACACCATGGTTTCTTGGCCAAACCCAAGCGTCTTATCGAGGCAGCGATGCGTGCCGATCGTATACAGCAGGCCCAACAAGACAATGCTGGTCACAACGGCGACAGCCGCGGTAACTAAATGCTTTCGATGCAAGCGGCGCTCATCATTTGTCATGATTCCGCTCCTTGCCTACCTGTCGTCGCCCCTGCCTTGTAACTGTCCACAATGCGCTCAATCGTGCCATCTCGGTCCATGTCGAACAGCACGGTATTGAGGTTTTTGACGTACTCCCCCTCATAGCTGTTCTCAAACGCAACGCCCAGGTCAACTGTCATAACATTGTCGGCAAACACACGGTAAACGCCGGGATACTGAGCAACGAGTCGGTCAAGCGACTGGACATCCGCCATCCAGCAGTCAACGTACCCTTTGACTAGAGCGGCTTTGCAGAGTTCGGCAGAGCCATATGATTTGATTTGAACGTCCGACGAGACCCCCAGATCCCCCGCAAGCAATCGGCGTTCACTCACCGAACCCGCAATCACCGCAATGGTCTTACTTCCATCGAGATGTGCCAAGGACTTGATGCCACTCGTTTTCTTGGCGGCAACCGAGACCGTCACGGTTAGATACGGCTCGGTCCAGTAATACTTATCCTCGCGATAACAGGGAGAATAGTCACACCACAGGCAATCGATATCACCGTTTTTGAGCAGCCGGTCGCGATCGTTCCAGTCAATATCGACAAACTGTGGCTTGAGCCCCGCACGCTTGCAGGCCTCGCGGGCGATGTCGATATCGATACCGGCGTAATCGCCCGTGGTATCGACATACACATAGGGGTCGTTATCCGTAACGCCGATTTTGAGCACCGGGAGATCTCTATCGGCTTCATTCGAGGAGGAAGAACTGCTTCGAACGGTATACGTCAGGGCGCCCGCACAGACGGCAACAAGGAGTATGAGCGTAAACGAGACGATGGTGGCCCGCTTGATGCGTCTGGGCACGTGCCCCCTTTCATCGAAACAGCAGTCGGAGTTCATTTTATTACCCGGGCGCATATGCGACAGTAAAAAAAGCGCCTCGCCCAAGACGGGCAAGGCGCCAAAGGTTGAAATGCATCCGCAAGCGGTCGAATTAGGTTAACCCTACTCGAAGTTCAGCTGCTCCAGGCGATCGAAGACCGTATCGATGCGGGTGAGGAAGTCCCACGGATCAAAAATCTCGTCGAGCTTCTCCTGGCTGACGGTGCAGCGCGGATCGGCCTCGAGACGCTCCTTAAAGGTGGGGCCAGAGACACAATCCTGCACCTCGTGCCAGGTGGCCATGGCGTTCTCCTGCACAATGGCGTACGCATCCTCGCGGGTGATACCCGTATCGACGAGGGCAAGCAGGACCTTGGAGGAGAAGATGAGGCCGCGGGTCTTGTTGAGATTGGCCATCATGCGGGCCGGATACAGCTGCAGGCCGTCGATAACGCGAATGAGGCACTGGAACATATGGTCAAGCGCGATGAAGCTATCGGCCTGGGCGACACGCTCGGCGGAAGAGTGCGAAATGTCGCGCTCGTGCCACAGGGCGACGTTGTCGAAGGCGACCTGGGCGTTGGACTTCACGACGCGCGACAGACCGCAGACCTTCTCCATGGTGATGGGGTTGCGCTTGTGCGGCATGGCGGAGCTGCCCTTTTGGCCCTTGCGGAAGGGCTCCTCGGCCTCGAGTGTATCGGTCTTCTGCAGGTTGCGGACCTCGGTCGCGATGCGCTCGCAGGTGGCCGCTGTAGTGGCAAGCACGCCGGCAAGATAGGCGTGGTGATCGCGGCTGATGACCTGCGTGGACAGCGGGTCGTGAACCAGACCCAGGTGCTCACAGACGTACTCCTCGACGAACGGCTCGATGGAGCTGTAGGTGCCGACGGCACCGGAGATGGCACCGAAGGCAACGTTCTTGCGAGCATCCTCAAGACGATCAAGGTCGCGCTTGAGTTCCCATGCCCAAGAGCCAAACTTCATGCCGAAGGTCATCGGCTCGGCATGGATGCCATGGGTGCGTCCGGCGCAGAGCGTATTGCGCTCCTCGAAGGCGCGGCGCTTGCAGATCACGCCGAGCTTCTTGACGTCCTCGATAATCAGGTCACACGCCTGAGTAAGCTGATAGCACAGAGCAGTATCACCCAGGTCGGAGCTGGTCATACCGTAGTGAACCCAGCGACTAGGCTTGGGCTCGCCCTCGGGAACATCGGCGTCGATATATTCCTTCATGTTGGTCAGGAAGGCGATGACATCGTGGCGCGTGACCTCCTCGATCTCATCGACCTTCGCCTTCTCAAAGTTGGCATGGTCGCGGATCCACTGGGCTTCGTCTTTAGAAATGCCGATCTTGCCGAGCTCCGCCTGGGCCTCGCAGGCCAGAACCTCGATCTCCTGCCAAATGGCATACTTGTTCTCGAGGGAGAAGATATGTCCCATCTCCGGGCGGGTATAGCGATCGATCATAGCGGCTCCTTTTTGGTTATTGGCACGTTGGTCGTAACTCAACCATTGTACCGTGCGCGGGTGCGAGTATGGGCAGCAGGCATTAACCTAACATTTTGGAATTGGAGCGGGCATGGGGACATCCGCGTATTTGCTTCGCAAATCCGCACCGGCTGCGGTCGGCAGGCCCGGTCCGCACACATGCACGGGCAAAGCGGGTTGGACCCGACGTTCCCGAGGTCTCCCGTGCTCGGTGGAGCGGGCAACGGGACATCCGCGTATTTGCTTCGCAAATCCGCACCGGCTGCGGTCGCCTATCGGCGACCTTGCCTGCTCGCTATAAACGCTTCGCGTTTATTTAACGCTCGCACCCTGGCGGGTTCGAGTCCCGGCACTTTATTGAAAAAAGCACGGCACCGTGATGGCGCCGTGCTTGTGCTTTTTACTGGAGCGGGCAACGGGACTCGAACCCGCGAGTGTCAGCTTGGGAAGCTGATGCCTTACCACTTGGCGATGCCCGCTTGTGTGTTGGCTAGTATAACGCGGTTGTCTTGTTCGATACAAGGGTGGCGATGCTTGTTTTAGCTGTGGAGATTCGTTTGAAAATCGCGTCAATTGTGGAGACGAGGACCTTTGACTTCCTGTTCACCTTATCTTCTACCTGCGCTTTTGCTTGATTGTTGTATTTGAGCTCAATTTGTCAGGAATTGGGCAAGCTTTTGGTCAGGCTCCGGTACTTACCCGCATGAACCTCGGGGGTAGCCTCATCCTACGCGTCGCAGCCTCCCCGTGCGGCGCACGAGGGATAAGGAGCAGCCATGTCCAACGCACCCACGCACTCTGTCCACAGCGCAATCGCAACAGGTCCGCTGCTCCTGCTCCTCTTCCTGCTTTTCGGCTGCCTGGCACCGGGAGCCGCATTTGCCGTCGATGGCTACGACCAGCTCGGCTTCCGCACTATCAGCGATGATTGTGGGCCCTTCTTTATCGGCAAGTATGAAGCTCAAGACGCCTCGATTGCCTACTGCATGAACCAGGAGCGTCCCGGTCCCACCAAGCCGGGCGGCCCATGGCTCAACTTTGATCAAGGCTGGGTGTGGCTCGACGACGAGTTCGCAGCAATCGTTTGTCACGGATATCCTACCGCCACGTCGTTTGGCGGTTACCATCTTTCACCCGATCGCGCCCGCGCCGCCACCCAGCTTGCCGTATGGATGCTCAACGGCACTACCCATGTCGACGGCACCTACTCCTACACGACCGCTCAGGGCAAAACCAAGAGCGGGCACTTTACCGCCGGCGATGAAGTCGTGGCGGCTGCGCGGTGGCTCCACGACAGCGCAAAATCAGGAAGCATCAAAGCCGCTCCGCACCGCGCGCGACGCTATCTAGGAACCGTATCGGGCGGCAGCAGACGTCAAGACATGCTCTATGTACTGCCGGCGGTCTCTGTTTCCTTCCAAAAGCAGTCTGCGAACACTGTTATTACCAGCGGAAACAATACCTATCAGTTTACCGGGGCAACATTCGATGTTTTTGAGAGCGCCAGCGGCGCGCGTGTCGGCACCATCCAGATGGACGGCAACGGTCAAGCGCAGGCAGCACTTCTGCCCAACACGGCATACTACCTAGTTGAGACAACAGCGCCAGCTGGTTATATCCCCCTGCACGATCGCATTGCCTTTACCACGACGGATAACGGCGGATACGTCACCATTGATGAACAACCCGGCACCATTACCTTGCGCATTGTAAAGCTCGACGCCGCAACGAATGCAGGCCCCCAAGTTGGGGCTTCTCTCGCAGGAGCAGAATTCGTGTGCGTATCGCAATCAACCCCTGGATGGACACAAACTCTCAGGACCGATGAAAGCGGTCGAGCTACCCTCACCGATGTCCCCCTGGGAACCTTTACCATCTATGAATCGAAGGCGCCCGAGGGCTATTTGCCCTCCGGTGACAGTTGGTCTTACACCGTTGGAGCCGACCAACTCGGCGATTCAGGCGTGGTCGAGATCGAATCTCGCGTTTCCGATATCCCCATTGCGTTTGACCTTGAGATTTCCAAATTCAAGGACTACGGCAATAGCGATCAATCCGGCCTGGAGCAGCCGGCAGGAGATGTTGTCTTTGAGGTTGTCAGTAACAGCTCTCAGCAGGTTGTTGGCACACTGACTACAAACATCTATGGCTTTGCCTCCACCAAAGACCAGCCCGAAGCATGGTTCGGCACAGGCAAGCGACCAGCCGGTGTCCACGGAGCCGTCCCATACGACCGCGCCGGCTACACGGTTCGTGAGGTTCCGGAAACCGTCCCCGAGGGTTTTAAACGTGCGGGGGAATGGACCGTCGAGGCCAATCAGATTTCCGACGGTGCCGAGCTTCAATATATCGTGGACAACCACGCTCTGTCGACGCATCTCCAGATTGTAAAACGCGATGCCCAAACAGGCGCTTCTGTTCCCCTAGCCGGATTCACCTTCCAACTCCTCGACAGCAATCACAAACCTGTCTCACAAACATGCTGGTATCCAGCACATAACGTAATGGACACCTTTACGACTGACGCGAGCGGCACCGTCACACTGCCCGAATCGCTCGCGCCGGGCACCTATTATGTACGCGAAACCTCGGCCAAAGAGCCCTATCTTGTCGGCGAAGAGATCGAGGTAAACATACCCGCCGACATGAACCTAACGCCCGTTGCAATCGCCTCGTATTATGACCACGCCGCGATCGGAAACATCAGGATCGTTAAAACCGATGCCGTAGACGTCAGCAGCCTCGCGAGCGCCGTCTTTGAGATCCGTGCCTCGGGTGATATCGTGCGCCCCGACGGTAGCATTGCCGCGCTCGACGGTGAGACTGTCGCTACCGTCACGACGGATGAAACTGGAGAAGCACGCGCGGACGACCTCCCGCTGGGATCTGGCACCGCACGCTACGAGGTTGTCGAGACTCAAGCGCCGACCGGCTTCTTACTCGACCGGGCGCACCATATCGTCGACCTTACCTATGCCGACCAGAAAACACCCGTTGTGGAAGCACGGCTTAACGTATCCGACGATTACACCAAGGTTGATATCTCCAAGGTCGATGCAAACGGAGAGCAGGAAGTGAAAGGCGCACAGCTCACCTTATATGGTCCCGATAAAACCGAAATAGACTCCTGGACCTCATCCGACAAGCCGCACCGCATCGAACATCTTGCACCCGGCACCTACTCGTTGCGCGAAACGATGTCTCCGCGGACCTATGACCTTGCCGAGGAGATAACGTTTGAAATAAAGGATACGGGAGAAGTCCAATCCGTCGCGATGAAGGATGCGCCCATCGAGATCAAAGGACAGGTCGACAAGCGTCAGGAACTTGTCCAACCTATCGGGAAGGGTCTGTTGGCTAACGGCGATGGAAAAAACCGCGCCGCGATGCAAACCAATACGGACGGACTTTTCTCCTATACCATCGATGCTCGAAACGATTCCGCTACTTGGGTTGATGAGCTTACGATTACCGATGATCTTGAGTGCGCCAAAGACGGCACGGCGAGATTCGTCTCAATCGAAACCCCCGTCGCCATCGGCGACCTCAACGGTCTGTGCAACGTGTGGTATCGCACGACGCCGTTGGACTCGACAGACGTCGATGAGCCGGCAAACGCGACGCTTGACGATGGGCACGAAAATCCTTGGCTTGAGTCCGACGAAGTAAAAGAGAGTCTGGGTGAAGATTGCCGCCTCGTCGATTACGACGGCTGGCACCTCTGGAAGGCGGATGTCTCGACCACGGAATCCGCCACACTCGAGGCGAAAGAACTCGACCTTGCATCCAATACCGTCGTGACGGGCATTCGCATTGAATACGGTGCGGTAGCCGCCGACTTTACGACTCGAAGCGATACGGATTCTTGGACCCGCGATGATCTCAAAGATGAGCACGACGACCTTGACGATGCCAAAGCAATCCTTGGCACAGATGCTCGGGGCGCAGTCGTGCACATGCAGGCAACGTCGGCTTACACACCCCAAACTGCACTCACCAACAGCGCACGCGTCGATCTTTGCCGCAACGGCGGCGGCGATAAACTTGAGTCACATGACGAGGACAGTGTCATTCAACGCTGTACCCTACCGCAGGACCTACCGGCAACAGGATCAGCTCCCATCGCCGCTTGCATCACCGCGCTCCTGACCTCGGGTGCCGCAGCCCTATGGTTCGCTCGCCTTAGGTCAATCCCAAAGAAGCGCTAGCGCGATGAAAAAGCGGGCGAGCCAGTCCCCCGGCTCCCCCGCCTTCAATCATTTAAATCGCCGCATCTACTCTGCAGACGAAGACCCACCATCAACGATTGCTTGCTCGGACTCAGGAATCCCATCGGCACCCGTGCTCTGTTCTTGCTCCACCTCTTCGCTGATTGCGGAGGCGGGGGTCGAGCCCTTCGCGCCCACGATGTAGGCAGCTCCAAACCCTAACGCAATGGCAATCAAGGTCAAAATCACGTAGACAGGCCAATGGCGCTTAATATACGAAAACACGTTGACTCCTTAGAGCTCCGTCTACGAACGGCGGATAACCTCGGTCACGACCTCGGATACCGTGGCAATGTTCGTCGGGTTGACATTGTGGGGCAGGTCGTCCTCGGTACGAGCACAAGCCAGGCGCGTGCCGTCCACGCCGGCGATGGTGAGGGCTCGGCGGCTCGCCTCGAGCGCGGCGTAGGCATCGGTCTTGGCATAGGGCATCTCGAGCGCGCCACAATCGACATGGAACGACTTGCACACCTTGCTGACCAGGTTCATGATGCGGCGATCGCCCTTGAGCAGCTGCTGTTCGCCCTCAACCGTCACCACCGAAAGCCTACCGGCGCCGACGGATTCAAGATTGATGAAGAATACGCCGCGGAGCTTATCGCGATGCGAAGCCAAGAAGGCCTTCATGCCGGCGCCATCACAATCCGAGGCGCCCGTTGCCACAAACCAGATATCGTGACCGAGCAGCTCATCGTCACCCATAGAGGCGACAGCCGAGAGCATATCTTCGGAAGAAGCGCCGTCGGAAGACGTAGCGCCGCCCTTCCAGCCATCGTTGTCGTCCTCGAAATTATCCCACGAACCGATGCCGCGACCGGACTTCTTGGCATCGTAATCGTCTTCGACGCCCAGCCAGTCACTCATGCTGTCCTGTTCGTTTTTCTTTTTACGACCGAACAGGCCGCCCAGGCCGCGCTTGCGAGACTTGGGTGCCGCAGGGGCGGGAGCCGAAATGGTCTCGATCGGCTGTGCGCCCGACGCAACGGGCATAGGAGGCGCAACGGGTGCCGATGTGGGTTCGGGACCCTGAGCGGTACCAAAGGGGTCGTTGACCTGTGCGGAAGGATCGGGAAGGTCGAACAGCGACGTGCGAGACGCAACGTTTGTCTGCTTCATCGACGGCAGCGACGGATCGGGGACCGAAGCCAGCGGAGACGAGGAGGGTGCAGGCGACGGTGCCGACGCCGGATCGGGAACATTCATCTGCGGACGCGGCGATGCTTGGGAGGAAATCTGGGCCATAAGGGAATCGACCGTTTCGTCCTGGGTGGGAGCGACATTGGCAACCGTGGCACCGGAACCACTCGAGGTCGGCATGGTGAAAATCTGCGTGGAGTAAGGCCTCGACTCATCCGTCTCGGGAGTCTCGGAAACCGCAGGCACTTCCTCCTGCTCGACCTCGGTCGAATCACCTTGATCGGCTGCCGCGTATTGCTCTTCGTCAGAGTTGGCCTCGACGGGCTCGTCCTCGGCGACATCTTGGATTTCGGCAGCATCAATAGGCTCGTCATCGTCTGCCGCGTCGCCCTGCTCATCGGAAACAGGAAGGGGCTCGGCAATCGCGGTGCCTTGCTTTTCAAACGTTATCGTGGAATCGAACTGCGCGGCATCAAACGACATGGTGCTATCGACATGTTGCTGAGCCTCGAAAGACGTCGTCGCCTCAGCAACATCCGCGGACGCCGGTTGCTGGGACTCAAAGGACGTCGTAGCTTCGGCAGCGTCGACGGGCACGGACTGCATAGCCTCGTTCTGCTCGAGCTCTTGCGCCGCGCGCTCACGTGCCGCCTCGGCTGCCTGCTGCTGAGCGATAGCCTCCTGCTCGGCAGCCTCGCGTGCGACAGCGCGCTTCTCCTCGAAATCGTCGACAAATTTCTTGCCCTTTGCAAGCGCACCCTTAAAGAAGTTGGAAGCACTGGCGCCAATCGAAGAGAACGCAGATGCAATATCGGCATGGGGCGTTGCCGCGGGAATCTCGGCCGAGAAATCAGTATCGCTCTCGTAAGACACGCGCCTCGGCTGTTCAACGTAATCGTCGTCAGACTCGTCCGTAACGTCTTGCGCCGGCGCGGCGGGAGCCAAAATGTCCAGTCCTGCCGCGGGATCGATCGCGGACACCGCCTCGGGCTCGGCAACGGCAGCGGTAACCGCGGCAGACTCATCATCCACGGCGACAACGGGCGCAGGTGCAGTCACGACGGGGGCAGGCTCGGGCTCAAACGTCGGCTCCTCACCTTCCTCGTAATCGAGCGTGCAGGACTCGGGAAGCATCCCGAGCGCACGGATGGCATCCGAACCAAAGCGGATGTTGCCGGCGGCATTGCGATAGAGCTTGGGCTCGGGCTCGGCCGCGACAGGCTCCTCCGCCGGCTCGGCAGCGGAAACCTCGTCATTGAACTCTTCGGCCTGGACAGCCTGATTCTGATCCTCGGGCACAATGGCGCCAATCAGCGTCTCGTCGGCAGACGCACCCTCAAAGCCCTCGATCTGCTCGTCGAAATCCTCACCCTGTTCGGGCTCGGCCTGAGCGTCGGGAGCAATCGGCTGACCGAACTCATCCTCGGCGTAGGTAGGCTCTTCATACTCGATGGTGTTGCCGTAGTCGTTTTGCTGTTGGGCCGCGGCATACTCCGCTGCTGTGCGCGCCATCTCCTCGGCACGACGCTTCTGCTCCCCAAAATAGGTATCGAACGGAACATCGTCGGGAAACTCGTTTTCGCCCTGGAAGGGAGCAACGTTGTCCATAACGCCGAGCATAGCGGCGACAGAAGACTTGTTGCACACCGCGCCGGACGTATAGGGAAGAATGTAGCGGTTAGAAATGATGTTTGCCGCGTTGGCGAGCGCAACGAGGGAAGCGAGGATCGCGACAATCCACAGCAAAACCTTGAGCGCGCCGGGGAGCGGCAGGATACGCAAGATGGCAACGGCAGCAGGGGCAACCGTGGCAACGGGCAACAGCTTGGCGATGAGCGCACGATACGAAGCATAGGGCTCGCGGGCGAGCAGCTCAGCACGGGGAGAGTCGTAGTGTGCAACAACGACCACCGGGCGGTTGCGCGGAGACGCGAGCGGGCCCGAGGCCTTGTGGTAGGCGATGACATTTTGGCTCACGCCCGTCTTGCCCAGGCGTGAAACCACGGGGTGGCCCGTGCGCTCGAGCACGTAAAGAACGGCGCCGACAATGGCCAGCAAGATGCCGACCAAGCCGATGCCGCCGCCGATGCCCATCAGCAGGGCGCCGGCAAACGCAAGAATACCGGTAACGGCAAATGCCAACCTGCTGGGCGCCGGGGCATTGAACTCCTGAACCTCGGGATCAAAGCCGTGGTTGCGGAAGATCTGAGCGATATCCTCGGCAGCCAAGCGCTCTTCTTCGCTGCATGCCGGCGTGATGCCGGTGTTCTGCAGCAGGTGGTTAATATAGTTCTGGGTGTTCGCCATGTGCGCTCCACATCCATAATCCGACAAATAGGCCCAATGCATGCACATTAGAACCGTATATAGTCGAAAGTATACCCCGAGCGAGCGCAAACGACCGAATTCGGGCCATCTTAACGCCCCGAGCGGACAAGGATATAGCCTAATCTCCATATCGGACTAAAATCATGGCAGCAAACCACCTTCTCATGCGAGGACTCTATGACGGCAAGCGACGCGACCGCGACAATTAAAAAGGGGAATTCGGAGCCCAGTTTCGATAAAACGGCCCAGCGCATCCTCAATCTTTTCTTTGTGCTCAACAGCTCCCCCGAACCGCTGACGACCGAGCAGATCGTCTTGGATTCTGACCTGGGATATGGCTCGGGCAACATCGACTCGGATAAGCGCAAGTTTCGGCGCGATCGTGACAAACTGCTCGAGCGTGGCATCTTAATCAAGGAGGTTCGCCCCGCCGGTGCGCAGGAGACCGAGGAAAGCTCGTGGACAATCGACCGCGAGCACACGTTTGCGGCAGGCGGCCTCATCACCGCAGACGACGCCGATATCCTGCTCAACGCTATCGACCAGACAATAGCGGCCGGCTCATCCACTTTTGCCGCGCCGCTTGCCGATATTCGTTCCAAGATTGCCTACCTCACCGGCAGGACGGCGGCGGACGAAGCACCGATCCGCCGCTCTCCCACCGTCGATGCGGTATGGAGCGCCTTTGCCGAGCGATGCGCGCTGCGATTTTTATATCAGAACGGACGCGGTGAGCAGAAAGAGCGTACCGCCTGCGTCTACGGCATGTTCGAGCGCGAGGGCGTTGCGTACTTCTGCGGCCTCGACAATGCCACCGACGACATCAGGACATTCCGCTGCGACCGTATCGTTCGCGCTTGGCGCCCCTCAAAGGCCTACGCTATCCCTGCGGACTTCAACCTCAGCGACTACCTGTTCTTTGAATTCGATTTTGCCGACCGCCCGCCCGTTGCGGCTACGTTCTCGTTCGCCCCGCAGACGCAGATCGATATGATCAACGGCCTCACGCGCGGGCGAGGTGAACTCGCACACACCGATTCGGGATGGACTTGGACCGTTGACGTGCGCGATCTTGAAGCCGCCGCCTCATTTTGCATGGCCCACGCCATGGACGGCATGAGGCCCATGGCCCCCAAATCGCTCAAGCAGGCGTGGAACCACCTCATTGAAAGGACGGTGCACGAGCATGCCCGTGCGTAAACTCACCAGCGAGCAGAGGCTCTCGCGCGCCATCGACATCATGGAGGCCCTCTACGCCGCCGGCGAGAGCGGCATGACACGAACCGAGATTTGCAGTCGCTTTGACATCACGGGGGCGTCGCTCGACGAGATTCTCGAGATCGTCTCGACGCTCGCGGACCGAGAATCGGGTGCGCGTATCATCTGCGAATGCCACGGCGAGCGCGTGGTCCTCACCGGTGACGCCGGGCGTGTACTACCGCTGCGCCTGAGTGCCGCCGAGGGCGCTGTGCTCAACCACGAACTTGAATCGTTGGGGATCGAGCCCCAGGCGGCGGCTCGAATTCGACATGCTCTTCTACCCGAAGAGCTCGGCTATAACCAACACGTCTCTGACACCGTCAACCACGGGTCGTACTGGCAGCAGCTGAGCTGCGCCATTCAGGACGGCGTTCGCTGTCGTATCTCGTATCGCTCGATGGACGATGCGCGGCCACGCGAGCGTCTGGTCGACCCCTTGCGCATTACAGCAAACGGCGACCAAACATATCTGATTGCCTGGGACATCGCGGTCGATGAGCAGCGCACCTATCGCATGGATAAAATCGAGGGACTCGCCTTGACGGAAGACTCCGTCGTGCCTCACGCACCGGACGTTGCATCCCTCCACGATTCCCTTGCCCGGACGCAGCGTAGCGCAAAGCTCTTGATGCCATTCGATATGGCGGAGCATCTGGACTGGGCCGGCATCACCCTCATCGAGCGCAGCGGGGCAGACACGGCAACGGTAACCGTGCATTACGGCTCCGAGCGTTGGCTGCTGAGCCAGATAATCGCAGCGGGCGGAGCCATCCGCATCTTGGATGACCCCGCCCTGTCAAAGCGTCTGTGCGATATGGCAAAAACCCTCGTCTGTCCGCTTTAGCGCCGCCGCTCGTGGCGTGCACGCCACAGCTGTAGATAGTGCCCGATCTGCGCCGATTCGATGCGCTGGTAGGAGCTCGTGGGCAGCGACGTTAAGAACTTCTTGCCATAGCCCTTCGTCACCAGGCGAGGATCCGCCAAGATCAGCACACCGCTATCGGTCGACGAGCGGATAAGGCGGCCGGCCGCCTGCTTGACCTCGAGCACCGCCTCGGGCAGCGAATAGCGCGCCCAAGCGCGGTCTTCGCGCAGGTTGCGCTCGCACGAGAGCGGGTCCGTAGGGCTCGAGAACGGCAGCTTGGGAATGATGACGCAGCGCAGCGTCTCGCCGCTGGCGTCAAACCCCTCCCAGAAGGCCTTGAGCGCAAAAAGCGACGAGGTTGGCTCGTTGATAAACCGGTCGCGTAGGCGACGAGGAGATGAGTTGCGCTGCTGGCAGTTGAGCTCCAGACCCGCACGGGCCATCTTGGGCTCAACGCGGGCGTACAGGTCTTCCATGTCGCGCCGATTGGTGAACAACGTGAGCACCGATCCGCCCATGGCAAGATGGGCGTCGACCAGCACGCGCTCGAGCGCCGTAAGATAGCTCTCACGATCGCGCGGATCGGGGATATCGCCCGCAACGACTACAGCCATGTTCGAATCGAAGTCGTAGCTCGAGTCCAAGTGCAGCGATGAGGATGTTGAAGCACCGATGCGATCGAGGCCGACAGCATGGTTGAAGTGCTCAAAGCTTTTGGACACCGTCATGGTCGCCGAGGCAAAGATAGCCGTGTGAACCTCGGGCAGCCACTCGGTTGCCAAGGCCTCGCCAATGTCGATGCGCTCCGCGGTCATTGACTCTCCGCCGGCACGCAGCCTGCGATTGACCTGCAGCGAATACACGTAGTGTTCATCGGTGCCATCAATGATGAGTTTGAGGTTCTCAGCCAGCTCGTGCAGGCGGCGCGAGATATCACCCAGGTCGACAACAACCTCGGGCTTGTCGGCGGCGACGGCCTGCACCAGCGCGTCGACGCTCTTGTCAGCTTGTTCCAATGCGGCGATGGCAGTGTAGGCCGACTGTAAGAAATCATGCCAGTCGTCAGATTCGCGCAGCTCGGGGCCAATCCACAGATTGGCATTGTCATAGCCCCCACGGGCACGGCGGCCGAGCTCGCGTACTCCATCGAACACGTCGGCGATCGCCATGCTCGCGCGCGCAACCGTCGACGTCGCCTTGGCAGTAAGGCCCAGATAGAGCGTAGAGCCCTCGGAGGTTGCCAAATCACGGGAAACCTGGCTTAGCGCGCCGGTGCTCGAGCCACCCAGGCGCTCAAACAGAACGCGTGATTCGTCCGCCGACACCACGCGCGCCCACTGGCGGCGTGCCTCGCGCTCGATGGAATGGGCCTCGTCGATTACCCAATGACGAATCGGAGGTAAAATCCTGCCCTCGGCCGCGACATTGCGGAACAGCAGGGAATGGTTGGTGACCACCACATCGGCATGCGCCGCACGACGGCGAGCGCCGTGGACCAAACATTTATCAGGGAAAAACGGGCAGAGGCGACGAGCACACTCGCGCGAGGCCGTCGTAAAGTCGGGGCGGTTGACGCTGCGCCACCGAATGCCGAGCGAGTCGAGGTCGCCATCGGCCGATTGGCAGACGTACGCCATAATGACCGCGACCGCCGTGAGCGTATCCGCCGGATCGCGCTTGGTGGCAATCTCGACCTGACCGCGACTCATGCGCTCAAGCTTGCGCAGGCACGGATAGTGGTCATACCCCTTGAGAGCGCAAAACGACAGACCACCGTCCAGTTGCTCGGCAAGTTTTGGCAGCTCATGGTACATGAGCTGGTCGGCAAGATTGTTCGATTTGGTCGCAATACCAACCGTGATGTTGTTACGGCGCGCTGCCTCGGCAAAAGGCACCAGATAGGCCATCGATTTGCCGACGCCTGTGCCCGCCTCAATTACACGATGAGTGCCCGTGACCAGCGCATCGCGGAGCTCGAGCGCCATCGCGATCTGCTCATCACGCGGCTCGTAGGTGGGATACATGCGATTGACCAGACCACCTGGCGCATAGTCTGCCTCAATCTCCTCACGACTCGGCATCTTGAGTACCGGCAGTTCATCGGCGTCCACCCGATCGTCGGCGCGATCGGCCTTGAGTACGTCAGCACGAGCGGCGCTGAGAGAGAAGATAGAACCAGGGTTCTGCCCTGCCAAGAATGAGAAGATAGGACGATAGGACCAAGGCACGTCCGGATGCATGTCGGCTAGGCGCGCCATGAGGCCCTGGGGCAAGTCGCTGAGCGCCACGAGCAACACGCGCCATACACCACACAGGGCGTCGACGTCGGCATTGGCACGGTGTGACACCGAGTCACAGCCAAACAGATCGGCCATAAAAGACAGCTTGTGCGAGGCCAGGCGCGGAAGCGCGATGCGCGACAGCGCCAGCGAATCGATCCAAATATCGCTCACGTTGACGCCGCCTTTGACAGACTCGATAAACGAGCGGTCGAACGTGGCGTTATGTGCGATCACCGGGCAACCACCGACAAAATCGGCGAGAGCGGCGACGGCCTCAACGGCCGACGGGGCATCTGCCACATCGGCATTTGTAATGCTCGTGAGCTCGGTAATCTCGGCGGGAATCAGCTGCTTGGGATGCACGAAGGTATCGAAGCGGTCGACGATCTCGCGGCCCGAAAGACGGGCCGCCGAGATCTCGATCAGCTCGTTGTCCTGCACCGAAAGACCCGTGGTCTCGGTATCGAGGACAATCACATCTTCCTCGATAAGGCCGAAGGACTGCGTTTTGGCGCGGTCGGCAAGCGTGGCATAGGAGTCGATGACAAACTGCGGCGTTCCTGACGAAACCGCGTCCTCGATTAGCATGCAATGCCCGCTCGACGAAGGCCCATACGGATCAGGCTGTCACAGACCTGCGGGAACGTCATGTCGCCGGTGTGGCGGATCTCATCCGGATACAGCGACGTATCGGTCATGCCGGGAATGGTATTGGTCTCGAGGATAACGGGGCCGTCCTCGCTCACAATAAAGTCGCTGCGCGAGATACCCAGGCAACCGAGGACCTTGTGAGCGGCACAGGCAAGTTCCTGAGCGCGAGCGTAATTCTCGGGTGAAATCTGCGCCGGAATGCGATGGATATCCGTAGGGTCGACATACTTCACGTCCAGATCGTAGAACTCGCAGTCCTCGGGCTTACGAATCTCGACAATCGGCAGGGCGCGCACGTCATCTTCGCCGTATACGCCGACGGTGATCTCGGTACCCTCGATGCACTTCTCGACCAGCACTTTGTCGCCGTACTCAAACGCCTTGGCGATTGCCGCGGGCAGCTCGGAGGGCTCATGGACCAGGGAAATGCCATAGCTGGAACCGTTGACGGCCGGCTTCACAAAACAGCGCTCGCCACAAACCTCGACGATATGATCGATATCGACTTCGTCGCCCACCTCGAGCGCAAGGCCGGGGGCAATGGGAATGCCCGCCTTGGCGTATAGGAGCTTAGAGACCTCCTTGTCGGCACCGCAGGCGCTGGCAAGTACGCCCGAGGCCGTGTAGGGGATACCCAGGGTCTCCATGGCACCCTGCATGGCGCCATCCTCACCGCCGGCGCCGTGCATGGCGATAAATGCCACATCGAAACCGCCGGTCGCCATGGTTACCATAAAATCATCGGCAGCCGTGTCGAGCAGCTCCACCGAAGTGTAGCCGGCCTCCTTCAAGGCAGCCACGACGTTCTTTCCCGAATTGAGCGAGATCTCGCGCTCAGCGGAATGACCGCCCGCCAAGACCGCTACGTGCATGTTCTCTAGGCTTTTACCCGGCATGGGCAGACTCCTCCTCTATAATTTCTGCAGCTGATACCATATTGTAGCGATACCCTCTACGTTTCCCCAAAATCGAAAGGCTTCCATGAATCCCAGGACTAAATCTCAGGACATTCGCGACTTGAGCCAAAACGATATTCGCGAGCTCGTGGCCGAACTTGGCCAGCCCGCCTTCCGCGCGAAGCAGCTCATCGAATGGATCTTCGAGAAGAACGTTTGTTCGTTTGACGATATGACCAACCTCCCCAAGGCTTTCCGTGAGCAGCTTAAAGAGGCTTTTGCCTTTGATACGCCGACTGAACTCACCAAGCAGGTTTCCAAAGATGGCTCGCGCAAGTATCTGCTCGAGTACCACGATGGCATTTCCGTCGAGACTGTCGGCATGCCCCGTCGTAACAAGCTTTCCGTCTGCGTTTCCACCCAGGCAGGCTGCGGCATGGGCTGTGCCTTTTGCGCTACCGGTCTCAACGGCCTCAAGCGCTCTCTGACCGCTCAAGAGATCGTCGACCAGGTGCTTCATGTATCCAACGACTTTGGCGAGCGTGCCACAAGCGTTGTCTTCATGGGCCAGGGCGAGCCGTTTGCCAACTACGACGAGGTTCTCAAGGCGCTGCGAATCCTCAACGACCCCGATGGCATCGGTATCGGCGCTCGTCACCTCACCGTCTCTACCAGCGGCGTTATTCCCGGTATTCGCAAATTTGCCGACATCCCCGAGCAGTTCACGCTTGCCGTTTCCCTGCATTCCGCCATCCAGTCGACGCGCAATAAGCTCATGCCCGGTGTTAAGAAGTACACGCTGCTTCGCCTTCACGAAGCGCTTCAGCTCTACACCGAGAAGACTGGCCGCCGCCCGACCTATGAGTATGCCATGATCGAAGGCGTCAACGATACGAATCCCGAGATGCAGGCACTCTGCGACTTCTGTGAGGGAACGCTGTGCCACGTTAACCTGATTCAACTTAACGACATCGAGGGCAGCCCGCTCAAGCCGTCGCCGATTCATAAGGTTGAGGACCTTCAGCGTCGTCTTGAGTCCCGTGGCATCGAGACCACGATTCGTAACTCCCGCGGTAACGATATTGACGCCGCTTGCGGACAGCTGAAACAGCGCTTCAAAGTTCAGAAGAACGCATAGGGGAGTCGCACTCCAAAACGTTTGGCTCTGTTAGACCAGGATTGACATAAATCCGATGTCACCGCGACGGGCTAT
>UROC01000020.1 GCA_900549345.1 uncultured Collinsella sp.
GGCCAAGATGGCAACATCGGTGGCAAGACCGGCACTACCGACGATGCAGGCTATTGCTTTACGGGTGCCTACAACCGCGATGGCGACGAGATCTACACCGTCGTTTTGAACTCCACCACCACCGACCAGCGCTTTACCGATACCGCAACCCTTGCCAATTGGTACTACGGTCACAAGGTGACGGTCGCGATCGCCAACACGCAGGAAAAGACCGCCAACGGCAACCCGCTTATGGCGCGCATTGGTCAAACCGACTGGACTGATAAGACGATCGACGCCACACTCGCCGATCCTACGGCGCAAGCGACCGTGTTTTCCCTTGCCGGCGAGGTGACCGAAAAGGTTAGCTACGACGATCTTTCGGGCACGGTGCATGTGGGCGACAAGGTGGGCAGCATTACGCTCAAGCAGGACGGTACCAAGATCGCCGTCATGGATTTGGTTGCCGACGAGGAAGGCTCGGGGCCGAATCCCATTGAGTGGCTACTCGTGAAGCTCGACCGCCTGGGCCGTCGCATCGACAACCGCCCACTCACGGCAGAAAGCGAGACCGTCGCCAAGGCGCCCGAGGTGTAGGACGCAATAATAATGGCTCTGTTAGACCAGGATTGACATACATGTGTCCCCACGGTGCCATATCGTTGACCCCATAGACCGCGATGATGGGGGCAGCATGAACGCCGAAGACCTGGTCCTCAACTTCAAGAAGGGCATGGCGAACCTCAGCAAGACCGAGCGCCGCCGCGCTATCGAGTCCGTCAGGGACGTGATCCGCGCGGCGGCGTTCGACGACGCGGCCGGCTCCGCCTACGAAATCGAACGCTGCCCGCGCTGCGGGTCCGCCGCGGTCGTGAAGAAGGGCAAATCGAAGAACGGCGAGCAGCGCTACCTCTGCCGGGGCTGCGGCAGGACCTTCGGCATGGGCAGCGAGCGCATCCTGGGGACGAGCAAGCTCCCGAAGGAGACCTGGATGGCCTACGCCGAGTGCTTCGTGCTCATGCTGCCCCTGCGCGAATGCGCGAGGCGCTGCCGCGTCTGCCTCAAGACCGCCTACACCATGCGCCACAGGCTGATCGAGTGCCTCTCGGCCTACTCCCCCTCGTTCAGGGTCGAGCGGGGCTGCGGCTGCGAGCTCGACGAGACCTATTTCCCCGAGTCGTTCAAGGGCAACCACGCGAAGGGGTCGTTCACGATGCCGCGCCCCTCCCGGCACCGCGGCAAGCAGGTGCACAGACGCGGGCTGTCGCGCGAGCGGATCTGCGTCATGACCGGAGTGAACGACTCGAACGAGACGTTCCTCGAGGTCACGGGGCGGGGCGCCCTTTCGAGGGAGCGCGCCATGGACGCGCTGAGGGGCCGCATCGCGGCCGGCTCGGTCGTCGCGACCGACAGGGCGGCCGCCTACGTCGGCGTCCTCGCCGAGCTCGAGGTCGCCGCGCACGCGGCCTACGACCCCAAGGACCGCTCCGGGGGGACCATCAACCGGGTCAACACCGTCCACTCGCTCCTCGGCGCCTTCATGGAGCCGTTCAGGGGCGTGTCGACGAAGCACCTCGACGCCTACCTCGCCTGGTTCAGGTGGTGCCGGACCTTCATGGCGACCGATTCCGGCGCGGCCGGGCGCACGGTCGCGCGGCAGCTCGCGCACGGCGTCTGCAGGAGCCGCGTCCGCGACATGTTCAACGTGGAGCCGCCCTACATGGACTACTGGGCCGCGCCCGCCGCATAGAGGCGGTAGAATGGTCGCACCGCGATACACGAGGAGGGGTGAGGCCATGCCGTCGAACATACCGGCCACGACGATCCGCATCGACCCGGAGGTCAAGAGGGAGGCCACGGCCATCCTGGACGAGCTCGGCCTGTCCATGTCCACCGCCGTCAACGCGTTCCTCAGGGCGCTCGTCCGAGAGGGCGGGATGCCGTTCGAGATGAGGGTCAAGACGCCGGCGCCCGACGAGGAGACGGCGAGTTAGCCGGCAGGTCGGCATGAAACGGCAGGGCCAGGCGAGCAACTCGTCCGGTCTCGGGCGCATCGCCCCTTGCCGGATTCAGATTCGACAAGGGGCGACCATTGTGCAATCGCAAGAAGATGACGGGGCGGAATGTCAATCCTGGTCTAACAGAGCCATAATAATAAGCTCATTAAAAGGAGGCGTCCGAAAGGATGCCTCCTTTTTTGAGGGTTCGAATCCCCAGCCGCCATTCTTGATAATAAAAAAGGGCCCCAAATGGGACCCTTCTTTCAATTCATACTGGCGGAGAGCTGGGGATGTCCGGGCATGCTACGCATGCCCTCCGGCTTCAAAGCCTGGCGGCTTTTCGCCCACGGGCTACAAACGCTTTCGCGTTTGCTTAACGCCCGTGCCCTCTCGGGTTCGAATCCCCAGCTAACGTGGTTCAACTAAAAAAGGGTCCCTTTCGGAACCCTTCTTTAAAGTCTTACTGGCGGAGAGCTGGGGATTCGAACCCCAGATGCCCTTTTGGGGCATACTCGCTTAGCAGGCGAGCACCTTCGGCCTCTCGGTCAGCTCTCCGTAACAGCCGTTCTATAGTAACCAAACAGCCGAAGTTGGGCAAGAGGAAATTTTCTAATTGCCTAGCAGCCTTTCCTCCTTGAAAGCTTCGCCTACCCCAGCGAGCGGTTGAGGGAGCCGAGCTCGTCGTTGCCCATGGTGCGCCACATTTGGAAGATACAACCGCGTGCCAGGAAAAAGAAACCGTTGTCGACCAGTTGCACAGCGGCATCTGCAAGCTGATTCGTCACGGCGGACACTGGCGGCAGCTCGAGTCCAGCCTTGCGGATGGTCTCGACCGCTTCCTCGAACGTCGGAGGCTCGCTGACGCCCATCTCGTTCATAAGGCCCTGCATTTCTTCCAGCGCGCTGCTGCCCGACTCCTCGCCGCGCGGCACCAGGCGGTAGCACGCCAACGCGAGCTCGAGCTGGTCGCAGTTCCAATAGGCAAACGCCAGGCGATAAAACAGATAACCGATTGAAGTACGGTCGCTTGCAATGCGCAGGCCATGGCGCGTTACCTCGATAATCTCGTCAAAGCGCTCCAGACGTGCCAACACGTTGATGACCGCGAAGTGAGACTGCATGGACGAACGCGCCAGATCGTAAAGATGGCGCACCTCGGGCAGTGCTCGTTCAAAGTCCTCTTGCTCGGCGTAAAAGCTGCAGATCTCGTGCTGGGCAAAGTACAGCGCATCGGGCGCACGAAGGATTCGCACAGAGCGGTCTTCTTCCAACACCGGTAGCACCATGCGCACCAGCTGGTTATCACAAAACTGCGTTTGAACCGGACCCGTCGCCAAAAGCTCGGCGACGGCGCACTTAGCCTCCAACTCCTCGACAAGACGGGAAAAACCTTCAAAAGCACCTGTACGGTCGACTTTTGCCTGCTCGCGCAATTCAACAACACGGGCCACGTATGGGTCATCGTCCTCTTCCATGACCTCCAACTCGTCAGCCTTATCGGCAAGCAGCAGATCGCGCAGCGCCGGCGGCAGCGTGCGATGGTCATCACGCGGACGAGCATGAACCTCCGCAGGTTCAATCGTCTCCGGAGCAGTTGACTCATACGCCTCAAGCACACGCTTGCACGGCATATCGTCCATGTCCATGCTCTCAAGATCCTTGACGACAGGCACGCAATCGGCCAGATAGGCCGCGCGCCCAAAGAAATACGTTGCGACAACGCGCTCGCCCTGCTCACTGCCGGGAGCAGCAATCTGCACATAGCAGCGCGTGATGCAGGTGCCCGCGGCAAAACACGCCGCCGCAAGCGTGAGCGCCACGCGCGCATCGTGCTCCGCAGCCCAGATCGCACGCGTGTCCTCTTCCAGCTCGCGCCAGGCGTCATCTTGAGCGTCGTATTCACGTTGCGGCATGGCATCCACGACAGAGTGCCCAAACCGAACGAGCATAATCCCCTCGGCAACGTTTGCCCGATAGGTATAGTCGAGCCGTGTGACCACGTTGAGCGCTTCTACGATACGTGCAAAGCGGGTGCGAACGTCCCACTCACCGCCCGGCTGGCAAGCCACCGTACCCGGTTTGCCCCACGGGTTATCGCTCGAGGCCGTATCGAGCAGTCGGGGAACATCGTTGGTCGTCTTGGCGATATGCCACGCATCAAAGAGCGCGCAGCCCTCAAGGCTCGGCGAGGATGCCGCAGGGACCAATCCGGCCCCGATGTGCTCAAGGATGCCGGAGAGACGGTTAAGACGGCACTCGATGGCAAGCAGCATGTCAATCTCGTCCTGGTCCAGCAGGCTGCGATCAAAATTGAGATAGAAAAGCTTTGAGCGATCGATGCGAGCCAGGCTCATCTCGGACTTAGCGGCGATGGTGCGCAAGCGGGGCAAGTCAATTTCACTCATAAGGGCGGCGGCATAGCGCTCGATACCGCTCGGATTCTCGGCATGGTCAACGCGGTAGAGCAGCGTCTCGATAGCGTCAGGTAGCGGTGTCGTGTTAAAGCCCAAAAACACCTCGACCGGCTCGGGTAACTTTACGAGCTTGATCTTGTCGACAACGTTTTGCATGTCCGCATCGAGACCGTCGACGCCCGCCGTGTTCGCAATAGCGCTTTCGGAGTTGGCAAATATCACGTAGCGCAAGAACATCGAGGCCATGAACTCGCCGTAAGGAAGAGCGCGGGTCGAATTCCACGTCTCACGGTCGGACTGCTCGCGCATGGGGCCTTCGGGAGATCCGGCAGTTCGAGCGCACGCGCGCATGGCGCCGTTGGCCGCCCTCACCATAATCTCGCCAATACTGGAATCGGACTCGTCAAGGACCAGTTCCATGTCGGGATCGTTGGGCAGCGGAGTCTCGCTAACGGGGCGGTCCACCTTGTACACCTCACCCGAAACGCTTACGTAGCCCAAAAGCGACACATGACTTTTGCCAACGAATTCGACGACATAACAAGATTCATGTTGATCCTCGCCAAAGAGTTTCCAGACCACGCCATATGAGCGTCCCGCAGGCTGCTCGGGCATCGCCGGAAAGCGCTTCTTGGGATCGAGAAACCTGAGCTTGTATGTCGGACGCACTGCCACGAAATATCACCCTGATCGGTCGCTTGAGAAGAAGTGGTCGCGAATAAGTCGCAACATCTACTCGGAATCTTACACGAGTCGACAGGAAATCGTCCCTTTGGACGAAAGCACTCAAGCTGGCGCAAAAGAAAAGCCCCCGTTGCCGGGAGCTTTAATCTCAATTGGTGCGGCGTATAGGATTCCGCGCATCCGCTGCGCGGATCCGCACCGGCTTCGCCCGCCTGCCGGCGGACTCGCCCGCTCGCTAAAAACGCTCCGCGTTTTCTTAACGCTCGCGCCTCGACCGAGGTTCGAATCTCCGTAATGCCCCCCGTAAAGGAAAAGCCCCCGTTGCCGGGAGCTTTAAAGTCAATTGGTGCGGCGTATAGGATTCGAACCTATGACGTTCTGATTCGTAGTCAGACCCTCTATCCAGCTGAGGTAACGCCGCAGCGCAAGACATATAAAACCACTTTAGCTTATTGGAGTCAAGCACAATCTCAAACTTTTTTGTGGAACGCAGTTTTGTCACGCCGCTCCGCATATACCACCGTTCCCCGTACGATCGATTGGCTTTTCGATCACGTCAAACTTAGCATCAAGTTCCCTCAGGAGCGATCTCACCCGCTGGGCACAATCATAATCGGCAAACGAGATGCTCAGCATGCGCGCAACCTGGTTAGATGTCCGGACCCCATAGAAATGCTCCAGGCCCACAAGTCCCTCGTGCGTCACAAAGGTCTCGACCACATGCGGCGACTCCTCAAAGCACCATTGGGTCAACGGACCCTCGCTCGTCTGTCGAACCACCAGGCCACCCATGCCAGACGGCTCACACGTTACAAGCAGGTACTCCCCGCCCTCGTCGCTCTCAAACAAAACCACCCGATCATCAAACAGCTCCATCGCGTCCCCTTTCTCTCGCTCTTATTTAGCAAAAGCATAGCAGGTAGATGGCTGTATACAGAACAGTTGTTCGTGTGTTTTCTATTGAGCTGTCCGCACGGCATGGTATGGACCTGCGCACGAAATAGGGCGCCCCCGAAGGAGCGCCCTTGCATATCCCCTATGCAGCCAAGTTACGCGACCGGCTCGATCTTCTCGAGACCGCCCATGTAAGGACGCAGAACCTCGGGGATCGTAATGGTGCCGTCGGCGTTCTGGTAGTTCTCCAGAATGGCGGCCATGGTGCGGCCGGCCGGCAGGCCGGAACCGTTGAGAGTGTGCAGGTAGCGCGAACCCTTGAAGTTCTCGGGGTCACGATACTTGATGTTGGCGCGGCGAGCCTGGAAGTCACCGCAGTTGGAGCAGGAGCTGATCTCCTTGTAGGCGTTGTAGCTCGGCAGCCAGACCTCGACGTCGTAGGTCTGACGGGCAGAGAAGCCCAAGTCGCCGGTGCACAGGCTAATCACGCGATACGGAAGGCCCAGCTGCTGCAGCAGGTACTCGGCCTCGGCGGTCATGCTCTCGAGCTCCTCGTCGGACTCCTCCGGCTTAGCGAACTTGACCATCTCGACCTTGTCGAACTCGTGCTGACGGATGATGCCGCGGGTGTCGCGACCGGCGGAACCGGCCTCCTCGCGGAAGCAGGGGGTGAAGGCGGTGTAACGGCGCGGCAGGGTGTCGGCGTCGAGAACCTCGCCGGCGTGCAGGTTGGTGAGCACAACCTCGGCGGTAGGGATCAGGAAGTTGTCGCCCGAGACGTGATAAGCGTCGTCCTCGAACTTGGGCAGCTGCCCCGTACCGAACATGGTCTGACGCTTGACGACGATGGGCGGCCACCACTCCTTGAAGCCACGACTCGTGTGCGTGTCCAAGAAGAAGTTGATGAGGGCGCGCTCAAGACGGGCGCCGGCGCCACCGAGAACGGTAAAACGGCTGCCGGAGAGCTTGTTGCCGCGCTCGAAGTCGAGGATGTCCAGATCGGTGCCCAGATCCCAGTGCGGCTTAAAGTCGAAGTCGAACTCGCGCGGGGTGCCCCAACGACGGCGCTCGATGTTCTCGTCCTCGTCCTTGCCGTACGGGGTAGCCTCGCACGGAATGTTGGGCAAGTGAGCCATGAAGTCGTACTGCTCCTGCTCGAGGGCGGTACGGCGCTCGGCCAGACCGTCAATCTTCTCGTTGACGGCACGCACGGCTTCCTTGGCGGCCTCGGCCTCGTCCTTCTTGCCCTCCTTCATCAGGGCGCCGATCTTCTTGGACTCGGCATTACGCGTGGCCTGGAGCTCCTCGACCTCGGTGATGACGGCACGACGCTCATCGTCGAGCTCAAAGAACTTCTCGCGATCCCAAGACGTCTGGCGATTAGCCATGGCGGTATCGATGGCATCGGGGTTCTCGCGAACAAACTTGATATCAAGCATTAGATCCTCCGGCGATATACATTCCATTTAGGTTGCAACCTTGTACATGTATGGGCAAGTATATACTTATGAGCGTTTACGACCCAACTCAACTACGCAAGAAGGCACCCAATGGACGCAGTTTTTTCCTTTTTGTTTGGCACCCGCACCGGTTTTGCCATCCTTTTCGCCGGCGGCATCCTGCTGTTTGCGATTATTGCCTTTGTAATGGAGAAGCGCACCCATAAGATGTATGTCGACCGCGGCCCCAAGTCCGAGGACGAAGAAGACAGCTTCTGGGACTAACCTGCCAAAAAGGGACAGGTTTATTTTGGTCGGTTTTATCTGGGCAAACGCAAGTGCCCCGCAACTGGAATTGAGCCAGTTGCGGGGCACTTTTCGCTAAAAGGACAAAACCGCAGGAAAAACCTGCCAACATAAACCTGTCCCTTTTTTGGTCGGTTTTACTGGAGGGTTGCGTCGATTGCCTTGACCAGGGCGCTGCGCATGCCGGCGTCCTCGAGCGCAACGACGCCCTTGATGGTGGCACCACCGGGCGAGCATACGGCATCCTTCATCGCCGCAGGATGCTGGCCAGTTGCAAGCTGCAGCTTTGCCGTACCCAGCACCATCTGGCTCACAATGCGATAAGCATCCGCACGCGGGATACCGTGCTTGACCGCCGCATCGCCCAGGGCCTCGATTGCCATGGCGACAAACGCCGGAGCGCAACCACCCACCGTGCCGCCCACAAACAGCAGGCTTGTGTCGAGCTCGACGACAGCGCCAAGCTTACCGAGCAGGTCGAGCACCACAGCACGCTGCTCGTCGTTAAGCGTCGAAGCCTTCTCGCAGGCGATGACGCCCTCGCCTACCGAAACCGGCGTGTTGGGCACCGTCGAGATATGCGCGACGCCCGGCAGGACCTGCTCCCACTTGGCACTGTCCCAGGTCCAGGCAACCGACAGAACGACCTTTTTGGCAAGAGGATCCTTGAGCGGGGCGAATACCTTCTCGATCATGTACGGCTTGACCGCAGCGACCACGATATCGGATGCGGCGACAACCTCGGCGGCATCGTGGCAAGCGGCCATCCCGCGCGCCTCACAGCGCTCAACCAGTGCGTCGTAGCGACCCGCGCAGGCGCACATGTCGCTCGCAGCTACACCGGCAGCGATCCAGCCATCGGCCATAGCGCTCGCCATATTGCCAAAACCGACAAATCCAATCTTCATATCGCATAGTCCTTTCAGACACATTCCTCAAAGCGAAAGGTATTGTCCCACGCCATTGTTTCGTATTGCCGACCTATTTGTGATACGGCTCGCCACGGCTGATCTTGCAGGCACGGTAAATCTGCTCCAGCAGCACCACACGCGCCAGGTTATGCGGCAAGGTAATGCGTCCAAAGCTGAGCATCTCGTCGGCTCGTGCGCGCACGTCATCACTCACGCCGTCCGAACCGCCGATTACAAAGGCAATGTCGCTGCTGCCTCGCAGCATAAGATCGTCGAGCCTCGCCGAAAACTCCTCGCTCGAGCGCTCCTTGCCCTCGATAGCCAGCAGGATCACATGCGCTCGAGATGGCAAGGCGGCAAGAATCGCCGCCCCCTCCTTGTCGCGCGCGGCATCCACACCGCCCGCCTTGGCCGGGTCGATATCGGCCACCTCGCGCATATCCACCTTGGCATAGGCACCTAGGCGCTTGGTGTACTCAGCGCACGCGTCCTTCCAAAAGCGCTCCTTGAGCTTACCGACGCAAACGACGGTGTATTTCACGCGCGTCTACTCCTTCGAATCGTTTTGAACTTTGCCGGCGGCCAGCATCTGCTCGAACATCGAGGCCGACTGCGAAAAGTCGCTCGGCAGCACGACCGTCGAGGTTTTACCCGTGCGAGCGAACTCCGTCATCATCTCGGACCACTGCGTAAACATGAACAGTTGGTTGGCCTCGTCATTGCCGACACCCGTCTCCTGGATGATCTCGAGCGAATCTTTGATACCCAGCGCGATGGCCTTGCGCTGGTTGGCGATGCCCTCGCCCGCCTTTTCCATAGCCTCGGCCTCGGCGGTCGCCTCGGTGACGCGCTTGATGCGGTCGGCCTCGGCGAGCTCCTGCGCGGCAGCGCGCTTGCGCTGGGCAGCGTTGATGTCGTTCATGGAGTTCTCAACCTCGGTCGGCAGTGCGATTTTGGTGATGAGCGTCGACACGAGGGTGAAGCCGTAGGCGGCCATCTGCTCGGAAACGGTAGCGTTGACATCCTTGGCGATGTCATCCTTCTTGGCAAAGACCTCATCGAGTGTGTAGACGGGGATGGAGGAGCGCAGGGCGTCGGTGATGAAGTCGCGCATCTGGTCAACGGGCTCCTGCAGCATATAGTAGCTCTTGTAGATGCCCGAATCTGCCGGGCCGGCGCCCATGTCATAGCTCACGTGGTACTGAGCGGAGACCTCAAGACCGATGGTCACGTTGTCCTGGGTCTTAACGTCGATGCCAAAACCGTTTTTCATGGTGCGCAGGCTCACCGTGGCGGCCTTGCGGTCGATCACGGGCACCTTCACGTGGAAGCCCGCGTTGACGATACGGTTGAACTTACCCAAGCGCTCGATGATCACAGCGTGCTGCTGCTCAACGACGTAGCAGGCGTTGGGGAGCAGCAGCAACAGGATGATGATGGGAATCAAAAGGCTGGTAAGGGCAGCGATGATACCGGAAAACAGCATGGTCTCTCCTCTGATAGGCACACGTTGCCATTAGGATACCCGTCCAAGGAGATCGTGCATAACAAAAAAGCCCCCATTGCTGGGAGCTCTTTCATTTAATGGTGCGGGCGAAAGGACTTGAACCTTCATGGGGTTGCCCCCATACGGACCTGAACCGTACGCGTCTGCCAATTCCGCCACGCCCGCGTGCAGGAATTAGAATAACGGAGCGCCATCGCGAACGCAAGAACTATTTTTGAAAAAGTTTGCAGGCATTTTCCCAAGCGGCTTGCGCGATTGTTTCGGGGTCCTCACCTGTGCGATCGACACGGTCGTTAACCAGCGCGTTTGCCGTAATGGAGATCATTGCGGGCTCGCATTCAAGACCGCGGATGGGCTCCGGAGCCATATACGGGCAATCCGTCTCGAACAAAATTCGATCGAGTGGGGTTGCCGCAAATGCTTCGCGCACGTCGTCGTTGCGCTTAAAGGTGGCCGCACCACCATAGGCGATATAGCAGCCCAGCTCCACAAAGCGCTCCATCGTGGCGCGGTCCTCGCCAAAGCAGTGCAGCACACAACCGGCCTGGGGCACGCCCACCTCACGAAGCACGTTGTAGGCGTCCATGTGCGAGGTACGCTCCTGGTCCGAGTCCTCGTGCCGCAGGTGCAGCTCCACCGGCACATTGCGGCGCACGGCAACTTCGAGCTGACGTGCCATGCAATCAATCTGCACGTTATGGGGTGCCGGCGCAATGTCGTCGTCATAGTCCATGTGGTAGTCCAGGCCGATTTCGCCAATACCGGCGCATAAGGGGTCATCGAGTGCGGCAACGACCTGTGCATGAACGTTGTCGGTATAGTCCGGCGCGCCATACGGATGCACACCGGCAAGATACTTGATCTGCGGGATACCCTGCATCGGCAGAATCTCGCGCGTCAGCCAGTCGCTATAGTCCGTCACACTGCGCTTGTCGGCGATGGGGTCGAGCATCGTCACCAATAGCTCGACGCCCGCGGCCTTGGCGCGCAGGAGCGTCTCGGGCACCTCCTTGCCCCAGAACGAAAGCAGATGCGCATGCGTGTCAGCAAGCGGTGCCAAGGGCACGGGACAAGCAACCGTCTTCTTTTTCTTGGTAAACGTCACACGTTCGGCATTAGGCATCATGGATTAGCTCCTGGGCCAGACGGACAAAGTCGGCAACATCAAGCGTCTCGGCGCGCGTGGTGGGTGCGATACCGCAAGCCTCAAAGGCGACATCGAGCACGTCCTTGGCAAAGCCGTTGGCGCTCATGGAATTGCGGATGGTCTTGCGACGCTGAGCAAATGCAGCATCAATCACGCGGGCCACAAATTCGCGATCGAGTCCTTCGGGCACCACACCGTCAACACGGTCGATACGCACGACGGCCGAGTCCACGTGCGGCGCCGGCATAAAGCAACGCGGCGGCACCTCAAAGCGACCCGTCACCTGCGCATACAGGCCGAGCTTTGCCGTATAGCCGCCATAGGTCTTGTTGCCCGGCACTGCGGCAATGCGATCGGCAACCTCCTTTTGCACCATGACGACGGCGCGCTTGAGCGCCGGCATCGTCTGGAAAAATTGCAAAATGATCGTCGCCGCCACGTTATAGGGCAAGTTCGCGACAAATACCGTCGGCTCACCGCCCGCAGCCTGCTCAATCTGCTCCGGGCCCACCTTGAGCGCGTCGCCCATGATAAAGCGGAAGTTGGCATAGTCGGCGGCGTGGGCGTCGAGCACCGGTTCGAGCTCAGGATCGGCCTCAATGGACGTAACGCACGCCGCTTCCTGCAGCAACGCAAGTGTCAACGTACCGCAACCCGGACCCACCTCGAGTACGCGCTCGTCACCTGCAAGCTCGGCAAGCTCGCAGATACGCTCGATCACATGATTGTCGATTAGAAAGTTCTGGCCCAGGCGATGCTTGGTCGCAAGGCCAAACTCCTCCAGCAGCTCCCTTGTTGCCGTGGGGTTTGCCAAAGGCGAAGTTGTCATAGTTGCCTCCTTAGCATGATGGCGGCGTCTTGAAACGAAAGGGCATGGACCGTTGCGGCCATGCCCTTACATCTAAACAGCAAATTGCCGATATGGCGCTCGCGCGGTCTCTACGCCAGACGCGGGAACAGTGGATCGCCCTTCTCGACGGGCTGACCACCAGCAAGCAGGCCCCAAGCGCAAATGCCCTTGAGGTCGTCGGTCGCGGCCTCGTCCTCGCAGGACAGGCGGCGCAGAGCCTCGGCAGAAGTCTGGGGCATGAGCGGCATCAGCAGGTGAGCGGCAATGCGGATGGCCTCGAGCAGGTCGTAGATCACAAACGCCAGCTCGTCAGCCTTGGCCTCGTCCTTGGCAAGTGCCCAAGGCTCGGAGTCCTCGATGTAGTGGTTGGCGGCGTGGATGAGCTCCATGACCTCGTCCTTGGCTCCACCGTAATCGAGCACGTCCATCTTGGCCATGTAGCGCTCGACCAGACCATCGGCGATCTTTGCCAGCGGGTTGTCGAACGCATCGAACGATGCGGGCTTGGCGGGCGCGCAGCCGTCAAAGTACTTTGCGCTCATGTTGAGCGAGCGCGAAATGAGGTTGCCCCAGCTGTTGGCCAGATCGGCGTTGTAGACCTGCTCCATACGATCGAAGCTGATGGCGCCGTCGGTGCCGGGGACCACGTCGGTCATAAAGTAATAGCGGTAGCCCTCGACGCCCAGCATGTCGATAACATCCTGCGGAGCGATGGCGTTGCCGCGGCTCTTGGACATCTTCTCGGCCTTACCGGTCTCGGCATTGCGCACGGTCAGGAAGCCGTGGGCAAAGACGTGCTCGGGCAGGGCCTCGCCGATGGCCATGAGCATCGCGGGCCAAATGACGCAGTGGAAGCGGATGATGTCCTTACCCACGATGTGGAACTGCGCGGGCCAGCGATAGGCCAGCTCGGCACGGGCCTCGTCGGTGTCGACACCGTAGCCGACGGCCGTCATATAGTTGAGCAACGCATCGAACCACACGTAGGTCACGTGACCCTCGTCAAACGGGACCTGAATGCCCCAGTCAAAGCTCGTACGGCTCACGGAAAGGTCGTTAAGGCCGCCCTCGACAAAGCTGCGTACCTCGTTCATACGGAACGCAGGCTCGACAAAGTCGGGGTGCTCGTCATAGAGCTTGAGAAGCTTGTCCTGGAAGGCGGAAAGCTTAAAGAAGTAGGACTCCTCCTGCACGCGCTCAAGCGGACGGTGGCAGTCGGGGCACAGGTGCTGGCCGACGCTGCCGTACTCCTCGTCGCCCTTCTGGACCTGCGTATCAGTGAAGTAGGTCTCGTCGGGCACGCAATACCAACCGTCGTAGCTGCCCTTATACAGATAGCCGGACTCCTTCATGCGCTCCCACAGGTACTGCACGGCATGATGCTGGCGCGGCTCGGTGGTGCGGATGAAGTCGTCGTTGGAGATCTCGAGCTTGCTCCAAAGCTCCTTGAAGTGCGGGGCCTGGCTATCGGTCCACTCCTGCGGCGTCATGCCATGCTTGGCTGCGGCCTCGGCGACCTTCTCGCCATGCTCGTCCATGCCGGTCAGGAACTTGACGTTATAGCCGGCGGAACGGCGATAGCGAGCCTGAACGTCGGCGATGACGGTGGAATAAGCCGTGCCCAGGTGCGGATCGGCGTTGACGTAGTAGATGGGCGTCGTGATAAAGAACGAAGGCTTGCTTTGATCCATGGGGTTTGTCCTCCAGAAAAACGTTGCATACAGAGGATGATTCTAGCGCAAGGGCTGGATATCCTCCATCTATTGCATATCGAGCACCATGGCATAGACATCGCGCTTGCGGCGCGAATACTTCTGAGACAGGCGCTTGGCCACCGCAGACGCGGGCTCCCCCTCCTCGAGCGCGGCGCGGATATCCTCGCGCAGGGCCTCGTCGGGATCCGCTGCCGTGGCGCCGACCGGCACGACACCGGCCTCCTCATCCTCGCTCGGCGGCGCGATGACCAGCGCGATCTCGCCCTTTACCTCGCCGCGAGCACGCAGCTCCTCGGCAAGCTGGGCAGCGGGCCCGCGCAAGACCTCCTCGTGCAGCTTGGTGAGTTCGCGGCAGACGGCAACCTCACGCTGGGGAAAGACCTCCGCCACGGCCTCGAGCGTCGCCACGATGCGATGTGGAGACTCGTAGAAGATGAGTGCGCCGGGCACCACGGCAAGGCGCTGCAAACGACGCACGCGGTCGCCGTGCTTTCGGCCCAAAAAGCCCTCGAAGAAAAAATGCTCACAGGGAATGCCGGACGAAACGAGCGCCGTGACGCAAGCAGAGGGCCCGGGGATAACTTCGACGGGCACATCGGCCTCACGTGCCGCCTCGACCAGCGCCTGGCCGGGATCGGACACGCTCGGCATGCCGGCGTCCGAGGCAAAGGCGAGGGTCTCCCCCGCCAGCAGACGGTCGACCAGGCCGGCGGCGCGGCTGGCGATCACATTCTCGTCGCAACGGACAAGCGGCTTGGAAATTCCCAGGTGCATCAGCAGCTTTGACGTCACACGCGTGTCTTCGCAGCAGATGGCATCGGCGGCGGCAAACGCCTCGCCAACGCGCGGGGACAGGTCGCCCAGGTTACCGATGGGCGTACCGACCACATAGAGTTTGCCCGTGTGGGCGCTGTTTTGCGTCATATCAACCTATTCAATCATGCCGCGTTCGAGCGTACCGAGCGCCGCGCGGGCATCCCATGCTGCAATGCGCTTCTCGGTCTTCCACGTTTGGAAGAACCAACCGGCAGCCGGCGCAAACGAAGCCAGCTGGTTGGCGATAAACACGCGCTCGTAGGCATTGCGGCCCTCGGGCGTAACCGACGAGTTGGCAAAGATCGCCGCACCCGACCATTCGCCCACCAGCACGGGGAACCCAGTCGAAATCGCTTCTTTAAGCTCGCGCTTGTTACGCGAAATCGCCGTCGTCAGCCCGCGGGGGCTCGTGATGTCGAGCGCGTACTCGTCGCGGTAATGGTACAGGTGAAGGTCCATGTAGACGTTCTTGTACTTGGCGCCGCGCATAAAATGCTTCCACTCGCTGGGATGCCCCGAAGACGAGAAGACGACGATCTTATCCTCGGGCATATACGAACGAACGAGCTCGTAGGCATCGCGATAGAAGTTGCGCAGGTAGTGGGCCGGAATGCCATCCGTCATGGTGAAGAGGCTCTTGCGAACGCTCATCTGCGGCGTGTCCAGCAGCTCAATGCCCAGCAGGCTCTCGGCCTCGCCATAGCGATCGGCCAAGCGCTCGAGCACGTCGAGTGCGACATGACGGCCGTTGGTGGACGAATGCCACTCGGCAACAGCCTCCGGCGTGGTGGGCGAATCGTTGGAATCGCCCTGGCCACCGGGTACGGTTGCCAGATCGAGCAGCACGCGGATGTCGTACTTGACAGCCCACTCAATTGCGCGGTCGATGTAATCGACAACCGATATGTAGGAGGCATCGGACTCCTGTGAGCCAAAGGCATACCAGGGCACCGGCAGACGCACGGCATTGAGACCGATCTGCGCCATGCGGCGAAAATCGTCCTCGCTCACAAACGTCTCGTAATGGCGGCGCATGCGCTCGTTATAGGCGGCGGTACCCATGGCCTCCTGTAGCTCAGCCGCGTTGGATGCACCGGTCGCCGCGTACAGCGACGGGGTCACCCAAGGCTCGGGAATAAACCAGCCAGAGAGATTAACGCCGAGTATCCTCTCCATTACTGCCCCCTTCGGATCATGCAGGTCGAACCCGCATCGTATTGCATAGGATAAGTATCGTTTTGAGTATACCCGCGCGTGCGGACAGGCGACCGAACGGTCTGTAAAGTGACGCGAAAGTGGGAGGAATGTCTGGGGCGAGCGGGCTCGGAATGGTGCGACGAGGTGTGTACGCGCGCCGGAGGCAGGCACCGGAAAGTGTGTCCCGTTCTGAGCCCTTATTCTGGGACGCAGTTTCCGCAGAACCCTACATAAAAGAAAAGGACCCCTTTGCAGAGGTCCTAGTCAATTCAAGGTGGCGGGGAAGGGAATCGAACCCCTGACACGAGGATTTTCAGTCCTCTGCTCTACCAACTGAGCTACCCAGCCATTTGAGGTGTGCCTTGTTTCAAGGCTTGATTAGTATAACCAAGGACGCGTTCCGGTCAACCGAGAATTTCAAAAAAGTTTTTGAGCACAGCCTCGGTTCTTTAAATCGGCACGTCAGAGGCATCAGCCGGCAGCAAGAAGTTTTTCGCTCAGAGCCGCACGGGCAAACTCACTTGGCGTCATCCCCTCGGCAGCCGCCCGTCGACGAATGGCCTCCTTCATTCCCAGAGGAATCTTGACCGACAGCGTTGCCGTCCCCTCACCTGAGAGTGGGGGCCGTCCATGCACGATCCCACCAACGGTGTGTTCGCCATCCGGAAACTCTCCGCGCTCGTACGACTCGCACCACGCGTCAATCATTTCATCCGTTACAACCTGACCATTAGCGGCCGTATACGTCTTGCCCATCATCGACCCCTTTGCCGAGCCCGTTCAATCTCCTGCCAAAATTTCTTCTGGACTGGAGACAAGGCATGAATGATAAGCCACCCACGGACAAGCTCGACCGCGACAAGCTCCACGCTTCGTCCGTCTGGGAGCCATCCAATCGCAAGCCATCTCGGCGGCTCGTCCTTCGACTCGCGACGAATGCACTCAGTAACCGCAAGCCAAGCGCTAAGCACCTGCTTTTCCGTCAGGTGCTTTTTAGCGTTGGAATGGATCTCAACATCCATGCATCTTCTCCTCCATCTTACCAAATTTCGTATGACGAAAGTCCGCTGTCGCCAATTCTTAAGCCGGCACGCGTTGGAGAGCAGGGGTCGAAACAATGATTGAAGGGCGCTCTAGTGCGGCCCAGGCGCCGGGGCAGGAGCACATACGCCAGGGACGTACGTTTTCGTAGCGCGCGAGGATATTGCCGTCGCGATCGATGAAGGCGATGTCGATGGGATAGGCCATAAAACACGTATGGACCGAAGAGCAGCGTGGAAATGCCATGACGAGCGGCAGACCGTTGGCGGCAACCGGACACCGTCCCAGCATGCCACGCAGGCGCACGGCAAACGACTCCGCCACCGCAAACTCGGCCGGCGTCCAGCCCAGCCTATTGAGTGCCCGCGCGTAGGCGATGTAGGACGAGACCGCGGTCACATGACCACCCCCGGACGCCATGGATCGACCGTCACCGCGCGCTCGTGTGACAACTTTGCCGGTGCCCCCAGCGAAACGCCGGCGACGCTGAGCGAGCTCGGCCACGGCTCATAGCGCATGGTGCAGGTATAGGTCCTAAACGTGCCGGAAAGCGAAAGCAAACCGCCATCCGATGTCGTCGCACCCTGTTCGCTCGAGACCTCGATCAGCAAGTCATAGCCTTCCATGGCATGTTGGATCTGAGCCTGAACAGTCGCGGAAGCATCGATGGAGCTGCCATCGCCCTCCCCGCTCGGCGCCACGGCATGTGCTAGCACGATATCGGGCACCACGCGATCGAAGCGTGCGACCGCACCGGCAAAGACCATGACGTTGTACACGATAAGCGCCAGAACCAGCAGGACGGGCGTGACCACGGCCATCTCGACCGTCGCCTGGGCGCGCTCCTCGCACAGGCGCGTGCGGATGCCCATTACGACCCACCGCCCAGGGCACCCGCCAGTGTGGTGACATCGACGGTAAGTGGGATGGAACCGCCGCCGGGCAGCGGAATCTCCGCAAGCGTGAACGTCGTGCCGCTGATGGTGCGCTCGACTTGATATTCCAGCGCTTCGCAAAGCGCCTTGGGATCGGTCACGCCCAACGGAATACTTCGCAGCTTGTCTTGCGCTTGAGAGAAACCGGCAATGTCAGACCCCGGACTCTTAATGACGTTGGCGGAATCGGTCAGCACCGGCTTTCGCAGGCGCAAGTCGCACGGTTCCAAACCCAGCGCCGCCACGGACGCCGAAACGGTATCGCCGAGCCACGATGCAATGGAGCCCAACGCGCCGTTGCCCCCTCCTAGGCCCTTAATCATCTCGTCCATAAGTTCGTCGGCCGAACCTTGGATGTCTCCGTATCCCACAAGCAGCCGTCCCCAAACATCCATGACGCCATCGAGTACGCCGGCAACGCCACCCGAGCGTTCCTTCAATGTCGAGAAAAATCGCGAAAGCACGTTGTTTTGCGCCGTCGCCTCATCGGGCGCCAGCACTGCGGCAGAGATGGCACCGCGATCGCCAAGCCTGACTGCCGTGTTAAACGAAGAGTTGAGCTCATCGGGGCTCGAGATGGCACCCGAAACCGCAAAGGCAACCACGCCGTTGCGACCGGGCGGAGCGATACGCGGACGCTCGCCCGAAAGCGCTTTAATGGCCTGGTCAAACGCATTGCTCACACGGTCGGTCTCGTCTTCGGTCTGACGTTCGAGCTCGAGCTCTTTGTTGCGGCATTCGACGTAGCCTTCCAGGGCGTCTTTAAACTTGTCAAAGTGATACTCGAAGCCGTTTTCGATAGAGGTTGAAGGCGCCGCAACAGCACCAAGCGACAAAACGCCAAAATGGCATTTGCTGCATTTATCCTGTCCATCGTAATCGGCAACCGAAGCAAATCCGCTCGGCGTCCCTTTCTTATAGTTAGGGCAGGTCGTCCCGTAATGCAGATACGCCTTGTCATCGTTCACGCTCGTCGGCCACACCGCATCGGTATAGAGTTCCGTCGCCCGAACCTCATCAGAGTTGCGCGGCAGCAGCGGAATATAGGAGGAAACCCTGTCTCCGTTCTCGGTTATATGTGCCCGATCGACCTCCGCGCTCGCATAGGTATAAAACGCCTTACGCGCCGCAGACTCTGCCTTCATCTCGACACTCGAGCCGTGGGGCTTCTCATTTGTCAGACGCCAATGGTAGTAGTCCTTCGCGCGATCAAGGGCAACTTGGGGCTCCCACGTAACGCTCGATGAGTAATGCGGATTTTGAACACCGGAGAGATCCGTTAGGCTTTTCGCACGCTCCCACATGCAAGAACAGCTGCCGACCGAGCCCTTGTCAGACCCACCACAATCCGCCAGCCAAGCACGCTCTTTAGCCTTCGCCGTGTCCTCAGAAGCCTTCCGCAGCTCCTCGGCCGCACACTCTAAATCATCTGATGTGTCTTTAATGGCATCGGTCGAGATCTCGGGCCCCTCGAGCGCAGCGAAGTCAGACTCGGATGTCCTGGGCACGGCAAGCGTCGTACCGGTATAGGTCACACTATCGGTATCCTGCGCCGACACCGCCTGCGTGGCACGCGCGGCGATCAGATACGGCAGAGCCGTCTCGATTTTCTGTAAGCCTTCCGATGCGCTTTTGGCAAACTTGTTGCGCGTTTTAATGATCTCAATCCCGGTGTCGACCATATTGCCGGCAACCGGCTCGGCACCCGGGATGAGGATGGCGACCAAGCCCGTCCCGATCGTGGCAAACCCCGCCAGCCCCAGACTCAAGATGCTCGCATCAACCACCGTGGCAGCCGTGTTATAGGACGACACTACGTTGGCACCCGCCAGCGCGCCGCTATCAGCCGCCACCTGGGTATCCCCGGCACGCGACATGCTCCATATCGCCGCGGTCGACGAAAACAGCAGCGTGAGCACCACCAAGATGACCACCGCAGAGGAGAGCGTGGTGTAGGCACCGTCTTCGATAAACAGGTCGATACCGGCTCGACCCATAAAGCCGCCTCGTTTGCGGAGAGCGCCTGGTCGACGGCGGGCCGCAAACCCTTGCGTCACCCGCAACAGGCAGCGCCTAATCCCATGCAGCAATCCACGAATCATAATCTCCCTCCAGCCATTCGGGACGCGATTGATACGAGACATCGACCTTGAGCTCAACGTAGCCGCCCTCGGCGGTACCACCCATAGCCTGCGCAAACGCACCGATCACAGGCAACGGCTTGACCTCGCCGGAAACGGACACGGACGAGACGCCACCCGCACCGGCCCGGCCAAGCTCGATATCCCACGACAACGGCCCGCCGGCATGAAAGATCGAAACGTTGGGCACTGCGGCAAGTCGGCGGCGGGTGAACTCCTTAAGATCGTCGTCCTCCGCCGTCGTCGTGGTCATGAGCCGCGCGGTCTCGGCGGCGGCAGACTCCATGACCGCGCGCGTATAGAGCAGGCACACCGGTTGCAGCGCGAGAAGGATGAGTGTCAGAAACGTCGGCAGCAAAAAAGCGGCCTCGACCGTAGACTGCGCCCGGTCCTCGCGCGCGGCATCAATACAACGCGATGTCCTTAGCGGCCGCAGCGGCGTCGATAACCGACGTCGAGGCAACGCCATGGGATGCCGCCCGCTCAACCAGCGCCGCCAAGCGCCCATCGGTGCCGGCACGCCAAAGTCCCGCGATCGCCAGCACGATCGATAACAGCGCCACCGTGACGATGGCGTATTCGACCGTCGCCTGGGCAGATTCCTCACGCAGGACATCATGCATTTCACGATCCCTCCTTTGAGTCCGTTGCCTGCGGGCTCAGGCGCACGGCGCGCAGACGACACGAAGCATCGCCAGCATCCGCGGCAATTGTCACCATATCGACCCAGCCGCGTTCGTCGCGCACGATGGCGCCCCACACGTTTCCCTTGATGTCGAGATAGCCGCTCAGAGCAAGTTGCGCCGTGGGTACCTCGCGATAGGCACGCAGCATATCCGCCGCCGCTTCGGTCATCGGTCGGTCCTCGGACCATGCAAGCCGGACCGCAATCGCGTTGCCCTCAGGCGAATCCGTCGCAGTGCCAGACCGCTTGTCGAGCGTCCGCAGAAAGGTTTGCGCCGTGACAGCGACATCCGAATCGTCCGCATCTCGCATCTCATCTTTTTGAGACGCCACCGCCGAATCTGAGCCCAAATCGGAGGCGGTCCCAGGACGCTGCTGCCGCGCGGCGTTAAGCCCCCAAAGCACCGCCGCTATCGCCACGGTCAGGCAAGCAAACACCAGCAGCACCCCGATGGGGCGCTCGCCCTCTACAGGCTGTTGATGCCCTCGCTGATAGCGTTCCATAGATCTTGGACCTTGCCCTTAAATGCGACGATGGCGATAATCGCGATCACCACGAGCACGCCGACCAAGATGGCATACTCGGTGGTACCCTGTGCGCTCTCCTCCTGCAATAGTTCCTTGGCGCGCTGACGAACATGTGCCGCCCGGCAAAACGCCCAGCCCTGGACCTTGCCAGCAGCGTCAGTCATCGTGTTCATGTATTCCTCCCTACATCATCCCGCCTGCTCCCAGCAGCGGGCCCAATATGGACAGAAGCAACGCCGGCAAGATGAGCGTGCCGGTGGGAATCAGCAGCTTGACGGGTGCACGCTCGATCTCGCGCTCGACCGCGGCGCGATGAGCCGCACGGATCTCGCGACTTTGAGCGGCCAGCGTCTCGGCAAGTGGGGCACCCAGGGCGAGCGCCTGCCCCACCGTGATGGCAAAGGTCTCGAGCGCTCGCACGTCCAGGTCGCGCGCGGCGGCCAACAACTCGTCCTCACGCGTGCCCACGCCCACCTGCCACGCCATGCAGGCGCGCTCAAGGCGAAGAGCCAGCACTGACCGGCGGTTGGCGCAGAAAATCTCAAGCGCCGCATCAAACGAAAGACCGGCCGAAAGACCCAAGCGCACAACATCGATCATCTCGGACACTTCGCCGAGCGACACTCGCGCCGGGCCGCCCGCTCCAACCGCGCCCTTCACTCGCGCGGTCAGAGCATCGACCACCGAGCGACCCGCGGCAGCGACCAGCACCGCCTCGCGCTTGCAGGCCCCTGCGATCTTGCGTGCATCCGCCCGATCCAAACCCGTCGCGACAAATACACTCAGGGCGCACAGGCAAGCCGCAACTGCAACCGGGGCGCTCATAGCTCCACCCGCATAATGCGCCGGATAACCACCAGGGCAACGGCGTTGAGGGCAAGACCCAGCACCACAGCGCCCGCGCCGGCAGGCGTCGCAAGACCGCGACGAAAATCTGCCGAAAGCAGCGCCAACACCGCGCACATGCCCGCCGGCATCGCCGCGACCATATGCGCAGACATGCGAGCCTGCGACGTCTTAACATCCAGGCGGCGCTTGAGCTCAATGCGCTCCCCCACCATGCTCGACGCCTCGGACAGTAAGTCGGCAAGCGGAGCGCCGGTGCGCTGAGACACCTTAAGCGCCAAGGTCACAAGCGAAAGACCGGGGGCGTCGATACGCACGAGCAAGTCATCGAGCGCGTCGGTCGCCGAGATGCCGCAATCGATCGCCGCCGCCACCCGCAAAAACTCGGTATGCACCGGCTCTTGCGCATGAGCGCCCACAGAGCGCATGCCCTGGGCCAGCGAATGTCCCGAGGCAAGCGACATGGAAAGTGCGGTAAACGCCTCGGGCATTGCCTCTTCTGCATCGTGTTGCTCGCGCCGGCTCTCAAAGCCATCCCGGGCGGCGCCAACGGCAAACGGAGCAACAAGTCCCAAGACAAATCCGAGGGGCGATAACGACACCATCGTTAGTAAAACGCAGCAGACACCGCTCGATAGCAGCAGAAACGCCAAACGTCCCGAAGCATCTTCGATCACGAGGCCAAGGCGATGCGCCGGAGCCAGCGATGCCCACGAACGGGCGATCTTTTTCAGCAGATCGTTTTCCACCAGCTCACGCGGCAGCTTCTCTGCCACCGTCTCGAGCGCCTGACGTGCCAGCTCCGCCGGCGGTACCTGCGGCACACGAGGTTCCGCCCCGCACGCCGTCGCGACAGAAAGCCCTGCCAAGCCCCCTACGACGAGGGGCACAGTGATCTCCATTCGTCCACCTCCTCTTGTGTGAGCGTCCCCGACCGCAGGCCTTCTGCGATAAACGGCGGCTCGCGGTCAAGCGTCCAGGTGCGCTCGGCGGCATCGAACGTCACATAGCGCTCGAGCTCTACGCCGCCCGATGCGGCGCGTCGCACCCCCGAATACGAGGAGACGAAGCGCCTGCCATCGGCGTGGCGCTCGGACATCACGATACCGTCGAGTGCCATGGCAATCTGCTCCTCGATGAGCTCGCTCGGCAGATCGATGCCATAACGTGCAAGCAACGTCAGACGCACCACGGTCTCCTGTTCTGAACCCGCATGAAGCGTGGTGAGCGACCCGTCGTGGCCCGTGTTCATGGCCTGCAACATGTCGCAGCACTCGGCACCGCGCACCTCGCCCACCACGATGCGGTCGGGGCGCATGCGCAGGGCATTAGTCACCAGGTCGCGGATCGTCACCGCGCCCTCGCCCTCAATTGAAGCCTCGCGCGCCTCTAGGCGCACCACGTGCGGATGATGCGCAAACTTGAGCTCGGCAGAGTCCTCGATCGTCACGATGCGCTCGCCGGTGGAAATCTCACATGACAACGCGTTGAGCAGGGTGGTCTTACCAGATCCCGTGCCTCCCGCAACCGCCAGGTCCTGTCGCAGCGACACCGCACACGACAGCAGCTGCGCATACCAAAGCGGCAGCGATCCCAACCCCACGAGCTCGTCCAGCGAGCAGATACGGTCCGAGAACTTTCGGATGGTGAGAATCGGTCCGTCAATCGCCACAGGCGGAATCACCGCGTTGACGCGATAGCCCGTTTTGAGGCGGGCGTTGACGATGGGGCTGCGCTCGTCGATACGGCGGCCAAGTGGCGAGATAATGCGGTCGATAAGCACACGGATCTGCTCATCATCCTCAAACGCATGCTCGATGGGGTACAAGACGCCGCCGCGTTCAAAGAAAGCCGAGCGGCAGCCGTTGATCATGATCTCGGTAACGGTGTCGTCCTCGATGAGCGGCTGCAACGGCCCCAAGCCCACCACGTCATCCAAAATCTCGTCGATGATGGTCTCGCGCTCGGGCGTCGCGAGATCGGTCGGCTCCTCAACATTGAGCGCCACCTCCACCGCAGGACGCAATTCCGAGCGGGCAAGTGCCGGGTCGATATAGGCGCTGATACGCGCCACTTCGTCGTAACCCATGCGGTCCATCACGGCGCGCTTGGTGCGTCGTTTCACGGCGCGGCGACGCCCCGCATCTACAGGCGCTGCCGCCGCCGCAGCGCCGGCAGCCTTAATCCTCGTTTGCAGGCTCATCGCTGATCACCCTCGCGCGACCAGGGAAGGCGGATACGCGGGCGTTCGGTGCGCGTTGCACGGTCGGCGACCATATCGCTCCAAGGGCCGACGGCGCACCCCAGTTCCACGAGCATCTCGCGCGTGGCCTCGCGCACGCTAGTCGCAAAAGCGCTGGTCTGCCCCACTGCCTCGTCAGCGCGCCCAAACGCCATGAGCGCGGCGAGATCCTGCCCGCCATCGGCGATACGAATCTTGGAGCTTAACGCACAGGCAATCTCAAAGCGCATGGCGACGTCCTCGTCTGCCCCGCGCGCACCGAACCGGTTGAACACGGCGCTCATGCGCGTGCGCGGCACACCTACTCGACCTGCCAGTTCAATGACGCGCGATGCCGATGCCGCGGACGACACCGCCGCATCGCCAACGACCAGGCAACGGTCGCTCGCCGCCACCGCAGCCGCCACGGCGTCGCCCCAAAAGACCGAGGTATCGATAAAGACCACGTCGGATTCGCGACGCAGAACATCAAGCAGTAGCTCCACCGGACGTGCCATGAGCTCGGCTTGCTCGGGCGCCGCGACGGGACCCCAGAGCGTAACGCCCGGCGCCACGCGCATCGAAGCGGCTACGATATCCGGCTCGGTGAGCGTGCCCGCCGCCGACGGCTCGATAAGCGTCGCCATGTCATGCGGGGTATCGGCGCCCAACAGGTCGTAGAGGTTTCCAAACATCAGGTCCAAGTCGAGCACGGCAGCACGCAGGCCCAGCAGCGACGCCGTGTGCGCCATAGCGGCGACGATCGTCGACTTGCCGCAACCGCCCGAACCCGAGACGACGCAGACAACCGGGGCTCGATGCGACGGAGCGGCGGCATCCGCCGGCGGCGTGGGGGCAGGCGGCGCCGGCACGGGCGGCAACGTCCCCGTCTCCCCGGCAGCGCTCATGTGCTGCGCCCAAGCCGGCATGGCAGGTTGCTCGGTCTGCGGGACCGAGTCTGGAGACTTCACGGTCGCATCGACACGAACATTGTCGTTCCCGGCAAGCCCCTCCACCTCGTCGAGTTCATCGACCAGGCTTACGCCGTGCACGTATCCCATATCTACAGCCGGGGAATCGCCAGCATGCTGCGCCGGCCCTCCAGCGTCATCGTATACAAGGGGGTTCCGGGGGCGCCGACCATGCTCGGCTTCCGCTTTTCCATAATCATCAACACGCGGGCCTCTTGTAGCGCGAGGCGCCCCGGGTTCCCTATCAACAAAAGCATCGGGCTCAATCGTCATGCTCCGATCGGAATCAACCGCTCCCTCGCCCGCGCGCCCGTTGCCGCATATACTGTGTGCAGCGATGACCTCGGTCGCCCCCGCGCGAAACAGCCCCTCGATATCCGACGGATCGAGCGCTTCTATCAACACGACCACGCGACTCACGCGGCCTTCGGCCGTCAGGCGCGCAACAGTCTTGCGCACATCTTCGGTATCAAACAGAGACGCCGCGATGATGGCAGCCCCGCGGCGCGACGGAAACGCCCGCGCCATGGAAACCAGCCCGTCCAGGTCACCCACGCGAAGCACCTGTGCACCCACATCACGGCCCTCGACTTCCCGCTGCAACAGCCCGTAATCGCCGCACGCGCAGCACGCAAGCCAGATCGCCTTCATCACTCGTCGCCTCCGCTCTTTTTGCCGCGCGCCGTGGCGGGAATCGTCAAGCTGACCGTTCCCTTGCCCGAGGCTCCCAGCAGTTCCTTGACGTCTTCGGGGTCAGCCGCCAACGTCACCCATTCGATCTTGCCCTCGCGCGTGGCACCGGAATCCTCACTGGTATCGATCACGTGCGCGCCGCACAGCCGATCGGTCACGCCGTCCTTTTGCACATACACATCCACGTAGCTGCCCACGCCCGTGGCACCGCCGACCGAGTGCTCGGCATCGACCGCCACCGAAACGGCAACCTTGCCCTTAGGCACCTCGAGCTTGCGGCTCTCGGCCTTGGTGTAGACATTGCAGATCACGGCGTTTTTGGGAATACGCGAAGTCGTCACGTCGCCGCGCACCTGGCGCAGCTCGGTCGCTGCGTCACGCGGCAGCAGGCTCGTCAGCCATTCCTGGGTTATGACATTGGTCTCATCGAGGGTCTCGCCCACATCGATATCGCGCGCCGCGACGCAAACCTCGACGCGATCGCCACCGTACTTGGCCAAGGTCTCAGCCTGGACCTGTTCGGCTTGCGAGCGGATCGACGAGCCGTAAACCATGCAGAGCAGAGCAGCGAGCACGCCCGCGACCAGACTGATGGCGATGCGCTTGCTCTTGTTCACGGCCGCTCCTCTCATGGCAGTGCCGGGCGAATGCCCGTACCACCATTGTCTGAGCGGTCAGAGTGCAAAGCGGCGCAATCGCAATCTTGGTTTTCGATGTCAAACCAATCGCTGACCAAAAGCTGACCAGCCCGTCAAGCTCATGGCAAAGTTTTGGTCAGCACGTCAGCAAACTGTATGTTTCGAAGCTTTTCCGCAGCAAAAAAAGCCGTCTCCCGAACAGTTGGGAGACGGCTGTCATAGGAAAAATCAAGGCTCTGTTAGACCGGAATTGACACGACCGGCTGCCCTCTTGCCCTCGAGTTA
>UROC01000021.1 GCA_900549345.1 uncultured Collinsella sp.
GCTGAGTCCGGAACGGCTGCGCGGCGGGCTGGCGGAGCATGCGGCGGCGGCATGGTGGCACCGGCCTCCACAGCCTCTCCACCTGCGGAAACGAGGCGACGGCCAGGTGCCGGGAGCTATTCCCGCGTTGCGCTAGCTGCGGAAACGCGGGACCCGTTCAGGCTGTTGCGTTGAGATTGAAAATCAACCGACTATCGTCAAGGGCGGCCGTGCAGGACGTGCGACCTATATAACATATCGACAAAAAAGACCGCCGGCGCGGGGCGGCGCCGACGGTTGCGAGAGAATATCGATTGTTGGCTGTTAAGCAGCGACGGCCTCGTAGACCGTGGCGCCCGAGAAGCTGTCGTGCAGGCTCTTGCCGCAGATCCAAGGCAGCTCGACGACCTCGCAGACCGTGTTGACCAGCTCGGAGCAGTCAGTAAAGTGCCCCTTATCGTTGAGGGCCTCGCAATCCTGAACACGCCAATAGCCATCGGTGTGCGTAATGTAGTACTCGTGATCGTTGATCGACACGAAAGCGCGCGTCTTGGAACGCAACAGCTTCAGAAATCCTTCGAAGTCGGTCTCGACGACATCTCCAGCCTGGAACATGATGTTACCTCCTGGCCCGGCGCCACCATGGCGCGTTGATAAACGTTGGTACTCCTTTAGTAAAACCTTTATCAGAGCTTATGCGCGCATCATTTAGGCAAATGGTAAAAACCGCAGGGTAGACGGGATAAAACGTTTAATCATCCCACCGGTCTGTCACATTCTGGCTGAAGTTTTATGCAAACCAGCTTTTCCACTCGGTCGCTTGCATTGTTTGGGGCCGACGGCGCGATTACGGTTTTGGTTCGGCGGGTAAGAACGAGGCATCGAGACCAACGTCAGGAGGACACATGGAGACCATCGAGGCACTCATCCACCGCCGCAGCTGCCGCAAATACAGCGATCGCCCTGTCGAGGCCGAGAAGCTCGCACGCATTATCGAAGCCGGCCAGTATGCGCCGAGCGGCATGGGACGCCAGCCGGTCACGTTCGTCGCCGTCACCGACCCCGCAACCGTCGAGCGCCTCTCGCAGCTCAACGCCCAGGCTATGGGTAGCGAGGGAGATCCCTTCTACGGCGCCAAGACCGTTGTGGTGGTACTCGTCGACCGCAGCGTGCCCACGCACCTGGAAGACGGCTCACTCGCCATGGGCAACCTGCTCAACGCAGCCTATGCGCTGGGCGTCGATTCGTGTTGGATCCACCGCGCGCACGAGGTCTTTGACTCACCCGAGGGATTGGAACTGCTGGCCAAGTGGGGTCTGCCCGCCGACGGAAGCCTGCGCGGTGTGGGCAACTGTATTCTGGGCTATGCCGAAGACGTGCTTCCCCAGGCCAAACCCCGCCGCGACAACGTCGTGTACGTCAGGTAATTAGTTCCGCCGTTCTAACGAACGGCGGCCCCGCTGACGCTGCGCGAGCCGCATTCACGCCAATCTGACGTTCAATTTCGAGGGCGCGACCAAAAGGTCAGCGCCCTCTCATTTCACGTCACCTTGGCACAAATGCGGCTCGCTCGCTGTTGGCGACTGACATCGAATGAACCGTTGTTGGCATTCGACACTTGGGCAGCTAAAAAGCCCGTCCCAAATTAGCCACCCCACTCGCAACTTATCTTGCCGATGGGGTTGTCGTCATTTCGTTCGTCTGGGTCGCTTCGGCTTCGCTGCCTTGTTCATCCTCGCCCTTTTGGGCATCGGCGATCGTTGCGGCAGCGGCAACAACGCCGCGCTGAGGCGCCACGCCCGTCTGGGCCTGAGCGCCCTCGACAAGCTCCGTGCCGGCATGCGCGAGCTCAGCAGACCCGAACATCGCACTCAGGTCGGCCCCGCCGCCGGCGTAACCAAGTGCCGCGAGCGCGATGGCGATTATCGCGGCAATGACCACGATCGGCACATAACGATGCCAGCCTGCGGGATTGAGGCCGCTACGGCGAGCAGCGCCACGGCTAATGAAGCCGAGCGTTCCATCGTGCTTGAGCTTTGACCCCACCACACGCTTACGGACCCACAGCGACGATTCGGCCTGCATGGCCAAGCGAGCGCTTGCCGAAGGATAGCCATATCTAGTGCGTTTGAACGAGCCGTCGAAGCCTGAGGCGCTTTTGCCCCACGTCCGCGAAGTCGTGCGACGGTTGACCGGCGCCGTGGGCTTTCGAGCCCGATTTGGTTTTGAAGTCTCCGTCATACGCCCCCGCACGCCGTAACGCAATCGAATCATTACCGCTTTGGACTGTAGCACACGCGCTGCATGCGGTCACGAGCGCCTCGCTCAGCGGTCGTCGTCCTTCAGCAAGCGCCACAGGGTCGTGCGGCTTATTCCCAGCACCTCGGCAGCGCGGGTCCGGTTGCCCTGAAGGTAGCCTACGACCAGCCGCGCGATGTCGCGTTCGGTATCGGTCAGTGGACGCAGGATATACAGGTCGCTGTCGAGCGTCGGAGTGCCAAAGGTTGCGGTTTTGATGACGTCTTCCTGGGCGAGCACCTCCTCCGCCACCGTGCGCTCCGCCACACCCGGCCCTACTAATATATAGAGTCGTTCCGAGACCTCGCGAAGCTGCAGATAGTTACGTGGCCAGCGATAGCCGTTGAGTGTCGAGGCAGCCTCCTCAGACATACTCGGAGCGGCAGTTCCAAAGACATCTGACAGATACGACAAATACTGCGCGACCTTTTTCGATGCGCCACCCTGCTCGGCAATCGCAGGCGCCACACTCACTGCGCACGCCAAGCGCTCGGTTACAAAAGCGGCCTGTTCGCTTTCGCCACCGCCCGGCATATCGTTTGCCGTCAGAACCACATGGCAACGCGCGGCCAGCGCCGTGTCGGTCATCGTAGAGACAAGCTCGCGCAGACGCTGCGGCGAAAGTGCATGCCAGCCGCCAATACAAAGGGTCAGCCCTGCCTGGAACAGCGGCGATTCCGAGCTTTTGAGCAGATGGCGCCAGCCGCGATCTGTGAGCTCGTCAAGTGCCACGGACACAAAGGGTTCGTCAGCATAAGGCCCATCCAGATAGAGGCGTTTTGCAATCTCTGCCTGGCCGGCACCCAGCTCGCCCTCCAACATGAGGGGCACGCCGCGGGCATAGCTTTCGCAGACGGGGCCAGAGACCGCAGCGGCACCCTCGACAATGCCGTACGCGCTTGCCTCGTAGCGCGCCTCGACCTCATCTGCGTTAAGCCACTCAATGCCCGCGTGTGCCGCCACACCGCGCACCTCGCGGATCACGACCACCCAAAGCGCGCCGTCTTCCTTGGCGACCGGACGCACCGTGAGGCTCAAGCGCCCTCCCGCATGCCCCATCACCAGGCGCGTGCCGTTGCCCACGCGCCCCAGGCGCTCGGCGACAAATGCCGCGACATCTTGCTCGAGCGCGACATCATCCATGGTCGAAATCGCCACGTGTCCATGCCCATCGATTGCCAACGCCGAGGCCCCGGCAGCAGCCAAGGCCTCGATCAAGATTTGTAGCTTGGCGTCACTGTTCATATTGCGTCCCGTCCTCGACGCCACGCCGCCACCGACGGCCGCGCGGGCGAGTGTTTCAAAATTGAACGATATTGCTCACCAAACACTATAGGGCAGAGGCCGCCGTCCTGCGAGTATATGAGTTGCCCCGCATCGCCATCCTGGCGGGGCGATAAGAGCTCTTCGGGACCTATAAACCTGCGGACAAGCCATACCCGCAAGAGCTCCTATCGCTCCACCGCAGGCATGCGCTCACCAGCATGCAGCACGCAAATAAGCTACTTCTCTACCAGATTCCCAGCACGTGCTGCATTCCCAAACTCATGCACGCAATGCCAATCCAGCAGCAAAAGCCCAATGCGATGGGCTTACCGCCCTTTTTGACCAGCTCGACGATATCGGTATTAAAGCCAATAGCCGCCATGGCCATCACGATAAAGAACTTCGAAAGCTCCTTGATGGGCGCCGTAATGGACGCGGGAAGCTGAAGCACCGTGGTGATTACGCTCGCCAGCACAAAGAACAGCACAAACATGGGAAACGCGCGTTTAAGCGAGAACGTGCTTTTGGCGTCGCCGCCGGCCTTGCGCGCCAGATGCATCTGCCAGCATGCGAGAACCAACGTAATGGGAATAATGGCCAGCGTCCTGGTGAGCTTGACCACCGTGGCGCTCTCGAGCACATTGGCACCGGGATGCATGCTGTCCCAAGCGCTCGCCGCAGCCGTTACGGACGAAGTGTCGTTGATGGCGGTGCCGGCAAACAGACCAAAGCCCTCGTTGGTCAGCCCGAGCATGCCGCCGAGCGTCGGAAACACGAGCGCCGCGATAACGTTAAACAGGAAGATGACCGAAATAGCCTGGGCAATCTCACGATCGTCGGCATCGATGACGGGCGCGGTCGCGGCGATGGCAGAACCGCCGCAAATCGACGAACCCACACCCACAAGCGTCGCGATCTTGCCCGGCACGTTCATGACGCGGCAGAGCACGAAGGCGATGACAAGCGAGGTCGAGATCGTCGCCACGATAATCGGCAGCGACTGAGCGCCTTTGGACAGAATCTGCGAGAGGTTCATGCCAAAACCAAGCAGGATTACCGCGTACTGCAAGACTTTTTTAGACGTATAGGTGACACCGGCGGCGAGCTGTTCGCGACGATTCTTGGGAAAGACGAGCGCCAGGACCATGCCAAAGAGGATGGCAAACACTGGCCCGCCGACCACCTCAATCTGTTTGCCGAGCAACGTCGCGGGGATGGCGACGATCAGGCAGAACAAGACGCCCTTCCAGCGCTCGCGTAGGATATTCGCCAGTTGCATATGGGATTCCTTCTTTCTATTTCACGTTTGCGACGGCTTATGATACGGCAATATTGAGCACAACTGCGCGCAAACACAGACTAAGGCGCCGCAATAGTTCTTGGGCAACAGCCGAATTACCCACCGCGGAGAGCTGATTCGCGGCATAATTAACAGCTGACATATCAGTGTGATAGAACGGTTGCGAGGCACTATGGAAGAATCGATGCACGTCGGCGAGCAGGAAACGAGCCTACAGGACCAGTCCTACCACACCATTCGACGCAAAATCGTCTACCTGGACTACAAGCCGGGCGAAAAGCTGGGCGTCAAACAGCTTTGCGACGACCTGGATATGGGGCGAACCCCTGTGCGCGAGGCGCTGGTGCGTCTGGCGCAAGAGGGCCTGGTGCGTACCGTGCCCCAAAGCGGCACCTATGTCTCGCCCATCAACCTCACTCTTGCCGAGAGCGCCTGCTACATTCGCGAGCACCTGGAAAAGCAGGTGATTGTGGAGTGCTGCGCCCGTGCCACCTCAGCAGGCATCGAGCAGCTCGACCGAGCCATCGCGCTGCAGGAAAAGACCATGGCCGAAGAGGATCGCATCGGCTTCTTTTTAAGCGACAACCTTATGCACCGCATGATCTTTAGCATCGCGTGTCGCAGTACCGTGTGGTCCTGGCTCGAGGCGACCAATGCCGACCTGGAGCGCTTCCGCTGGCTGCGCGCCGCCACGCAGACACTCGACAATCAGGAGACTGTTAACGAGCACAAGCAAATCCGCCGCGCTATCGCCGGTCGCGACCCCATCGAGGCGAGTTTTTTGGTCAGCAAGCACCTGCACATGATGTTCCGTAACCAAACGGAGGTTCTGGACCAGTTCCCCGAGTACTTCGAGACCAGCAAGCTCCGCTAACCTGCCAAAAAGGGACAGGTTTATTTTGGCAGGTTTTATCTGGGCAAATGCAACAAGGCCCGGCCCCGCTACAACGGAGCCGGGCCTTGGTCGCTAGAACGGCGGAACAACAATTACTCGACAGTAACGCTCTTGGCGAGGTTTCGAGGCTGGTCGACGTCGCAGCCGCGCAGGACGGCGACCTCGCGGGCGAGCAGCTGCAGCGGGACGCTCGCCGTGATGGGGCTGAACACGTCGCGGACGGCCGGCACGCGGATGATGCAGTCGGCGATCTTGTTGATCTCCTCGTCGCCCTCGGTAGCAACGACGATGACCTCGGCACCGCGCGCCTTGCACTCCATGAGGTTCGACACCGTCTTATCGTACGTTGCGCTCTTGGTTGCCACCGCGATGACGGGGAAGCCCGGATCGATCAGCGCGATGGGGCCGTGCTTCATCTCGCCGGCAGCATACGCCTCGGCATGCAGGTAGCTGACCTCCTTGAGCTTGAGTGCGCCCTCGTAGGAGATGGCAGCGCCCATACCGCGGCCCACGAACAGCGCCGACTGCGCGTCCTTGCACAGCAGGGCGGCCTCGTGCACGGCCTCGGTCTGCGTGTCCAAAATCCACTGGATCTGCTCGGCCGTATCGGAAAGCTCGCGGAACATCATGCGTGCCTGTTTGGTGGTCAGGCGGTACTTGACCTGCGCCAGCAGCAGGGCCAAAAGCGTGAGGCTAACGACCTGACCGATGAAGCTCTTGGTCGAGGCAACCGCAATCTCCTTGTTGGCCTTGGTATAGATGACGCCATCGCTTTCGCGCGCCACCGGGCTGCCCACCACGTTAGTGATGCCAAAGACCTTGGCGCCCTTGATGCGCGCATCGCGAATGGCGGCAAGGGTGTCGGCCGTCTCGCCCGACTGGGACACGGCCACGACGAGCGTCGTCGGCGTGATGATGGGGTTGCGGTAGCGGAACTCGCTTGCCGCCTCGACCTCGGTAGGAATACGAGCCCAGCCCTCAATAAGGTTCTTAGCGATGAGTCCGGCATGGTAGCTGGTGCCGCAGGCAATCACATACACGCGGTCGATATCGTTGAGCTCCTCGAGCGAAAGGCCCAGCTCGTCGATATCGAGCTCACCGGCAGGGGTCATGCGACCCACCAGCGTGTCGCGCACGACGCGAGGCTGCTCGTGAATCTCCTTGAGCATAAAGTCGGGATAACCGCCCTTTTCGGCCATGTCCAGATCCCAATCGATGTGGGTGACCTTGGGCTCGATGACATTGCCGGCCTCGTCGGTATACTCGACGCCCGCAGGCGTGAGCTTGGCAAACTGACCGTCCTCGAGCACCACGACATCACGGGTGGCGTCGATGAGCGCGATCACGTCGGAGGCAACGTAGGAGCCGGTCTCGCCCATGCCGACCACGATCGGGGAATCCTTGCGGGCCACGGCGATTACGCCAGGCTCGTCGGCGCACACGGCGGCCAAGCCATAGGCGCCCACCACGTGGGTGCAAGCCTCGCGCACGGAGGCCATCAGGTCGTGTGTCTCGGCATAGGCCTCTTCGATCAGATGCGCGAAGACCTCGGTATCGGTCTCACTCTTAAAGTGATGGCCGCGGCCCTCCAGCTCCTCGCGCAGCTCGGCGAAGTTCTCGATGATGCCGTTGTGGACGATGGCGATACGACCGTCGCAGCTGGTGTGGGGGTGAGCGTTAACGACAGAAGGCTTGCCGTGGGTGGCCCAGCGGGTGTGACCGATGCCGCAGGTTGCGTCGCTATCGATATTGGAAAGCTCGCTCTCCAGGCCCGCAACCTTACCCACGCGGCGGATAACGTCGAGGTGCGCCGCGGCGCCCTCGCCCACCTCGAGCGCGACGCCCGAGGAGTCATAGCCGCGATACTCCATGCGCTTAAGGCCTGTGACCAGGATGTTCTTTGCAATATCAGAGCCGGTGTAGCCGACAATTCCGCACATAGGATAAATCCCTTCGTTCGCGTGACTGCAAGACGTCCACGCACAGGGGGCGCTGAGACGTATAACGTTCGAGTATTGTACTCACGCAAGCGCAAGCTGATATACCAGAAGTGGTATCTCAACTTAGATACCACCCGATGCACACATGCCCAGCCGGTCCAAACCGCCACAATGGGGACAGGCACCTTCGTGGTAGTTTGGACCGGCCGGCGCTCTGTCCCGGCGAAAGATCTCGATCTGTAACATCTGGGCCGCAATAAGCCGGCTTAGTGTTACAGATCGAGACATTACGGTTCGGCCCCAGCACTATGTCTCGATCTGTAACAGGTGGAGGCGGTTTTGCCGTCCAGATGTTACAGATCGAGACAATTGAAGGCCCGGGCGTCTCAAACCACCACAAAGGTGCCTGTCCCCTTCGTGGTGGTCGCGCTGGCAACGGCGTTTCCCCAGATAAAACCTGCCAAAATAAACCTGTCCCTTTTTGGCAGGCTTTGACACCCTAGGGGTGGGCGATGCTACAATCTGCCTTGTACTTGAAACGCATCAAAGGGGCCGGTATGGCAAAGGTAAAAATCAGCGACGTCGCGCGCGAGGCGGGGGTCTCGCTGGGCACGGTATCCAACGCGCTCAACCATCCCGAAAAGCTGCGCCCCGAGACCCTCAAACTCATCAACGAGACCATCAATCGCTTGGGCTACCTGCCCAATCAAAGCGCCCGTCAGCTTGCAGGCGGCACCACCAAGTCCTTTGGCTTGGTCCTCCCCCGCCTTGACCACGGCTTCTCGCTCCAAATTGCCAGCGGCGCCCATAACGAGGCCCGCAAGCATGGTTACGACCTGCTCATCGCCAACGCCGATAACGACAACATTCTCGAGGACCATTACCTGCGCTATTTTATGGGCACGCAGATGTCCGGCGTCATGGTGCAGCCCATGGCATCTCCCGATTGGCACCCCGCTATGACCAAGATGCCCGTGCCGATCGTCCATCTGGACATCCATTGCTCCGAGCCCGGTTACTACGTGGCCGCCGACAACGAGGCGCAGGGGCGCATTATCGCCGAGCTCGCCATCGCCCGCGGCGCACGTCATATCACCGTTGTGGGCAGAGCGGCATTCATGCAGCTCACCCTGCGCGTACTTGGCATTCACAAGGCCCTTGCCCTGTATCCCGATATCAAAATTGAGGTCATCGACGCCGGAGAGTGGAATACCGCAGCCGACGGCTACAGTATCGGTGCCCAGATTGCCGAGCGCCCTGCTGACGAGCGCCCCGATTTTGTCATCGGTCTGACCGACGTATTGGCCTCGGGCGTTATCTCGGCGCTGACCGACAAAGACATCTCCGTCCCCGAGCAGGTCCGCGTGGCCGGCTGTGACGGCAACCCCCTTGCATGGAGCGGGTCGGTTCCCCTTACCACCGTGGCACCGCCGGGCTACGAAATTGGCCGCAAGGGTGTGCAGCTGCTCATGGAGCAGATCGAGGACAAGCCCGCCGCCAAGACCAAACGAGTCCGCATCGGCTCCGCCGCGCGTACCGTCACCACGGTCACGCCCACCGAGGACATTAACCGTCAAGAGCTCGTACGCCCGTTTCTACTGGAGCGCGCCAGCACCCAGGCAAGCAGTCACACCGAAGCCACCGCCATCAACCTAGGCGCCTACCTTTAGCGCACGGCCTTGACCGCTGCCGGCAGATCAAACAGCGTATCGAGCACAGCCTCGCAGCCATCCACCACGTCCTGCGGCAGCGGCACGATATCGGGAACGGCAAAGACGCGGCAGCCGGCCGTGATGCCCGAGACGCAGCCGTTGCGGGAATCCTCGACCACGGCGCACTCCTCGGGGGCAAAGCCCGCGCGCTCGCAGGCGAGCAGGTACATCTCGGGGTCGGGCTTGCCATGCACGACGCCCTCGCCGCAGGTCACCGTCTCAAACTTGTCAAAGAGACCGACCATCTTAAGGTTGCGCTCGGCGGTAACATGGCGCGACGACGTCGCAAGGCCCACGTGATAGCCCGCAGCCAGCAGCTCGTCGAGGCACTCGGCGGCACCGTCCTTAAGCTCCAGATCGGTCTTGACTATCTCGTCGCGAATCTCCCTATGGCGACGATAGATTGCCTCAGCGGTTTCGCGACCGCCGTAATGCCCATCAAGGATGTCCATGACATCAGGCAGCGTGCGGCCGATAAACTGATGGATCAGCGCATCATCAATTGCGAATCCCAGCTCGGCCGCACCCGCCTTCCACGCCTTGATACCCAAACGCTCGGTGTCGACCAGCGTTCCGTCCATGTCAAAAATAACGGCCTTGATCATATCAGTCCCCCATCTCTTCGCGCTGCTGTACTCCCGCAACTTTACCGCACCTGTAAACTTGTATATAACGTATATAGCATATTGCACTTTCGTTACATAGATAGAAGTCTTATGACAAGCGACTCGGTAGGATTATAGTTTTCGACCGAGTACTCAACGGCAAGGATCGACTTATGCTTTCAGACACCACCGCACCCGCAGAGGGGCTTCAGGACAAACTCACAGCGCTCGAGCAGCTGCTTTTGGCATACGGACGCGTCGCCATCGGCTTTTCCGGTGGCGTCGACAGCAGCTTTTTGGCCGCGGTCTGCGCCCGCATCATGCCCGCCAGCACGCTTCTCGTTCACCTCACCACGCCGCTCATCGGCACGCCCGAGCAGGCTTCGTTTGAGCGGGCGGTTGACGGGCAGGCCGATAAGGGGCCGCATTTCAAGCTCCCCGTGCTCAACCTCTCGGTCGATCAGCTGCAGCTCCCCCAGGTAGCCTGCAACGACGCCGACCGCTGCTACCACTGCAAGCGCGCCGGCTTTACCGCCATCGTCAACCACGCCAGGTCGCTGGGTTTTCCCACCGTCATCGACGGCAGCAACGCAAGCGACCGCGGCGACTACCGCCCCGGCATGCGCGCCGCCCAGGAGCTCGGCGTGCGCTCGCCGCTTATGGAGGTCGGCTTTACCAAGGACGAGGAGCGCGAGTTGCTGCGCGCCTGGGGATACCCCGTCTGGAACCTGCCGGCAGGAGCCTGCCTGGCCACGCGTGTCCCCACGGGCGAGGAGCTCACGCGCGAGAAGGTCGATGTAATCCGCACCTGTGAGGACTATCTGCACGACCTTGGCCTGAACCAGGTCCGCGCACGCCTCGTCGGCGGCTGCATGCATATCGAGGCCGCGCCGGCAGACGTCGCCAAGATCGCCGCCCTCGGCAGCACCGCGGTCAACGACGAGGGCAAGGCCCCGCTTCCCGCCGCCATCGAATCTGCCCTGCGCAACCTAGGCTGCGGCCATATCTCCCCCGAGGTCGCCCCCTATATCCACGGCAACATGAATCTTTAAGTTACGCCGTTTTACAAACGGCGTAACCGCTCGGCGCTACGCAGGTTCCGGACGCGGCAATCTGACGTTCAACTGCACGGGCGCAACCAAAAGATCAGCGCACGCTTGTTTCACGTCACCTTGCCGCACCCGGAACCTGCTCGCTCGCGTATGCTCAACCTGAACCACATTAATAGTTGCCGACCTTCCGAAAGGGGACAGGTTTATTTTGGCAGGTTTTATCTGGGGAAACGCAGACAGGGCCGCGATACCTATATGGCGTCGCGGCCCTGTTCTATTTATGCCAGCACGTACTGATACGTATCTCCCATGGGGACAAAGGTAACCGGCAGACCTGCGCCAGCGTCCCCGAGCGCGGCGGGCAGCCATTTCGCCATATACTCCATGCCCGGCTCCTCGCCATTAAAGTGACCCATATGGATGGCGCATTTTCCCTGACCGAGCATTGCGGCGTCGCGGATGTACTCGCTCACCGTAAAGTCGATAAACTCCATGGTCAAAATGCAATCGATGCCTTCGGAGTCGATATGGGCAATCTCGTCGTTATCTCGCCCCATGACGTGCATTGGAATCTCGACATTGCGGACGAGCGCGTCACCGTCGCCGATCAAGCGCGTCCCGTTTAATCCAAGCTTGTGTACGAGCGCCTGCGCAAGATCGCGGGCCGGCGTTGGCTCAATGCGGTACCTCATGAATGTCTCGTCTACCGCGGAGCCAAGCCAGTCCATCTTGACCGCGAATCCGTAAAAGATGCCGTCGACCATCGAACCGTCCGAGGCGAGCGGCACACCCGAGTGGATATAGTCATGGCAACGCCAGACCGCGCCACCCCATTCGTCAAGCAAAGCGCACTTTGCCTCAAAGGTCTTGTTCCCCGCAACCACTTCACGGCGGTCTCCGTGGTTCCAGAACAGTGCCTCATGAGGAACAATCAGGTTAGCGCCAAGCTCCTTGGCACGACGAATCACCTCCGCCGTAGCCCAAATGCATGTAACTATTCCGGTACATTGCTGATCGATGTCGCCGTAAAGCACCTGATCGCGCGTCGTCGCAAGCTCGATGGGCTTCCCGGTAAAAGCATCAATGCCGTCACAATAATCCCGAATAGCTTGAATAGCCTCGCTGATAAGCATATGTAGCAACAACCCCTTCGACATAATATGCAGGGCGGCAGCAAACATACCGCCCTGCGGAATCATCTATAGACGGCACTTTTTTGAGCTGAACCACCTATATGCGACCGCTTTTCTAGCGCTCGGAAATCGGACCGTTCTCGAGCTCATCCTCGCTAAAGCCAAAGAACCAAGCCACAGCAAAGCTTACGACAAAGCCAGCCGCCGAAGCGATGACGGCACTGATCAGGTTCTCGTTGCCGCCGCCAACAAACGTCATAATATTGAGCACGTTGGAGGCAGCACCGGCGAGGTAAGCATTGACATGCAAGGCGAGCGCCACGGCACCGGCGACAAACGAACCCGCCATGCAGGCAACGAACAGTTTGCGATAGCGGAACATCATGCCATAGATGAACGGCTCGCCGACGCCTCCGATGAGCTGGGCGACAACATACCCGGCACATTGGCTCTTTTCCTCCTTGTTACGGAGTTTGAGCCATGTCGCAATCTCCGCTCCATAGGCAGCCCACAGCGCAACCGTAGGGGCGACCAGAATAAAGCTGTCAGAGCCCGTCAACATAAAGTTTGCAATGGCAATCATGATGACCGCAACATGCATGCCCGTAATGACCATGGGCAACCAAATTGCTGCAAGCAAGCCGCCACCAATAATCGCCACGATACCTCCCTCGGCACCGAGGAACTCAAAGACAACCGCCAAACCGTTACCGCACCAAGAACCAAGAGGAGCAAGCAGGCAAAGCGCAAAGGGGACAGTCAGGGCAAGCGTGCAAAGCGGCGTAAAGACCGTGGTGAGCGAATCGGGCATGTGCTTGCGCAAGAACTTCTCGAACACGGACATCAACGCAACCGTGAGCAGAATGGGAATAACCGTCTGCGCATAGTTTGCAGGCACGCAAGGGATGCCATAAACGCTAAAGGCTTTTCCCTCGGCTGCCATTTGCATAAACGTCGGTTCGATAAGCACACCGCCCATAAAAGCGCCGTACATGGGCGTGGCGCCAATGTTCTTGGCAGCCGTAAAGCCCAAGAAGATCGGAATGAAATAGAACGTCACGTTGTAGAGCATATTGAGCAGGACATAAAGATCGCTCGTATCCGCAATGAGATTGAGCATCGTTGGCCCGAGTACGACGGCAACGGTTTTGAACATGCCCGACGCGAGCAGCAATGGAATCATCGGAACCATGGAGCCCGAGAGGTAGTTAAGAATCGCATTGCCAACGGCTGCCGGGGTAAGCGGTGTTTTGACTCCACTTGCGTCGAGGTTCTCGTCGATGCTTTCCTGCTTGGCCAAGCCGCTCATCTTGATGAGCTCGTCATATACCTTAGGCACGTTTTGCCCAATAATCACCTGGAACTGCCCGCCAGATATTTGAGCGCCGATGACGCCGTTAATTTTTTTAACAGCGTTAATGTCGGGCAACTCCATATCCTTAAGGTTAAAACGCAGACGCGTCATGCAGTGGGCTGCAAAGGTGATGTTGTCTTTGCCACCCAGCGCCTCGAGCACATCGGCTGCGATCTTCTTATTGTCAGCCATATCATCTTCCCTTTCGAACGATCCGGTTCCTCCCTCGCTGCGCGCGCGAGGAGACAAAGCGGACGGTGGCCCGTCGCCCGCACGGAAGTATTCGATTGTTGAGGGAAACGGCGTAAAGACAAAAGCTCCAAAACGAGACATCGACAGGTCGCTCTGTCTTTACGTCACGCTTCGGAAGCTCAGCTCTCGAATAACACCTTATGTCGCGGCAAGAATATCAGCTTCACCATGCGAACGTCGGCCTTATGATGCCCAAAAGACTGTGAACGGCAGGTTTTCTTCCCTGAACGGTATAGAAAGCGCCTATTTGTCGGATGACACCTCGCCCGTTACGTTGCCGGCATAGACCCGATTGACATGGAGCATGAGATACACCTTCTCCTCGGGCACGACGGAGGCATGATACGTTTCCTCGATAAGTTCTGCCATTTTGTCAACACAAGCCGCTATAGCCGGATGCTCCTCACAGAGAGGACGATAGAGCGCCGCATTATCAGTATTAAGCGGTTCCCCGGTGCGGACGCGCTCCAGCAAGTAGCGCACATGGGTGTCATAGCGCGCATAGTCAAAAGCATCGCGGTCAACGACAATGGCAAGATCTTTCTCGATAATCGCTACGAGCTTTTCGATCAGACGTTCCTCGCGGCGGACGTCGTTTGATTTCGCCTTACTAGAACTTGCCATAACGCTGTTAACGATGCAGAGTGCGATGCCCGCCCTCTCCCCGCGTGGCATAGATATGCCGAATTCGCGCTCTATGCCAGCATGGGCAAGCGTCGCGATCTTAAATTCAATGGGATATTGCTGCTGAACGTCACAAGAAAGCGGCATCTGAACATACATGTGCTCACGGCAGCGCTTGATGGCAAAACTAATGTGGTCGGCAAGCGTAAAAGGAAGGTTCGCCGACAGTTCACGCGAAATGTTGGTGCGCGCGACATCGGCAATCTGCGCACTAAACTCCATTACCTTGGGATCGATCTCGTTAAGAAGTGGCAGATAGCGCGCATCAACGTTGTAAAACGTGCGCTCAATCTGCGCAAGCGAAACCTCACCGGGGCCGTCAGGAAAACCAATGCCTTTCCCCAGCGCCACAAGCTCGGTTCCCTTATCGTTGACAAGCAAGGCGGCATTGTGATTAATGCGCTTAACGACCCTCATGATGCCTCCGAAAATAGGCGCAGCCGAAGGGCAAGCGCAATGAATTCTAGTTAAGATGGTTCGCCTCGATTATTCCACGCAACGTCACGCGAAACAAGCAAACCCGAGCCCCCCGCAACCTACTAAAAAAAGGGGCAGATTTATTTTGGCAGATTTTTATCGGGGAAAACGCGAAGAGGGACACGCCATATCACTGTTGTGGGCAGAGCGGCATTCATGCGGCTCGCTCTGCGCATACCTGGCATCCACAAGACCCTCGCCCCGTATCCCGATATTAAAATTGAGTTCATTGGCGCCGGAGAGTGGAATACCGCATCCGACGGCTACGGCATCGGCAGCCAGATTGCCGAGCGCGTCAGCACCCGGGCAAGCAGCCACGCCAAAGCTACCGTCATCGACCTCGGCGCATACCTTTAGCGCACGGCCTTGACCGCCGCCGCCAGATCGAACAGCGTATCGAGAACGGCCTCGCAGCCATCCGCCACGTCCTGCGGCAGCGGCACAATATCGGGCACAGCAAAGACATGGCAGCCGGCCGTGATACCCGAGACGCAGCCGTTGCGCGAATCCTCGACCACGGCGCATTCCTCGGGAGCAAAGCCCGCGCGCTCGCAAGCGAGCAGGTAAATCGCGGGGTCGGGCTTGCCATATGCGACATCCTCGCCGAAGGTCACCGTTTCAAACTTGTCAAAGAGGCCGACCGTTTTAAGGTTGCGCTCGGCCGCAACGCGGCGCGACGACGTCGCAAGGCCCACGTGATAGCCCGCGGCCAGCAGCTCGTCGAGGCACTCGGCGGCGCCGGCCTTAAGTTCCAGGTCGGTCTTGGCCATCTCAGTGTGAAGCTCAATGTTGCGGGCAAAAATCGCGTCGGCGGTTTCGCCCTTGCCGTAATGTGCCTCAAGGATGTCCTTAACATCGGCATTCGAACGGCCGATAAACTGATGGATTAACGCATCATCAATCGTGATCCCCAGCTCGGCCGCGCCCACCTTCCATGCCCTCATGTCCAAACGCTCGGTATCGATCAGCGTTCCGTCCATGTCAAAAATGACAGCTTTGATCATATCGGCCCCTTCATCGGCTTGCGTTGCCGCAAATCTACTGCACGTCACAAACTTGTATATAACGTATATATCATATTGTGCTTTCGTTACATAGACAGAAGCCTTATGACGTAACCTGCCAAAAAGGGACAGGTTTATTTTGGCAGGTTTTATCTTGGGAAATGTCAAATAGTCCCACACGCCCAACCACTGCAGCTCCATATGAGGCAAATGAATCCGTAGCGTTTGTCCCAAATCTTGAGTATTTGTTCGGTGGAGCGGCCCCTGCCGGCTCCTGCTAGACTGATAGATTCCCAACCGTCCCTCCAGGAGCCTCAATGTCGCGCAAGTCCGCCTACAAGCAAGTACTTTCCATCGGCACCGCCGTGGTGCTGGGGTTTGCACTGTTTACGGGATCGCTTGACGGGGCGCCCAAGCTGCTGTCGCCGCAAAGCGATGAACAGGCGGCGGCTCTGGCCGAAAAACAAAACGAGAGCCCCAGCCGCACCGACGACGAGGCAGACCTGGTCGCCCGGCTCGAATCGGGAACAGCGAGTTCCTCGGACTCTCAAAATAGCCAAGACTCTGGCGATGACTCCGACTCCGCCGCAACCGACACCGGCGACGGCGCTGCCGAGGACAGCTCCGCCACCCCCATCGACGAGGTCGAAAACCCCGACCTCGACCGCGCCCGCGGCGTATATCTCAGTAGCATTCCCGACTATGGCGGCAATCCCTACGTTGCCCTTCGCGCCGACAGCACGCACCCGCTCGGCACGCCGTCATTCACGCTCGATGAATACGAGCGCGCTACAGAAGAGGGCTGCTTTAAGAAATTCTCCAAGCTCGACAGCTTGGGCCGCACTCGCAAGGCGCTCGCCTGCGTAGGCCCCGAGTCGCTCGGCCAGGGCGAGCGCAGCGACATCTCGCGCATCCACCCCGCCGGATGGCACCAGCAGCGCTACGACTTTATTCCAGGCCAGAGCCTCTACAACCGCTGCCACCTCATCGCCTGGTCGCTCTGCGGCGAGAACGCCAACCGCAAAAATCTCCTCACCGGCACGCGCTATCTCAACGAGACGGACATGTTGCCCTTCGAAGAGCAAATCCTCGGCTACATCCGCGACACGGGCAACCACGTGCTCTACCGCGTCACGCCCATGTATAACGAAGAGGAACTCGTCTGCCGCGGCGTGCGCCTCGAGGCACAGTCGGTCGAGGACCACGGCAAGACGCTGTGCTTCCACGTGTACTGCTACAACCTGCAGCCGCATGTGCAGATTGACTACACCACCGGCCGCAACCAGGCCTCGGGGGACTAGCCTCTCAGCACGACAAGAACCGATTTGCAATCCCCCAGGGATCAAAAAGGGCCACCCTGGATTGCCCAGAGCGGCCCTTGCATCGGCATGCACGTTGCAGGCAAAGCCCCGCTCTACTTAGCGCGGCCCTCCTCATAGCGCTCGACCAGCTTGGCCTGAACGTCATAAGGCACCTGCTCATAGCCTGCGGGCTTCATGGTAAAGTCGCCCGTGCCGCGCGTGATGGAGCGCAGACGCGTCGAATAATCCGTCAGCTCGGCCAGCGGCGCCTGGGCGATGACCACGGTGTCTCCGCGCTCATCGGTCTCCATGCCCGTCACGCGACCACGCGAAGCCGAGATGTCGCCCATCACGGCGCCGGCGTAGCTCTCTGGGATAGTCACCGTGATTTCCTCGATGGGCTCCAGCACCACCGGGTCGGCATCGGCACACGCCTTGCGCAGGGCGATGCGAGCCGCCGCGCGGAACGCCATCTCGTTGGAGTCGACGCTGTGATACGAGCCGTCGTACACAGCCACGCGAATGCCCGTGAGCGGGTAGCCGGCAATGATGCCGTCCTTCATAGTCTCCTGGACACCCTTGTCCACGGCGGGGATCAGCGAGCGCGGAATACGGCCACCTACGACCTCGTCCACAAACTCATAGCCATCGCTCGTGCCGTCGGGTCCAATGAGCGGCTCAACGCGCAGCCAGCAGTCGCCATACTGACCGGCGCCGCCGGTCTGCTTCTTGTGGCGGCCCTGGGCACTTGCCGTGCGGCGGATGGTCTCGCGATACGGAATGCGGATCGGCACGCTTTTGGCCACGACCTTGGTACGGTCCTCAAGGCGATTGAGCAGGACCGAAACCTGTGCCTCGCCCACCGCCGAAATGATGGTCTGGCCGGTCTCCTCGTCGCGGTCGATGCTCATGGTCGGATCAGCCTTGCACGCCTTCTCGATAAACGTATAGAGCTTCTCCTCGTCACCGCGGTTCTCAGCCTCGATGGCAATGCGGTACTGCGAGTTGGGGAACTTAAACGCCGCAGCCTCGACCTTGCCGGTAATCGAGAGCGTATCGCCCGTCTCGGCCGCCAGCTTGGGCGCCACGATGATATCGCCGGCATATGCGTGCCCGACCTCGGTCATGTCGCGGCCGCACATCACATACAAGTGAGCCAGACGATCGCTCTTGCGGGTGCGCGCGTTGATCAGCTCAAGGCCCGGCTCAAGCGTACCCGTCAGCACCTTGATAAAGCTGATGCGACCCTGCTGCGGATCGGCCAGGGTCTTAAACACAAACGCCACAGGACGGTCATCGTCACTCGAGATCTTAAGCGAATCGCCGTCGATGAGCGGCATCTCGCCGTAGTCCGTCGGCGCCGGGAAGTACGTGGCGATATCGTCCATCAGCGAGTTGACGCCCTGCTCCTTAATGCAATCGCCCGCAAAGACCGGCACAAAGATGCGCTCGGCGATCGCCTTCGACAGCAGGCCTTCAAGCTCCCCCTGCGTCAGCGTCTCCTCGCCTTCCAAGTACTTCATCATCAGTTCGTCGTCAGCCTCGGCCACCAGCTCGCACAGATGGTCATGGGCCTCCTCGGCCTGGGCACGATACTCTTCGGGAATCTCCGACTCAACGGCTTCGGCGCCGTTGCAATGGCGTGCCTTCATGCGCACCAGGTCGATGATGCCGTCAAAGTCCTCGCCCTCGCCCCAGGGAAGGGTCACGGCGCCCAGGCGCGTACCAAAGCGCTCCTGCAGCAGTTCCATCGTGGTCGCAAAGCTGGCCTCGGAGCGCGACAGGCGGTTCACGAACACCGCACGCGCCAGGCGCAGGTCCTCGGCGGCATACCAGAGCTTAACCGTCGTAGGCTGCGGGCCGGCCTCGGCGTCGACCACAAACAGGGCCGTCTCGCAGACGCTCATCGCGGCAAAGGCGTCGCCGATAAAATCGGGATAGCACGGGGCATCGAGCACGTTGATGCGGGCGCCCTTCCAGTCAATCGGCGCGATGGTCGTCGAGATAGAGAATGAACGCTTGACCTCTTCGGGGTCATAGTCGAGCGTAGGCTTGGTGCCGTCGTGGCCGCCCAGGCGGGCGGTCTTGCCGGAAAGGTGGAGCATGGCTTCGGCGAGTGAAGTCTTGCCCACCCCGCCTTGGCCTACGAGCACCACGTTCCTTACGTTACCGGTCTTGGGAGCACCCATGATGACCTCCTTGCAGGGCCGCGCGCATTGCGCGACGCCAACGGGGAGAGTTCGCGGTCGGTGCCATCCCGGGAGCAGCATGGCCGGCAGCCGAGCCGACTCACCCTCCAAATGTCCTATGGCACCACCCTACCCTCACGGGTGACTGTCCATGCACACCTTTCGGCGCACGTACGGATACAGGCGGCGAGAGGAAGAGACAAGCTTGTGAGGCAATTATTGAACCCCGTCGATGTAAACAAAAAGCCGCCACAGACCGTAAGACCTGTGGCGGCTTCGCCTCAATTAATAGTTGAGTAAATAGCTGAGTCTACCCCTCGATACGGCTCAAGAACTCACGCGTGCGCCGCTCGCGCGGATGGTCGATGACCTGCTCGGCAGGACCCTCCTCGACAATACGACCGCCATCCATAAAGACCACGCGGTCGGCAACATCGCGCGCAAACTGCATTGCGTGGGTCACGATCACCATCGTCATGTTCTGCGCAGCGAGGTCCTTAATGACACGCAGTACCTCGGCCGTCAGCTCGGGATCGAGCGCCGAGGTCGGCTCGTCAAAGAACAGGATCTCCGGGTCGAGCGCTAGGGCGCGGGCAATACTCACGCGCTGCTGCTGACCGCCCGAAAGCTCACACGGAACCTTATTCTCGTTGCCCATAAGCCCCATCTGAGCAATCAATTCATACGCACGAGCTTCCGCCTGCTCGCGCGGGCGCTTAAGCACGCGGATCGGCGCGTCGATGATGTTTTTCATCACGGTATAGTGCGGGAACAGGTTGTAATTTTGGAACACCAGGCCGAATCGCGAGCGCGCCTGCTTGGGAACATCTCCCTTCGCATAGACCGCGCCCGATCCCACATCCGTCGCAACCGCAAGGTCGCCAAACGAAAGCGAGCCACCGTCGAGTGTCTCGAGCAGCGTAGCGCAGCGCAGCAGCGTGGACTTACCGCCACCCGAAGGCCCGATAATCGCCACGACCTCACCGCGCTTGACTTCGAGTGAGATATCCTTGAGCACCTCATTGCCGCCAAACGCCTTACGCGCGCTTTCGATTTTCATCACTGAGTTAGTCATGATAATAGTCCAGCTTCTTTTCGGCAGCGCCCAGCAGCATCTCGACCACAAAGTTAAAGACCCAGTAGATCAACGCCGCAATCGCAAACGGCACCATGCTCACCTGCGAGGCGACCAGCGCCTTGGCGGTCGAGAACATCTCACCCACGCCAATGGCAAACGCCAGCGACGTGTCCTTGACCAGTGTGATGATCTCGTTGCCCATCGCCGGCAGAATACGCTTGGCGACCTGCGGCATCACGATATACAGAAACGCCTGCAGACGCGAGTAGCCCAGCACCTCGGCGGCCTCATATTGACCGCGCGGAATCGACTGCAGGCCCGAGCGATAGATCTCGGCAAAGTAGCCGGCGTAGTTGATGATGAATGCCACGACGCACGCCGTCCATTTGGAATCGGGCGTGAGCGAGATGCCAAACACGTAGTACGGGGCAAAGTAGATCGCAAACATCTGCAGCATAAGCGGCGTGCCGCGCATGACCGAAATATAGATGCGCGCGATCCAGCGAAGCGGCGCAATTTTGCTCATGCGCATAAACGCCACGGGAATTCCCAGCGGAATCGACCCCAACAGCGTCAGCACAAACAGCTGCAAGCTAACCAAGAATCCCTGGCCAAGCATCTGCATCATGACCTGAATAGACATTACTTGAGCACCCAATTATCGAAAGATAGACCATAGCTTGAATACTTATCGCACAGGTCCTTGACCGTACCGTCCTCATAGAGCGCCTTGAGCGACTCGGTCACGGCGTCGGCCGACTTGCTGTCGCCCTTCTTAAAGCCGACGGCGTAGTGTTCGCTGGACAGCGGCTCATCAAGCTGCGTATAGGCATCAGGCTTGGCGGCCAGCTGATACTGAGCGATCGAGAGGTCACAGGCAACGGCATCGACCGCACCACTCTCGAGCTGCATAAACGCCGTGTTGTACTCACCGATGGTATCGAGCGTGGCAAACGTCGCGGCCAGATCCTTCTGGTCGCCCTCGAGCACATCCTGCGCAGCGGAATCAGTCTGGGTAATCACGGTCTTGCCGGCAAGATCGTCCCAGCTCTTGATACCCGCGTCCTTCTTGACCACCAACACCTGCTCGTTGAGCATATACGGCTCGGAGAACGTGTAGTCGTCCTCGCGGCCCTCCATGGTAAAGCCGTTCCAGATGCAGTTGATGGCGCCGGAGTTGAGCAGCGTGTCCTTGGCATCCCAATCGATGGCCTCGTAATCGACATCCCAGCCCTGCTTATCGGCAACGGCCTTGGCCAGATCAAGGTCAAAGCCCGTATATTCGCCGTCATCGCCCACAAAGCCGTACGGAGGATAGGACTTGTCAAAGCCCACCACGAGCTTTTTGGACTCCGCAGCACCCTTCGTATCCTTGGCCGCGGCAGAGCCGGCAGCAGAGCCCTTAGCGGCACCGCCGCCACAACCGACAAGACCAAGGCCGAGCACCGTGGCGAGCGAGCCGGCTAGACCAACAAACTGACGACGAGACATATCGGTATTCATGGTATTCCCCCTCGATAGCACTTTAGTTAGGTAAAGTGAGTCATGTAACGTTCAGAATCATACACTTTAGTGAGATAGAGTACAAGGGAGGGCTTGCCCGCCGGGTGCCGGGGCAGGGGTTAAGTTTGCTGCTCTACAGTCCTGCTCACGACGGAGAGCACATTAAGTGCTCTCCTGTTCGTGCGGAACTCGCGACAAACTTAACCCCTGCCCCGGCACCCGGAGGGCAAACGTCGTTGGGCTTATCACTGACATGAAATGGGCGCTTGCATATCGTCCGCTAGCTTGGCACGGTACAATACTTGCAGCTTTAATTCATGAATTAGTGGAGTTATTGATGGCAGAATCTCGTGCGGAGCGTAGGGCTCGTCGTGCTTTGATGGAGGCGACTGAGGAGTCGAAGGAGGAGAAATCTTCTACGAAATCCAAGTCTTCTAAAGCTGCAAAAAGCAAATCGACTAAGAGCAGGGCTAAGGCCAAGCGTTCTGACTCTCGTCGAGGCGAGGATAAGGCATCTCAGACTCGCTCCAAGCGCTCGCATAAAGATCCGGCTTCGTCTGCGCGTAAGGCTGTGGACCCCAAGTCTCCCTGTTCGATCATGAAAGCTTGCGGTGGGTGCACGGCGCTCAATCGTCCTTATAAGAAGCAGCTCGCCGCCAAGCAGGCTGCTATGGAGGAGCTTTTTGCTTCGCTTTGTGAGCGTGAAGGCATTGCTGTAGATCCTATTCGTGGTATGGGTGTCACCCTGGGCGACCCGGGTAAATATCCTGCGCCGCGTGGTTTTCGTCATAAGGCTGCCACTCCGTTTGCTCCCGGCAAAGAGGGCGCTGTCCGCTGCGGCTTTTTTGAACGTGGGACACACAGAATCGTTGCTGTTCCTGAATGCCCTGTCGAGGCGCCGGGCGCTCGTCAGATTCTCAACGGCATCGCTCGCGAGGCCGAACGTCTGCATATTCCCGCCTTTAACGAAGACAAGCATCTGGGGCTGCTTCGCTATGCCGTCGTTCGCTGCGGCTGGCGCACCGACCAGATTATGGTCACCCTCGTGACCGCTCAGCGCGACCTGCCGCATGCGCAGGAGTTCTTTGAAGCCGTCGCGGCGCTTGATCCGCATATCGTCACCGTCGCTCAGAACATCAACGGTCGCCCCGGCAATGCCATCCTGGGCGAGGAGACCCGCATCGTCTATGGCGCCGAATGCATGCGCGATCAGCTGCTCGGCTGCGAATTCGACATCTCCCCCACCGCGTTCTATCAGACTAATCCGCAGCAAACCGAGTTGCTCTACCGACTCGCCATTGACGGCATGAATTTGCAGCAGGGCGACGTACTCATGGATGCCTACTGCGGCAGCGGAACCATCGGTCTGTGCGCCGCAAAAGATGCCCAGGACAAAGGCGCCGGCATTATGCTGCTCGGTGTAGAGCGCAACCCCGCCGGCATTGCCGACGCACGTCGCAACGCCGAGCTCAACGGCCTTACCCGTAACGCGTGGTTTATGGCTGACGATGCCACTGACTACATCCTCGATGCCGCCGACAACAACGAGCGGATCGATGTCCTTTCCATCGACCCGCCGCGCGCCGGCTCCACCCCCGAGTTCCTCGAAGCCGCCTGCGCACTCAAGCCGCGCCGCATCACCTATATCAGCTGCAACCCCGTGACCCAAGAGCGCGACCTGCACCAGCTCCTCGACGGAGGCTATCGCCTGCTCAAGATCACGCCCGTCGACATGTTCCCCCATACCGACCACACCGAAACCGTAGCGGTCCTCGAGCGCCGCTAAGCCGCCGGCACAAGAAGGGGGCGGCCCGTCTGGACCGCCCCCTTCTTGTTGCACATTGAGCCTCGCTACATACTCTTGCGCAGGTCGCACACGCCTGCCGCCGCCATCTCGCGCAGCAGCGTCTCGCGGTCGCGCGTCACGATCAAATCCAGCGGGAAGTGAATCTCGTCAAGCATCTTGCGCGCGTGATCGAGTTTGCCAATGGCCATGCCAATGTGGGCATCGGTCGACACGCCAATACCCACGCCCAGCTCGGCGCAGCGCTCGGCGATCTTGCGGCATACGGCCCAATGCTCAGTGTCGACACCGTGTTCAAGACTATGGTTGTTGATCTCGATGATCTTGTGCTTGGCCTTGGCCGCCAACAGCACCTCATCGATATCGAACGGCACGCCCGAGCGCCCCGCATGCCCAAGCATGAACACCTTGGGGTGCTCCAGGGCATTGATGTACATCTGGGTCGTTTGGGCGAGCGTCGCGCCTTCGGCAAACTGCGGGTTATGCACGCTTGCCACCAAATAATCCAAATTACGCGTCACCAAATCGAACAGCGAATGCTCACGACTATACGAATCGCCGGCGATATCGAGCGAAACGGGAATGTCTTCGCCAAACAAGCTGCCGTCCAGCGAAACGATATCAGCCTCGGCACCACGCAGCACCAGCACGCCGCTCCAAATGCGCGGCCAGATATCCTGGTTAATAAAGAATTGGAAACTGCGCAGGTCATTGGGACAAGGCGTAACCATCGAGCTTAAATGATCGGCGGAACCGAGCACCTGAAGGCCGCGCTCTGCCGCCCAATAGATATTCTCCTCGATGGTTGAGTACGCATGCGCAGAGAACATCGTATGAGTATGAATATCACAAGAAAGAAGATAGGGCATCGGGTCTCCTTGTCCAGTATGGCCGTCGCGTATATTCATTGTACGCATAGCTTTCGGCAGTCGTAAAACTGCTTCATCCCAATCACACAACGGCATAGACAACGGGGTCTGGCTTAGCACCAAACCCCGTTTCACGTAAAACATTGTAAGCAGAGCGCTTTACTTTCGACGATATTCGTCGGCCAGTTGCTTCCAGGCAGGCAACGAATTGACGATGGTCTCGTAGCTCACACAGTAGCCAAGGCGGAACCAGCCCGGCATGCCAAAACTATCCGAAGGCACCGCGAGCAGTTCGTACTTCTTCGCGCGCTCGCAGAAAGCGTTCGCATCGGGCTCCAGCGCCTTCACCCACAAGTAGAATGCACCATCCGGCTCAACATAGGTGTAGCCGTACTCCGCTAGTGCATCGGTAAGCGCGGTGCGGTTGCGCGCATAGGCCTCAACGTCACTCGGCTCATCGATGCAATCGATAATTACGCGCTGGAAGAGCGCCGGTGCGCACACGAAGCCCAGCGTACGGGCGGCACCGGCAACGGCGGGCATTAGACGAGCTGCCTGAGGATTCGTATTGGGAACCAGGATCCACCCCACGCGCTCGCCCGGCAGCGAAAGCGACTTGGAATACGAGTAGCACACCACGGTGTTCTCGTAGATCGAGGGCACCCAAGGCACCTCGGCACCGTACACGATTTCGCGGTACGGCTCATCCGAGATGAGCATAATCGGATTCTCGGGATCGCGCTGAGCGTTGGCCTCGCGCAGAACATTGGCCAGTCGCGTCAGCGTGTCGCGTGTATATACGGCACCAGTCGGATTGTTGGGCGAGTCGATGATGACGGCAGTCGTCTTATCGGTAATCGCCTTGAGCACGTTGTCCACGCTCAGCTGGAACGTATCTTCATCGGCGAGCGCCTCAACACACGTACAGCCGGCCTTCTCAATCCACACGCGATACTCCGGGAAGTACGGGGCGATAACAATTACCTCGTCACCCGGGTTCGTAACGGCATTGAGCATGCAGGTGAGCGAAGCCGCGGCACCCACCGTCATAAAGACGTCCTTGCCCTCATAGCTCGTGCCAAAACGGCGGTTGAGCGACTCGGCCACGGCGGTACGGCACTGCGGCAGACCCGGTGCAGGCGTGTATCCATGCAGCTGGTCGCTCGGCAGCTCCAAGGCCTTCTTAATGGACTCAGCCACGGCGGCAGGTGCCGGAACGCTCGGGTTACCCAGTGAGAAATCGAACACGTTTTCCGCGCCGATCTGTGCCTTGCGATCAAGGCCGTAGCTAAAGATCTCACGGATGATGGAGCTTTCCGCACCGCGAGCGTACATAGTTTCGTTGATCATCTGTTCCCCTTTCACATAGGCGCTATTGTACGCTTTAGCTGAGCAAAGTGCCGCAGCAATGTTGATTGGGGACAGACTTAAATGCGTGAAAACGCTCATTTAAGTCTGTCCCCAATCAACATATCGCTCAAAAGAAAAGGCTCTGTTAGACCAGGATTGACATAAATCCGATGTCACCGCGACGGGCTA
>UROC01000022.1 GCA_900549345.1 uncultured Collinsella sp.
TACACGTGACGGTTTTCCGTCTATCCAAAAGCGGCGACGCATCGCCGTGCCATTAAGGCCTAAAAGAATGAACGCATGGTCTCCAAAACCTGCTCGGGCGTATCGCATGCGCTGAGCTTGGCAACGCAGTCCTCGTCCTCGAACATCTGCGAAAGCTCCGCCAAGCAGCCAAGATGAGCCTTGGGGTCGGGTGCGCAAATACCCACGAGCACGTGAACCGGATCGAAATCCTCGTGTCCAAACGCAACGGCTGGGTCAAGCGTGACGATACAGATTCCCGCTTCGCTCACATTGCCATCTGCCTGAGCGTGGGGCATGGCGATGCCCTCTTCCAAGACCATATAGGGGCCGAATTTGTGAACCGATGAAATCATGGCGTCAACATAGCTCTGATCGCATTTGCCAGCGTCTACGAGCAACTTACCGCATGCCCTGATCGCTTCCTCCCAGTCGGAGGCCTCGACGTGGCAGGCAACAAGCTCGGGCTTAAGAAGATCGGTCAGCATGCTCGTCCCCTACTCCTCGGGCAGGATATGAAAACCAAGCGCCTGAATGTCGCGGGCAAAACCCTTGACCGTATCAAGCGAGTACTCAAGCAAATCTTTCCCGAAATTCTTGCGCTTGGCAAGAAGGGCATTGGGGACCGTAATGATCTGGCATCCAACGGACTCCGCCTGGAAGATATTGAGGACCTCGCGCGTAGACGCCCAGAGAACCTCGGCAGCAGGCTTAACGGCAGCCTTCTTTACGGACTCCGCCATGAGGGGCAGCGGATCGACGCCGGTATCGGCAATGCGACCGGCGAAGATGGACAGAATAGAGGGGGTCTCAGCAGAGACGGCATCGACAAACTCGTCGACCTGTTCGGGCGTGAAGATCGTGGTGACATTCACCTTGATGCCGTCGGCAGAAAGGCGCTTGACCAGCGCGGCAGTGGACTCACCCTTGGTGTTGAGCGCCGGGATCTTAACGTAGACGTTGTCTGCCCAGGTTGCGATCTCGCGAGCCTCGGCTTCCATACCTGCCTCGTCGTCGGCGAATACCTCAAAAGAGACCGACACATCAGTAATGTGCTCAAGAACCGTCTTGGCAAAAGCGCGGTAGTCGGTCACGCCGCCGGCCTTCATAAGGGAAGGATTGGTCGTGAAGCCCTGAACGTTGCCATTGTCATGCATGTCAAGCATGCCCTCGAGGTTAGCGCCGTCGGCAAACACCTTGATCGCCATGTTCGGTCCTTTCTCATCTAACACTATTGCTATCGAAAGCCTTCTTCTTTGTTTCAAAAGCTTTTCGGTTTTCTTTTATAAACTATTTCAAAAGCTATCGAAAGCTCAATTGTCAACTTTCCGTGAACGGTCGAATATCGGGCGTGAACGTACTTCTTTTGGGCGGCACCTTCAGAATGAGACTCTTTATAGCCCGTTTACGTGCGAACTATCTGCTACGCATGCATTTGTGACATGCCATTCCGTTCTTTTGATTCATTCGAATTTGCCTTGTTCTTTTCATATCGATACGTTATATTTCGATTACGAAAGGCGCATCTTTTACCTTTTGTTCAAAAGGAGCGGCATATGGCATCTACTTCAGACCTTTCACCGGCCGAGCGTCAGCGATTTATCATGAATTGGCTGGCCGAAAAGCCAAATATCTCGGTATCCGACATCGTTCGCCGTTTTTCGGTTTCGGAAGTCACCGCACGGCACGACCTCATCTCGCTGGAATCCGAAGGCAAGCTGCGTCGCGTACGCGGCGGAGCGGTATCGCTTTCTCGCTCCAACGCAATCTCGTATCCCGAGGAGCGCATCAATGTCCAAGTCGAGGCCAAGGAGGCCATCGCCGCAACCGCAGCAACTCTTGTTGATGATGGCGATGTTCTGGTAATTGATATCGGCACCACAGGCTTTTACTTCGCTAAGGCCCTCATGGACAAGCGTGAGATCACCATTATCACCGGCGATCTTGCAATCGCGAACTACGCCAGCTTCAATCTCCCCAATGCTTCGGTAGTGCTGCTGGGCGGCTCCGTGCGCAAGGGGCACCTCTATCTCGCGGGCGCACTGACGCTCGACTGCATGAGCAAACTACATGCCGACAAGGCGTTTGTCAGTGCCGACGGATTCCACCCCGACCACGGCTTTACCGTCGAGCACGACTTCTCGGCCATGATCAAGCATATGTACCTTACCAACTCAAACCAGGGCTACATGATGGTTGACCAGGGAAAGTTCAACAAAACCAGTTTTTATCAGTCCGCGCAGATCGATGACCTCGACGGCATCATCGTTGATGGAGACGACGAGGGCATCATGACGGCGGCGATCGAGAGCAGTCGCAGTCATCCCAAGCTCTATATTGCAAAATAGCTCAAATGGCCGGGTCGCCCCCACTGCGGGCGACCCGGCCATTTATTAAATCAACCCAAAATGCTGCATCGCTGTGACGGTACCGTCGTGTGCGACATCGTCGGTCACGTAGTCGGCGAGCGCCTTGACTTCGGGCATGGCGTTGCCCATGGCGACAGCTGTCTCGACCGCAGCGAGCATACCCAGGTCGTTGCCCGAATCGCCAAAGCCAAAGGTGCGCGCATTTCCCGCGCGACCCAGATACTCCAGCGCCCGCGCCACGCCCACGCCCTTGTCGATGCCCTTGGGGCTCAGCTCGCGATTCTGACCACCGGTGTTGCACAGCTCAAACTCGCGCTCGATAAAGCCGTCATCGTTGGCTACGCGAGCCAGGTCGCACGCGTTAATGCACACCTTGCCTACGCGCAAGCGGCCATCGACGCGCATCTGATCAACGCCATGCACCACGCCGGCGCCTAGCAGAAATGACTGTTCGACACCAACTGGCTCAAGTGAATAGGTGGCACCGTTCGTCTCGAACAACGCCTCGCCGCCCGCCACAGTAATGCGACGCGCGAGCTCCTCAACAATGTCCTCGTCAATGCAGTCCTCGTGTGCCACGCGGCCCTCGACCTCTAGCGTGGCCCCCGCCATGGCAACGATACCCGCCGGGTTCAGCGCGCGCAGGCCATCGGCAATCAGCCACAAGGGGCGACCCGTGCAGATAAATGCCTTGTGCCCCGCATCGCGCAAACGGTGAAATGCCTCGATAACCGCCCGCGAGGGACGCACCGCCGTAAAGTCCTTATCGGTCATATCGTCGGGATCGAACGACGTCAGCGTGCCGTCCACGTCAAAAAAGAGCACAGCGGGTTCGGGACACGCATCAATCATATGGGTTCCTTTCGAGGATAAGGGCAAACGAAGCATCCATCATATAATGGAGCGACGCAACCAGAGAGGTCACCCATGGAATTTTACGCAAGCTGCCCCGAGGGCTTTGAGTCCGCACTCGCCGATGAGCTTAAACGCCTCGGACTTTCGCATGTTCGCCGGCTGAAGGGCCGCGCTACATTTGAGGGCGAGCTCGAAGAAGGCTACCGCGCCTGTCTGTGGTCGCGCCTGGCGAGCCGCGTGTTCGTGGTGCTCAGGCGCTTTGAGGCGCAGAATGCCGATGAACTGTACGATGCCGTTTACGACATTGCCTGGGAAAACATCGTCCGCTGCGGCGCCACCATTGCCATCACTGCCCGTGGTGTGACCGAGCAGCTGCGCAACACGCGCTTCTCTGCCCTGCGCGCCAAGGACGCATTGTGCGATCGCCTGGCCGAGACCACAGGCCGTCGCGCCGATGTCGATGCTGCCGACCCCGATGTCCACCTGCTGCTTTCGCTACGCCAGCGCCGTGCGAGCATAAGCCTGGACCTTTCGGGCGACCCGCTGTTCAAGCGCCTGCCGCCCGCCGCGACTCGCGCCGGCGAGGGCGCGCACGTGCTACGCCCCGACTACGCCGCCCTGGTGTTGGCGCAGGTCGGCTGGACCGCGCTGTGCGAGCGCGAGCTGACGGCCGACGACTACGAAAACGAGGCCCTACCTACGCTGATCGACGCCTCGTGCGCCGGCGGCGGCCTGCTGCTGGAGGCCGTGAACATCCTGACCGACCGCGCCCCGGGCGCCGCACGCGAGCGCTGGGGCTTTGAGGGCTGGCAGCTGCACGATGCCGCCCTATGGGAGCAGTTGCTTGCCGAGGCACGAGAGCGCGAGGCGGCAGCGCGCGAGCGCCAGGCACGCATCGTCGCCGTGGACATTGACCCTGCCGCCCGCAAGACCGCCGAGCGCATGGCCAAGTGCGCCGGTTACAAGCGCTTTGTCGATTTTTGCGCCGCCAAGCCCGCCACCGTGCTGGACCATGCGGGCGCTGTCGCCGGCGCCGCCCTCGTCGCGGATACGACCGAGACACCGCTGTCGCTTATGCATGACGCCATGACGCTGGTCGGCGAGCTGCGCCGCGCGCCCGAGCTTGCTTCGGCACCGGTCGCCGCGCTCACCCGCGACGGCCTGCTGGCCCGCGCGCTCCATGCCGAGCCCGCGCGCTCCATTGCCGTCATGCCCAACAACGAAGAGGCGACTATCGAGGTTTGGCCCTCGCTCGACCACGCCGCCGCAGCGTTTGAGGCTGCGACCAGCGCGGATGCCGAGGCCGAGGTTGCGGATGCCAACGACGTCATCAGCGACGAAGCCGCCAGCACCCCCATGCCCGAACCTGCCGCCACGCTCGACCTGGGCGACGGCAAGCCGCTGCCCGTGCTCATCCCCGAATCCGAGCAGTTCGCCAACCGCCTGCGCCGCAAGTGGGCCAAGCGCGAGGGCGTGAGCTGCTACCGCGTCTACGATGCCGACCTGTCCGACTACTCCGCCGCCATCGATCTGTACGAGGGTTGCCCGCAGACGCCGGGCCGCTGGCTCGTCATCGCCGAATACGCCGCGCCCAAGACCATCGACCCCGCACTGGCCCAGGCCCGCATGCTCGACATTCTGGCCATCGCGCCGCGCATCCTAGATGTTCCCGCCGAGCACGTGCACGCCAAGGCCCGCATGCGTTCGCGCGGCGGCTCGCAGTACGGTAAGCAGGGCGCCGGCAAGGGCGGCTCGGGCGAACGCGCCAACATTGCGCGCCGTCGCCTACCGCTCATCGAGGAAGGCGGCCTCACCTTTGCCGTCAACTTTGACGACTACCTGGACGTGGGCATCTTCTTGGACCACCGCGTCACGCGCAATCTGGTGCGCGAGCACGCCAAGCAGGCGCGCCGCTTCCTCAACCTGTTTGCCTACACCGGCACTGCCACCTGCTATGCGGCAGACAGCGGCGTCGAGGAGACCGTGACGGTCGACCTCTCCAACACCTATCTGGACTGGGCCGAGCGCAACATGCGCCAGAACGGCTTTGTGGGGCCTCAGCATCATTTTGTGCGCGACGACGTGCTCGCCTGGATTCGCGACCAGCGCCAGACGCGCAACCGCTGGGACCTGATCTTTGTCGACCCGCCCACGTTCTCGAACTCGTCCAAGATGGGCCGTCGCACCTGGGATGTTCAGCGCGACCATGTTGAGCTTTTGGCCGGCGTATCGCGCCTGCTCGCGCAGGGCGGCCATGCCATCTTTAGCTGCAACCTGCGCGGTTTCCGCCCCGAGACGCGCAAGCTCGCGCGCGCAGGCGTGGTGCTGGAGGACATTACGGAGCAGACCATCCCCGAGGATTTCGCGCGCAACCAGAAGGTGCACCACTGCTACATCGTGCGCCGCCTGCCCATCGAGGACGCCATGGCCGAGGTCGGCTTTAGCGCCGAGGAAATTGCTGAGCGCGTCGAGGAACTGCGCAACCCCGGAGCCCGCAAGCCTCGCGCAGCATCGCCCGCGCACGCGCAGGCCGGCGTCCGAGGACCGCACGGCGACGACAAGCCCGCCTGCTCAGGCAAGCCCAAAAAGAAGAAGTTCTACGCCAGCAAGCCCAAGGGCAAATAAACAAAGTTGCGGTGGAATAGTCCCTAAAAATGCCTGGTAAAGGCCCAAACAGGAACTATTTCACCGCAACTCATATTGGGATGATGGTTGGCGATCTAGCCTTGGATGACCAGGCGGTAGCCGATGCCCACGTGCGTTTGGATATAGTGCGGGTGCGCGGGATCGGACTCGATCTTTTTGCGCAGCGTACCCATAAAGACGCGCAGGCTCGCCAGGTCGCTCTTGGTCGCCGTGCCCCAGATCTCGTGCAGGATAAATTGGTGCGTCAGCACCTTGTCGGCGTTGTGTGCCAGCAGGCACAAGAGCTTGTACTCGATCGGCGTCAGATGCAGTTCCTCGCCATCCATCGTGGCGATGCCGGCATCAAAATCGATATGCAACTCGCCGGTATCGAACGAGCCCTCGGAGACAACACCGCCCGCCTGCGCATACGAAAGGCGCCTGAGCGTGGTGCGAATGCGCGCGAGCAGCTCCTCGACCGAAAACGGCTTAGTCAGGTAGTCATCGGCGCCGGCATCGAGCGCTCGGATCTTGTCCGCGTCCTCGCTGCGTGCCGAGACCACGATGATCGGCATGCCCGACCACGCGCGCACCGACTCCACCACCTTGACGCCGTCCATATCGGGCAGGCCCAGATCGAGCAGCACAATGCTCGGCGCCTGCGACGAAGCGGCGGCGATGGCGGCGTGGGCGGTCTCCACAGCCATATGGCGCAAACCGTGCGCCTCGAGCGCGGCAACGATAAGGTTGCGGACGGCGGGATCGTCCTCAACGACCAAGATAAGCGGTTTCACAGCAGAGTTCGGCACAGTGTTACTCCTTATCAAACGAAACATCGGCGGCAGGAAGCTCAATCGTAAAGACAGAGCCGTGCGGGTCCGCCGCGGCAACCCCTATGCTACCGCCATGCGCCAGCGCAATGGAGCGGCAGAGCGAAAGCCCCAGACCCACACTGCGGCAGCTATCGGCTAGGCCATGGTTGGCGATATAGAACGACTCAAAGATTCGCTCGCGGTCCTCGGGCGCAATGCCCGGGCCGTCATCGGCAACCGAGCACGCCACGCATCCATCATGGACGCCAATCGAGATCACGATATGCGAGCCTGCGGGCGTATAGGTAATGGCGTTGTTCACCAGATTGACCACCAGCTGCACCATCAGGCGCGCGTCGACGTTGACGAGCGCCGGCTCATCGCACGCCACTACCTTAAGGTCGTGCTCACGTACGGCCGGGTTTACGTGGCGCAGCGCCTCCTCGACGATATCGTCCATGAGCTCGAGCGTGGTCGACAGATGCATGCCGCCGCCCTCGAGCTTGGTAATGGCGAGCAGGTTCTCGACGGTGGCGTTGAGCCATTGCGCGTCCGAGCGAATGGATAGGAGCAGGCCGCGGCGCGTCTGGTCGTCGAGCACGGCCGTGCCAGTCGAGCCCTGGTCGAGCAACACGTCGGCATTGCCCGAGATACTGGTAAGCGGCGTGCGCAGATCGTGCGAGATGGAGCGCAGCAAGTTGGCACGCAGCTGCTCGTTTTTAGCGAGCACCGCCGCCTCCTCGCGGGCCTCCATGGCGCGGGCGCGATCGAGAGCCAGCTCGCCTTCGCTCACGATGGCATCGGCAAGCGTCCGCTCCTCGGGCGTCAGCGCATCGGGCTCGGCGACAATGGCGAACACCCCCACCACCGAGGCGGGATCGCCCGCGCGCACCATGGTGTCGCCCGAGCGCACGGTCAGGTATATGCCGTAGAACGCCGAGGCACCATAGGTGGCATCGAGCGGCGTTCCCACATAGGCGGACGCCGAGAGCCGCGGCGGCATCTGCGGCGCCAGCTGGTGTACCGGCGCGGCATCGCCCACGGCCGTGTACGTCGTGCGCGGCAGCAGGTCATCGTTATCGGCATCGGCGCTATACCACACGACCGGACAGTCCGAAAGACGCGCCAGCTGCGTTGCCATAGCGTGCACAATCTGTTGCTGATCGCCACACCGCTGCAGCATGCGGTTGGTCTCGAGCACCATCTGCGTGCGACGGTCGCTGGCGGCAGCCTGTGCCAAGGCGCGGCGCAGGGCCAACGCAATCGAGCTCGATACGAGCGAGACCGCAAACATGATAAAGAACATGCCGGGATAGACGCGGTCGATAAACGACAGCGCGTAGCGCGGGTCGACAAACAAGAAGTTGTAGAGCGCCACGGCGGCAGCCGAGCTCAGCAGGCAGTACAGGCGGCTCCAGGTAAAGAAAGCGCACAGCTGCACGGCGAACACATAGACGATCATGATGCTCGGCGCGAGCCCCGGATGGTCGAGCAGCGCGCCCACAATCGTTGCCGCGGCTAGCAGCCCCGCCGATACGCAGGCGTCATACAGAGGGCTGCGACGCGTCAGCGTTGTACGCCGCCACCAAAAGTTCTCGGCAATATCGCCGTCCGCACGGACATCCATCAGCGCCCCGCCCCTCTCTCAAAAACAAAAACCACCACAAAGGGGACTGGCACCTTTGCGGTGGTTGCCTCCTTGTGGTGGTTCCAAGTGTATAGCCTTTGCAGTCTGCGGTCGTTAGACAAACAGCAGACGTCGACTACGGGCGCTCGTCGGGAGCCAGACGCTGCATCTTGCTCACGGCCTTAAACTTGGTGAACAGCGGCACGTACTCAAAGCTCACGTTGGAGTTCTCCAGGCCGTACCAGCGCGCAGGCGTGCCGGCGGCACGGCGGATGATGTACTTGAGCGTGATGGCCGTACGCTCGCTGGGCTCCACGTCGCTTTCGGGCGCCAGCAGCTTGCGGATCATGACGAACTTAAACGTACCGATGTTGCCCGGATCCTTGTAGACCGAGTAATCGTGCGTCTGCGCCGGCAGCTCGCCGCTGGCGGCCAGGTCCTGAACAACCTGGCGCAGGTAGGCATTGACGCGCTGGTTGATCTTGTAGCCCAGGTACAGATGCACGCGGAACACGTAGTCGGTGCCGAACGTCTCGACCGAGTAGGCAAAGGTATGCGGCTCGTCCATGGTCTCGACATTCACGAACCACCAGGCGCGAGCGCGCTTGGGGTGCTTATCCAAGATCGAGTAGACGATATCACGGTCGATATAGTCGGTATGGGTGTCCTTGGTCAGGTACACGATGTTGTCGCTCAGACGCTCGTAGCGATCGTCATCGCGCAGGCGCTTGAGCTGCGGCAGGTAGCTGCGCAGCGGCAGCAGCGTAAACTGGCGCTGCTCAACAGCCGTACCGTTGTACCAGCACACCATGATACCCATGATGAGCGCGGCCATGAGGATGGTGAAATAGCCGCCGTGGAAGAACTTGGTGAGCGAACTCACGAAGAAGAAGCCCTCGAGCAAAAGGAAGAAGGCCGCGAAGATCCACGGCGCGACCTTGAGCTTGCGCTCCTCGTGCAGGTAGAAGAAGAGCAGCAGCGTGGTGCACATCATAGTCAGCGTAATGGCAAGGCCGTAGGCGGCTTCCATATGCGCCGAGTTCTGGAACAGCAGCACCACGATGACGCAGCCGACAAGCATGACGTTGTTGACCATGGGGATGTAGAGCTGGCCCTTGGTCTCGGCAGGGTAGAAGACCTGCATGTGCGGCATGAGGTCCAGACGGCTGGCCTCGGACACCAGCGAGAATGCGCCGGTGATGAGCGCCTGCGAGGCAATGATGGCCGCGACGGTGGAAAGGCCGACGGCAAACGGGCGCAGGCCCGGGGCGAGCATCTGGTAGAACGGGTTGAGATCGGCAATGCCCATGAGCTCCGGGTTGCCGGCGTTGTTGATAAGCCACGCGCCCTGGCCCATGTAGGACAGCAGCAGGCAGCACTTAACGAACGGCCAGGTGGCGTAGATGTTACCGCGGCCCACATGGCCCATGTCGGAATAGAGCGCCTCGGCACCGGTGGTGGCGAGGAAGCAGCTGCCCAAGATCATGATGCCTGCATGGTTGTTGGGGCTCAGCAGAAAAGCGATGCCACGCAACGGGTTGAGGCACAGCAGCACGGCGGGGTGCTGGAGGACAAAGAACAGACCCGTACCGCCCAAGAACAGGAACCACAGCGTCATGATGGGGCCAAAGGCGTGACCGATCTTGGCCGTACCGATGCGCTGCACCAAGAAGAGCACGATGATGATGGCGAGCGTAATGGCAACGACGCGGCCCTGATCATCGCCCAGCACGGCATGGACCGCCGGGATAGTGCGCAGGCCCTCGATGGCCGTGGTAACGGTAACGGCCGGCGTCAGGATGCCGTCGGCGAGCAGCGCGGCGCCACCCAGCATGGCGGGGATGATAAGCCACTTACCGCAGCGCTTGACCAGGCTGTACAGGGCAAAGATGCCGCCCTCACCATGGTTATCGGCGCGCAGCGAGATGAGCACATACTTGATGGTGGTCAGCAGCGTGACCGTCCACACGACAAGGGAGAGCGCGCCGAGCACGAACTCCTCCGTGACGCTTCCGATGCCGCCGTTGCCGGCAACGAGCGCCTTGGTTACATACATGGGGCTGGTGCCGATATCGCCGTACACCACGCCCAGCGTGACGAGCATCGCCGAGATGCTCACAGGAATCGCAGCGTGCGAGGCTGCCTCCTTGGCCTTTTGTTCCATAAGCCGGTTTCCTCCCAACTTTAATGTTCGAAGGAATTATAGGTAATCGGCCCATGTTTGAATGGCACTGTTTTCCCAGCTAGATAAACATTTATACGGCCTTTAGGCCACCGCAGCGATATGGAATGTGACAAAGGGGCTGTCCCTTTGTCACATTCGTCATTTTCCGAGCCAATTTTTGAACCACCACTCCATGGAGCGGCTCATCTCGGCCATAAAGGGACTCGTGTGCTTGCGGGTATAGATGTCCACGACGCGCTCCCCCACCTCGCGGGCATGCGGACGGAACATCGCGTCCATCTCGGCCACCTGCGCGTCCATAGTCGCGTCGTCCGCACGGCGGTAGCGTTCCTCGTGCACCAGGTTCACCACGGGGTGCGCGATTGCCGGGCGCTCTTTGCGAGGCGTGCCGATGATGAGCATCGACAGCGGCATGGTATACGGAGGCAGATCCAGCAGCTCGGCCACTTCCTCGGCATTCTCGACGATATCACCGATATAGCAGCTCCCCAAGCCCAGAGCCTCGGCGGCAACCACGGCGTTTTGCGCGGCGATCACGGCGTCCTGGGCCGCGATGGCAAAGTCGCCCAAACCCGGCGCGCGGCGGGGCGCCTTGCCCGTACGCTCGACAAACTCGGGCTCAAAGCAGCCCACGTGCTCAAACAGATCGATCCACTTGGCATAATCGACCACAAATATTAGTGCCCAGGGCGCCTTGGCGATCATGGACTGGTGGTCGCACAGGTCGGCCAGACGATCGAGCGTGGCCTGCTCGCGGATGCTCACGATGGAATACATCATCATGGCGCCTGCCGACGGCGCACGGCTCGCCGCATGCAGAATCGCCGCCCGCTGCTCGTCGGTCACCGCCACGGGTCGGCCGTCGTCATCGCGCGCAAAAGCGCGCGTGGAGGAACGGTGCTCCAACGTGTCCAGCACTGCATTGCCCGTGGTCTCGACCGGATAGCCGCACGTATCGACCGCCGCTCCATCGCCGCCCATGTCCGCCTTGCAAACCTGCTCGTTCATCGCCTCATCCTCGCTAATTCTTTAAGAAGCCTTTACGTTTCCGTGTAATTCCCGTCCATTATCGCGCAGGTCGCCGCTACATTGCGCAACACCGCCACGCACGCGCGTTATTATGGCTGGTTGTTGTGCGCAGTCACCAAATGCAGCGCATATCTTGGTAACAATCGGGTAAACCCCCGCTTTCGTAGGTTTTAGTTTGTGAGGAGTCTCAGCATGTTCGCTGCCGCCATCTCGCTCGTCGGTCTTGCGGCGACCGTCTACCTTGTCTTGCGCGAGGCCAAGGCCATTCGCGCTCAGTCGGGCACCGTTGCCAAAAGCGCTCTTGGGTGGAGCGTCGCCTTCGGCCTGTTCCAGCTCTTTTTGACCATTTGGGGTGCCATTGGCCTCGTCGCCCAAAACGAGCCGCTCGCCTTTGTGATGCTCATCCTGACCAATGCCATCCTTACCGGATGCGCCTGGGCCAGCATCGCCCGCGACCGCATCGCCCCGCGCGTCTTTGCGTTCGCCGGGTCCGATGCCCCCGTCCCCACCGGCAAGCTCGCCCGCCTGCGCGGAGCCTTTGTGGGCAAACCGCTCGTCGCCGCCGTCTTGTGCCTGCTGCTCGCCGGCGTCTTTGCGCTGCTGGGCATGGAGGTCTCGTCCAACCACGACTTTACCTGGGTCTACCCCCTGTGCATCCTGCTCGAGTGGGCCATCATCGCCACACTCATGACTGGCTTGTTCTTCCTATTCCAGCGCCACGGCGCAGCTCCCGCGGTCCTGGCCTTTGCCCTCTTTGTCCTGGGCATTGCCGAGTTCTTTGTCATCACGTTTAAATCCATGCCCATCCAGCCGGGCGACCTTTCGGCCATTTCCACCGCCGCCGCGGTCGCCGGCAACGGCTACACCTTCTCCATCTCGCTGTTCTGCGTGCTGTCCATGGGCTTTACCGCCATCGCCATGCTGCTATGCGAGTATGCCGGCCTGGTGGCACCGCATCGCCAGAAGGGTGCCGCCAACGCCAAGCGCATGCTGCTCACCAACCTGCTCGTCGCCGTGCTGTGTCTGGGCGGCGTGACCGCGCATGTCACGCTCATCGACTACTACAACACCCTCGGCATCACCGTCTACACCTGGCGTCCGCTCGAGAGCTACTGGCGCGAGGGCTACCTGCCTGCCTTTATTAGTGCGGCGCAGTCCATCAAGCCGCCCAAACCCGCCGACTACTCCGTCGACGATGCCAAGGCCACGCTCAAAAAGTACGCCAAGGCCTACGACAAGTCCGACGCGACCAAGAGCGACGAGCGCGCCGCCGCCCAGGAGCAGTTCGACAGCGAGAAGCCCACGGTCATCGCCATCATGAACGAGACGTTCTCGGATCTGTCGATCTACCAGAACATGCGCGCCGGCTACGAGGGTCCGCAGTACTTTAAGAGCCTGTCCAACTGCCTCAGCCGCGGCAAGCTCTATGTGAGCGCCTACGGCGGCGGTACCGCCAATACCGAGTTTGAGTTTATGACCGGCAACTCCATGGCCAACCTGGGCTCGGGCGTGTACCCCTACACCATCTACAACATGGAAACGACTGGGAACCTGGCAGAGCAGTTCAAATCGCTCGGATATTCCACCACGGCCATGCACCCCAACCACGCGACCAACTGGAACCGCGAGAACGTCTACAAGGACTTTGGCTTTGACCAGTTCCTGTCCATCAACGATTTCCAGGGAGCCGATACCCTGCGCGGCATGGTGACCGACCAGGCTACCTACGACAAGATTCTGGAGCTGCTCGACCAGAACGCCGACCCGCAGTTCATCTTCGACGTGACCATGCAGAACCACTCGGGCTACGACACGGGCCTGCTGCCTGCCGACAAGCAGATGCACCTGAACATCGACACGACCGATCTGGACGCTAAGACCGTCGAGGACGGTACGCTCTCCGATGTCGACGAGTATGTCTCGTGCATTGAGCAGTCCGACCAGGCGCTGCGTTACTTCCTCAACGCCCTGAGCAAGCTCGACCGCAAGGTTGTCGTGGTGTTCTGGGGCGACCACCAGCCGTTCTTCCCGTCCAAGTTCAATGACAAATGGTTTACCGATGAGGACGACGCCACCCACCAGGAGCGCTTGTGGCAGACCGACTACATCATCTGGGCCAACTACGACGTTGCCGGCTGCGACCAGACGAGTGAGGTCGACGACCTGTCCACCAACTATCTGTCCACCCAGCTGATGCAGCTGATCGGCGCACCGCTGACCGACTACCAGAAGGCGCACATGACGCTGCGCGAGTCACTGCCCGCCATCAACTCCGTCGGCTACGAGGACGCCAGCCTGCGTTGGGCGCTCTCCTCCAACGTCACCGGTGACGACGCCGCGGCCGCAGCCGCCACCAAGGCGCGCGAGGATTACGCCAAGATGCAGTACTACGAGATGTTCCGCGACGGCAAGAACGTCTACACCGAGCACTTCCAGACCGAGGCCAACGAGACCGACCCCAACCTGGCGCCGGGTACTACTAAGATCAAGTAGCGGGTCCTTCGACCTGGTTCGTCTGCCCGGCGGCGCGGAATGTTAGGTTCCCTGCTCGGGCAGTCCTGCTCGCACGGAGAGCACATTAAGTGCTCTCCGGCTCGTGCGGAACTCGCGATGAACCTTACATTCCGCGCCGCCGGGCAGACGCCTTGTTGTTGGGACGTGGCTTGTCTTGGGAGTATCTGCAACATATATAGATATAGATGAGTTGAAGGCCACGTTGTGTGGCCTTCTTTGTTTGCGGAAAGCGCGTCCCGGAATCTGACGTTGGAATGGGATGTAGTTTCCGGTTGCCGAGTCTTTGCTCGATAGAAAACCCGGGTAGCCTGGTGGTTGGCTACCCGGGTTTTTGGTTTGCCGTTGCCCCCTGCTGATGGCTAGTGGTTCTTGCGGCGTTTAGCCAACATGACGAGGGCTATTGCCACTAGGATGATGCCTGCTGCTGCTGCGGTGGCGACTAGGGCGAATGTTTGGTCGCCGGTGTTTGCGAGGTTCTTCGCTGTGGTCGTAGTCTTGACCTTGGTGTCGGTCTTAGCTCCGTTGTCGGACTTGGGCTTGTCCGGGTTCGTCGGGGTCTCAGGAGTCTCGGGGTCCTTTGAGCCTTCGGAATCGGTTGGGCCGGCGGTGTTTACCAGCGTATGGTCCAGGAACTTCTTGGCGCCCGCACTTGCCTGTGAGAACAGGCGGCGCGTGCGGATCGGGGTGGCGTTCACCGTTGTGGGCGCCGTCTCCTCGGCCTCGATATTCACGAGCGTCGTGCCGGTGTCGAGGCCCACGTCGTTGTATCCCACGTGGCAGTAATACTGCGCACTGTCATCGTCTGCGGTCAGGTCAATCTCGAGCTTTGAGGCCGTTCCAGCCGCGAGGTTGCCATCGGCACCCACGAGCTTAAACTCTGTCTCGCCGCGGCCCTTGCGGTACCACATATAGGTCGGTGCCAGCCCTGTTTCGCTATCGTCGGCACCGAGTTGCTTCACATGGCCAATCGCCGAGAGCGTCAGGTGGCTTCCCGCCGTGCGCTCAACCGAAGAGTCGTATCCAAGATCCGACCCCTCCGCAGCATCCGCCGCAGGTCCGCTCACGGTCATCGTCATGCCATCGGGCATGGTCTTGACTGTGATGATTGCCGAGCGAATACCTGTTTCGGTCGTGGATCCATTCTTAACGGCGGCGATGGCGAATCGATACTCCGTATTGGGCTGCAGCCCATCCCACTTGAGCGAGGTCTGCGTGTTGTCGGCAATCTTCCAGCTATTGACGACCGCATCCGCCGCATTGCTCTGCAGCATGCCCACGCCGTAGCTAAAGCCACTCTTGTTTGCGAGTACATCGTCCCAGCTAAACGTAACGCTGGTCGAATCGACGGCGTTTGCCGTAAAGCCCGTCACGGCCGGCGCTTCGGGCATCTCGGCGTCCTTAACGTCATAGCCCACGATCCAGAACTGGTCGGTGTCCTTGGTGCCGAGCTTGTCGCCCGAGTCTGCCTCGAACTTGTCGACATCCACCGCGTTGACGCCCAGACGCCACACAAAACCGTACTTGCCCTGCGCGGCCTCGGGCAGGTTGTCGACGGTGCCGCCGTATTCGGTCGATTCACTCGAGGAGTTGCCCGTAGTAAAGCCGGCGTTGGCACCAAAGCACAGGCCGCCAAACAACTCGTGCTTTGCGAGCTTCGCGCCCATGACAACGCTGCCGTTCAGCGTCAAGCCGAGCTCGAGCTCCTGCTCCTTGCCCTCCTCGACTTCGATGGTCTGCTCAATGCTCGCCCCCGACTGCGCGGCGGCGCCGTTAAACCCATCGTGCGTGTAGGCGCGCGTTACGCCAGGCTTGCCCAGGCCAAAGGAATCCCCAACGGGAGTCTCGCCGTTGAGCGTCGTTTGATAGGTTCCGGGTTCTCCCGACCGGTTGGTCAAAAAGTAGCTGAGCGGCGTCATATTGTGCTGTTTGGCAATGCGGTCATAGGCCTCGACATTAACGACCGAGGTCTGCGCGCCGAGCGACACGGGCGCCGCCATCACGCCCTTGCCACCAGTTTCCTCATTTTCGATCTCATACTCGTAATAGACCATCGGAATCGTGTAGAGCACGGCCTTGTCACCCTCGCCGGCATGCGACTCATAGCTTACGCTTGCGCTGACCGTGCGCTCGCTCCGGTAGTCATAGCATCCCTCGGCGGCAAAATCGACTGAAGCATTCATCGCGACCAGGGGCGGACCGGTCTGCACCTCGACGGCAACGCCCAACTCGGCGCCAATGGTATAGCCCTGGGATGTCCCCGTGCCCTTTTCCTCTCCGTATGACGTGCCGCCCAACACCAGATAGCCGTATGCCTGCTCCAGATCCTCAACATAGGGCGCATCCTGCAGCACGGCAAGCACGCGCGGGTTGGTATAGACCTTGTAGCGGTCCTTGTACGTGATCTTGACGCTGTCGTTGTCGACATCGGGCAGCGCGAGCGAGATAAATGTGCCATAGGTAGTGCCGCGACGGTTGCTCTCGCTAATCACCTGCTCCTCGCCGCGGCGCACCTTTCCGTTCTCGTCGAGCGAAAAATGCGAGGCGGTCATCCAATAGTAGTCATCGTTCTTGCGCAGGTCCTCGTCGCGGTGCTTGCCCACCACGGCGATAAAGCTCTCGTTATAGCGGTCCGAACCCGAGACGCTGCCCGCCTTGACGTCGCTGATCCACACCTGCTCTATACCCTTGTGGTCATGCTTGTTGCTGCTGTTGTATTGCTGACCGCTCATGCTCATGGTTCCGACCATGGACCCCAAGCCCTGAGCCCCGCTCTGTGCCGTGTTGCAGGCAAAGTCGCGGAACACATCGCCGCCCACGAGCACCTCGTCGACCGCCAGCTGCTCGGACAGGCCGTCAAGGTTGGCAGTGGCAAGGGCAATAGGCGCCAAGGTGCACGGATAGCGCTTATCCTGAGCGCTATCCTTCCATGCGCTGTTGGGCACATGCATCAGCCCATAGGAGGCGAGGAGCCCGTCTCTGTATTCCTTGCAATCGGAAAGCTTGAACTCGCCAGACTCCGAGTCAAAATACGCGTAGCGGTACAGCGCGCCGTACAGCCCCTTGCTGCCGTCAGAAGCGCCGTAATCAAAAGCGCTGCGTTGCCAGTCATAGCCCGCAAGAATAAGGCCCGTGACGGTTTCACCCGTCTTCTTTCCTTCTTCATCGTAGGCGGCAAACGTGCCGAACGTCGCATTCGCAGCGACCATGGTCTTGCCGTTCGCGGAGAGGGAGATTGCGCCCGCGTCGCCCAGAGCATCGACATGGACGAGCGCACCCTTGGATGCATCCCACGAAAACAGCTCGCAATGGGTCGACTTATCAATATTCTTCTTGCCGTAGGGTGCCGAGACCACGATGGCGAGGTCATCGCAAAAATCGCGATCGAGGTCGCCGGCCGCTAGCGAAACGACAGGAGCTGACTGAAGCTGCGTCCAGGAGTCGTTCCCGCCCTTGTTGTGCGTGGTGTAGTCCGCGGCGTTACCGGCATCGATCTTGACGACGCTTTGCTTCCAGTTGCCGCCCTCCAAGTCATACATGTCGACTACAGCCTTGCGCACGCCGTTCTCGTCGACATAGCAGCCCGCGTAGACAAAAAGCTCGTCGACGCCGTCGCCATCGACATCGCCCGCCTCGACATCAAAGACGGCGTCGTGCTCTTGCAGGTAACCGGCATCCAGGTACTTAAAACGGCCTTCGTACATCATATTAGTGTTGACCGTCACCGGCAGGTGTGTGTCGAGAGTGCGCGTACGCCCGTTGCTAAACGAGTAGAGGACCAGCTCAACCTTTCCGGCGTATGACTTGCCGTCAATCGTCGTGGAGGAACTGTCGCCGTAGGCACGGAGCTCGGCAACGCGGCTCTTTTTGCCCGTGCTGGCGTCGCTGCAGAACTCAACACTCGTGGCGTGAATGCCCGAGAAACCGTTGTTGTCGTTGGCGAGTACTGTTGAGGACTCATTGTTGCTTAGGTACGACCAGGTGCCGCCACCGTAGTCGCTATGCTTGTAGAGATCGCTGTTCGTATCGAAGTTGTTGACGTTTTGCCAGAACTTTGCGGCGCCCCACACACTTCCATAGCCATCGGTGAGTTTGCTGCTGCCGCCAATGTCACCGCGCTCGACGTTCTCGAGCTTGTCGCGCAGAGTGTAGCGATTGCCATGGCTACCGTTAGCTGCCATATAGACCTCGCTGCGCGTGGCAAACGTCGTGGGGGTATCAGTGGAATAGGGGCCAACGGTATCGGCCGGAATGTCCTCGCTCGTGCCCAGACCCAGGGCTTGATAATCCTGCTCGGTCATATCGGTGATTGCGGGCGCGTCTGCCGCCTGGGCAACCTGGGGCGTGGCCGTGAAGCAGGCGACGCTCGTGGCGATCAACGCAGCAAGCGCCGCCGTCCCAACAAGTGGGATTTTCGACAGCCTACGGATACGGGGGTGTGGAACGTACATGAGGGACCTCGCTTTACTCGAGTGGAGTGGACTCATTTTTGCAAATGATACGTCCGATGCCCGATATCACGTGTCTCATTTTCGCCAACGGCGTGTCTCATTTTTGAGAATCCGAGATGCCGCGGAAATCTTATCCCAGCTCAAAGGCCATTTCTGGGATGTATTTTCCGTCGAGTGCCTCATCGGGAAACTGCATCCCATTTCAAGCGTCGATTCTGGGACGCACTTTCCCCTTAGACCCTCAACCGGAAACCGCATCCCACTTTGAGCGCAAATTCCGGGATGCATTTTCCGCTTGAGCCTCATTGGGAAACGGCGTCCCACTTTGAGGGCTGATTGTGGGATGCATTTTCCGGTTTTGCTCTCATTGGGAAAATGCATCCCGTTTCTTGACCGAATAATGGGACGCAATTTCCCGTTGGAACGCCTTTGGGAAAGTGTGTCCCACTTCGAACGCCCAGAGTGGGACGCACTTTCCGCAAAGCGCCTCAACGGGAAACTACGTCCCATTCCAAAGGCAAATTCCGGGACGCATTTTCCGAAAGCCTGCCCATCCGGAAAGCCCGTCCCACTTTGGACGCATCCGGGCACGGAACCATCGACCTATCAGGCCTCCCATCAATAAAGAGGCGTCCTCCCGGACGGCGGGGCACGAAGTTCATCGCAAGTTCCGCACGCAAAGAAGGCCACTTAATGTGGCCTTCGTCTTGCGCAGGACTGTAGAGCAGGGAACTTCGTGCCCCGACGCCCGGGAGGACGTTACATTTAGAAAGATGGGCCGACCGCCGTCAGCGATGGGAGCTACTCCCCCAACACGGCCTTTTTGGCGGCTGCAGCCATGTTGTCCAGATCTTCCTTGGTGGGATGGTCCTTCGCGGCAACCCAGTTGTCGAGCAGCATCTTAAATCGGGCGTTGTCGGGATCTTGCTCGAGCATGGCCTCGTAGCGCTGTTTGACCGCAGGGCCCATCTTACCCTGACACATCGCCCAGCCCGCAAGCTCGGCATCCACGGCCAGATTGGAAGTTACGCGGTCGATAATCTGCTGGTAATAGCTCTGGTCGGCCCCAAAGCCGCAGGTGCCAAACAGGAACACGCGCTTGCCGTGCAAGGCAGAGAGCAACGCCGCGACCGAAGGCGTGCACGCGCCCTTGTCGCACCAAAAACCGACGAGCACCATGTCGGCCGCGCAGGCCCCCTGCGCCTCGAGCGCAACCTGATCTGCATCCGCATCGTCGCTCAACGCCGCGGCATGGACAAACTCAACGCCCGCAGCCTGCAGAGCGCGCTTGATCGCACCCGAAACCATCCTGGTATTACCGCTCTTGCTGTTAACCACCAAAGAGCACGTCATAGTCACGTTGCCTCGTTTCCCCCAAAACTAAAGCCACTAATGCAATTTATTAGATGAATATCTTAGTACTAACGTAACAGATGTAAACCACCGTCTGTCGATTGGCGACGCAGACGACATCTTTGGACAGATTTCGAACAGTATGTACTTCGGATTGAAACCGCCGCAGAACGTTTCACGAATGGCCGAAAAAATGTTTCACAAAACGCCGTCAAATTGTTTCATATAATATCGTCAATTTGTTTCACGAAATACCGTCAAATTGTGTCATGGTTTTTCGTCAAAATGTTTTACGCGCTGGTAAGATGCTATAAAACAAAATGTTTCTCTGAATGGCGGGAAGTACGATGACTAGGTATATGAGTAGATGTATCGATCGCTCAATCGAACGCGATCTTGGCATTTTTGGTGCCGTGCTCATTCAGGGACCGAAGTGGTGCGGAAAGACGACTACGGCCCAGCGATTCGCAGAATCATCGCTGTCTCTCTCCGACCCTGCCGGAGACTTTGCCGCACTGCAGCTTGCCAGGATCGACCCAGCTCAAGCAATAGTCGGCGCAACGCCGAGACTCATCGATGAGTGGCAGGAAGAGCCAAAACTGTGGGACGCAATACGTTTCGAATGCGATCGTCGGGCCGGTAAGCCAGGGCAGTTTTTGCTTACGGGGTCAGCAACACCAAACGACGCCGACCAACCGATGCACAGCGGCATCGGGCGCATATCACGCTTACGCATGGAAACAATGACTCTGGCCGAACTCGGAGTTTCCTCAGGGGCGGTCTCGCTCGAATCGCTGCTTAACGGATGCCCCATCAAAGCGGCACTTGGATCCATCAACGGCATCGCCGATATCGCCGATTTGCTATGTCGTGGTGGTTGGCCTCAGGCGGTTGGCAAGACGACTGCCGATGCAATGCGTATATCCGCTGCCTACATCGACGGTGTCTGCGAATCGGATGTTTCGAGGGTTGACGGCGTGAAGCGTGACCCAGAGAAAGTCAGGGCTCTTCTGTCTTCGCTTGCGCGCAACGAATCCACTCTTGCCGGCGAAAAGTCTCTTGAGAAAGACCTCGGCGGTGAGGTATCGAGAAGTACGCTGCGGCGCTATACGGATGCCTTGCGCAGAATACACATCATCGATGATATCCCGGCTTGGCATCCGGCGCTCAGGTCTCCGGTAAAGCTGCGGCAAAGTGCAAAAAGGCACCTCGCCGACCCTTCGCTTGCCGTCGCACTGCTCGGAGCAAATCCAGAGTCATTGGCATCCGACCCGAAGACGCTGGGACTGCTCTTCGAATCCCTCGTCCTGCACGACCTTAAGGTCTATGCAGCCGCAAATGACTCATCGGTGTCCCACTACCATGACGCCGACGATCTCGAGGTCGATGCCGTTATACACAGGCGCGATGGAACTTGGATTGCCGTGGAAATAAAACTCGGAAGTCCGCAGATCCCCGAGGCATCTGCAAACCTGCTTCGACTCGAGCGCAAACTTGTCGAGCGTGGCGAGAGACCGCCCGCGGCCAAGCTCATCGTCATCGGGTTCGGCACGCCAGCCCATACAACGCCCGAGGGCATTATCGTTGCCCCCGTTGACACACTCGCGCCCTAGCGCTGCATTACATGCCCCACGGGCTTGCTCACTGGGCGAATTGGCTGCGGTAGAGCTCGGCGTAGAAGCCGTCTGCCGCTAGCAGCTCGTCGTGCGTGCCGCGCTCGATAATCCGTCCGTCGCGCATCACCAGAATGCAGTCGGCATTGCGGATCGTCGACAGGCGATGCGCCACCACAAAACTTGTGCGGCCAGCCATGAGCTCGTCGAATGCCGCCTGCACCTGCAGCTCGGTGCGGGTATCGATGCTCGAGGTCGCCTCGTCCAGCAGCAAGATCGCCGGGTCGGTGAGCATGACGCGCGCGATGCACAGCAGCTGTTTTTGACCCTGGCTAAACGTGCCGCCGTCCTCGCCGATCACCGTATCGTAGCCGCCTGGCAGCTGCACGATAAACTTGTGCGCATGCGCGCGCTTGGCCGCCTCGATAACCTGTTCGCGTGTGGCATCGGGACAACCGTAAGCGATGTTTTCCGCCACCGTGCCTTCGAACAGCCAAGTGTCCTGCAGCACCATGCCAAAGGCACGGCGCAGGCTTGCGCGCGTATAGTCACGCGAGGAACGGCCATCGACCATGATGCGACCGGCATCGATATCGTAGAACCGCAACAGCAAGTTGATGAGCGTTGTCTTGCCGCAGCCCGTGGGGCCAACGAGGGCAAAGCGCATGCCGGGCTTAGCCTCGATGCAGATGTCCTGCAGCAGCTTGCGGTCGGGCACGTAGCTAAAGTCCACATGCTCAAAGGCGACCTCGCCCTGCGGGGCGGCAAGTTCCACGGCATCTGGCGCATCGGGCTCTTGCTCGCGGGCATCGAGCAACGCAAACATGCGGCGCGCCGAGGCGTACGCGGTCTGGATTTGCGTAATGACGTTGGTGACCTCGTTGAACGGCTTGGTGTACTGGTTGGCGTAGGACAGGAAAATCTGCACGCCGCCCACCGTGAGCGCCGCAGGCACGCCCGTGACCACGCCCACGCAGCCGATCACAGCGACCACGGCATAGATGATGTTGTTGATAAAACGCGTGCCGGGGTTGGAGAGCGAACCCATAAACTGCGCGCGCTCGCCCGCGGTGTAAAGCTCGGCATTGAGGGCATCGAAGCGCTGCTGGGCGTTGGGACCATAGGCAAAGGCGTCGACAAGCTTCTGCTCGCCTACGTACTCCTCGATATGACCACCGAGCTGCCCTTGAATACGCTGCTGCGCCGTAAAGCTCTTGTTGGAGAGCTTGGCGATGGCGCCGGCCGCAAAGATGGAGAGCGGCGTGACGAGCACCACCACGAGCGTCATGGTCAGGTTAATGGAGAGCATAAACGCGAGCGTGCCCACGATGGTGATGACGCCGGTAAAGAGCTGGGTAAAGCCCTGCAGCAGACCGTCGCCGACCTGGTCGACGTCGTTGACCACGCGGCTCATAAGGTCGCCGTGGGCATGGCTGTCGACAAAGCTGAGCGGCATGCGGCTGAGCTTGTCGCTCGCCTCCACGCGCATGTCGCGCACCGTTTCGTAGGACAGGCGGTTGACGCAGTAGCCCTGCAGCCACTGGAAGGCCGCAGCACCCATCACGACAATCGCGAGTTTGGTAACGAGCGGCAGCAGCGCATCGAAGTCCACCTGCCCGGTGGCAACGATGAGGTCGATGCCCTCACCAATGAGGATGGGCGTGTAGAGCTGCAGAATCACCGAGATGGCGGCGCTCACAAACGACGCCGTAAACGAAATACGGTGCGGGCGAACATAGCCCAGCAGGCGGCGCGTCACCGCGCCCACGGGATAGCGCTCGGGATCACCGGGTTGGCGCGGGCCGTCGCCCAGGTCGTTGAGGTTATCGTTGCCGGACACATTAGCGGTCATCGTGGCGACCGAACCGGAAGAAGTATACGGGTTCATCTAGCAACCCTCCTTTGAGCAAGTAGGCGCAGGGGCAGTCGGGGCGGACGCGGGCACCGTGCTCCCCTGCTGGCCCTCGAGCTCCTCGCGGCGCAGCTGCGACTGGCAAATCTCGCGATAGAGCTGGCAGCTTGCATACAGCTCGTCATGCGTGCCCAGGCCCGCAACCGATCCGTGGTCGAGCACGCAGATCATGTCGGCATCGCGCACGGTCGAGACACGCTGGCTCACGATGACCGTCGTGAGCGGCAGCCCGCCCTCGGCGGCACCGCGCACGCTGCGCTCGCGGATGGCATGGCGAAGCGCCGCGTCGGTCTTAAAATCGAGCGCCGAGGCGGAGTCGTCCATGATCAATATCTGAGGCGAGCCCACCAGGGCGCGCGCGATGGTCAGGCGCTGGCGTTGGCCACCGCTGAAGTTCTTACCGCCCGCCTCGACCGGGGCATCGAGCCCCTGCGGCTTGTTGCGCACGAATTCGCTGGCCTGCGCCATATCGAGCGCCGCCCAGAGCTCATCGTCGGTCGCTGACTCGTCACGCCAGGTCAGGTTGCTGCGGATGGTGCCGCTCACCAGCGACGCGCGCTGCGGGACGGTCGCGACCACATGGCGCAGCTGGTCGAGCGGCCAGGCGCGCACGTCGGAGCCCATCACGCTCACACTGCCGGTACCCGCATCGTAGAGGCGCGGAATAAGCGAGACGAGCGTGGACTTGCCGCTACCCGTGCCGCCGATAATGCCGAGCGTTTTGCCCAGCGGCAGTTCCAGGGTCACATCGTCGACGGCGTTGGCAGCGCCCACGCCAAACGAAAAACTCGCATGGCTCAAGCTCAGCGCAGGAACTGGAGCGACATTGCCCGGCTCGGGCAGTGTGACCGGCTGGTTGTCCTCGTCGGTGATGCTCGGCACGCAATTGAGCACCTCGTTGATACGCGACGCACTCGCGCTCGCCTTGGTAAAGACCACGACCAAGTTGGCGACGTACACGATGGAGGTCAGGGTCTGCGTCATGTAGTTCACAAACGCCATGACCTGGCCCTGCGTGAGCTCGCCCACGTTGACCTGGATGCCGCCCACCCACAGGATGGCGCACACGCCCAGGTTCATCACAAGAAACGTGACGGGGTTGAGAATCGACGAGAGCTTGCCCACCGCGATGGCAGTATTGGCCTGGTCATCGGCGGCTTGGGCAAAGCGCTCGCGCTCGTGGTCCTCGCGCACGAAGGCGCGAACCACGCGAGCGCCCGAAAGGCCTTCGCGGCAGATAAGCGCGATGCGGTCGAGCTTTGCCTGCAGCTGCTTGTAGTACGGAATACAGCGCGCCATGACAAACCAAAACACCAGGCCGATGGCGGGCGTGCAGATCAAAAAGATGATGCCGAGCTTAAGGTCGATGGCAAGGGCCGCGACCATGGAGCCCACCGCCAGGAAAGGCCAGCGGATGAGCATACGCACGCCCAGCGCCACGGCGAGCTGCACCTGGTTGACGTCGTTGGTAATGCGCGTGATGAGCGACGGCGTGCCAAAACGGTCGAGTTCGGCATAGCTCAGCTTGTTGATGTGCTGGTAGAGCGCGCCGCGAATGTCGGTGCCCATGCCCTGCGAGGTGAGCGCCGCCATCTTTTGGCAGACGAGCGTAAACGAGATGCCGATCACAGCCATGGCGCCAAGTACCATACCGTAGTGGACGACGGCGTTCACGTCGTGTGCGCCGATACCCTTATCAATCATCTGGGCAATCACCAGCGGCGTCAGCAGGTCAAAGATCACTTCGATCAGCTTGCACGCAGGACCAATCACCATATAGCGGCGAAACTTACCGCCAAAACGCCTGAGCAGCTCAATCATGTATAGGCGCTCCCTATCATCATCCACATTCAATTCGAACCATGATAGTACCGCCACCCCAAAAGAAGCGTAAACAACTCGTCATTTCTAATGGGATTCGGTTTCCAAAGAAGCGGAAAGACACGCGCACGCCCAGCCAGTGTCGGGTCGACCGCTTGGTATACTTACATTAGTGCTACCAAGTTAGTCGCCGACCCTTGAAATGAGGTGCCGAGATGAACGACATTCTCGCAAGAAGAGCAAGACGAGCAACTGTGGGCATCGCCCTTTCCGCGGCACTTGTCGCGGGAATCGCCCCCGCAACGGCGATAGCGGCAGAAACCAGTTCCCCCACCGGTGCAGTTGCCTTGCAGACGGAAGATGCGGCCGCCGCAAAAGAAAAGGCTCTGTTAGACCAGGATTGACATAAATCCGATGTCACCGCGAC
>UROC01000023.1 GCA_900549345.1 uncultured Collinsella sp.
GGACGCCGCCCTCTCAAGGCGGAGATCACCAGTTCGAATCTGGTACGGGCTACCACGAATCTGATACCCGGACTTCCCACGGAAGGCCGGGTTTTTTATTATCAAACAACCTTCTGCAATTCCCGTTTGAACAAGAGCTTAGCGTTCTGCTTATGGCCCTTACGGGTACAATAACCAAGATATTTTGACTGTTAGAAGGAGTCTCATGACGGAGTCCTCTCAGCATACGTCTAAGCCCCAGGTCGAGGTTGAGGCCTCGGGCGGCGATGACAATAAGAGCGCACGCCGCGGCGCAATCTTTATCGGCGTTGTGCTGGTGGGTTATATCGTCTATCTGGTGGTAACCGGGCAGATGGGGCAGTTCTGGGCTGCTATGTCGAGCGTCCAGGCGCCATGGCTCGTTATCGCGTGTCTTTGCATGTTCATGTATCTGTTCTTTGGCATTGTGGCCTATGCGATCGCCGTTTGGCTCGACCCTTATTCGCCCGTCGGCATCCGCGACCTGATCTCGGTCGAGGCGAGTGGCATCTTCTTTGGCAACCTCACGCCTATGATGATGGGCTCGACTCCCGCCCAGATCTACCGCCTGACCAAGGCGGGCCAAAATGTCGGCGAGGCCGGCGCCACGCAGTTCACGCGTTTTATCGTGTATCAGTTTGGCCTTGTTGCCTGGGGCGCTATCCTATTGCTTGCTCGCATGCCGTTTTTTGCCGAGCGCTATGGCGACATGACGCTGCTGTGCGTCTTTAGTTTTGGCGGCCACTGCTGCATCTTGCTTGGTATCTTTGCCGTCGCGCTCATGCCTAAGACCGTCACGCGCGTCGCCCATTGCATCATCAATTGGCTCGAGCGCATAGGTGTCTCGGCCACTAAGATCGAGGGATGGCGCACGTTTGTCGACGGCGAGATCTACTCCTTCTCCGAGAAGTTCAAGCTTTCGGCCGGACATTTTTCTTCCATGCTGCTCACCGTGTTTATCACCATGCTGCAGCTCGCGTTTTTCTATCTGGTTCCATATTTCCTGATGCTTGCTTTTGGCCACCACGAGGTCGACTTTTTTTCGGTCATGGCCGCGAGCGCCTTTGTCCAGCTGCTGAGCTCTGCGGTCCCCTTGCCCGGTGGCACCGGCGGTGCCGAGGGTGGCTTCGCGCTGTTCTTGGGTCATTTCTTTGGGTCGGCTTCGACCGCCGGCTATCTGCTGTGGCGCCTCATTACGTTTATTGCGCCGACCATTTTGGCTGCGCCCCTGTTGGGCCTTAAGAGCGCCCACAACGAGAGCATCCATGCGCGCTGGGATCGCGTGATGCGCAAACTCGGCCGCACGCCTCAGACGCCCTCTGCGCCCACTAAGCCGCACCCCACGAATGCTGTTACCGTTGATCCCAAGAAGCACGCTCAGAAGGCTTCTGGGACCGCTAAGCCGGCTCATAAAGCCTATGTGCGCCAGACAGGCGACGGTATTCGCGTATCTCCGTCGGCACTCAATAAGAAGAAGCACCCTAAGTCGCAGTAGGGCAGTCGTGCGTTCTTCATATTGCCGGGCTTTTTTGTGCCGGATGGGGGATAATCCTCTTACGTAGATTATCTCTCATCTGTTGATGAATGCCCGCATATCGAAGGGACACGCCCATGGCCACCAGCAAACCGCGTATTGATCGCCGCATCGTTCGCAGCCGCAATGCCATCCTTTCCGCTTTCGAGCGCCTGCTCATGGAAAAGCCGCTGGCAGACATTACGGTGAGTGCCATCGCGCGCGAGGCCAATGTCGACCGCAAGACCTTTTACGTTCACTTTGGTACGGTCGACGGCCTGCTCGATGCCATTGCCGTCGATGTGGTGGAGATGATTGTCGACTCGGTCGAGAAAACGCTTGCTTCAATGGACGGTGACACCAACGAGCGCGCCCTGGGAGCGGCGGCGACCTTCTTTAAAACCGTTAACGAGGCGTTATGCAACAACCTGGTGCTCAATCGTCAGCTGATCGAGAACATTCCGCTCGATGATTTTATGGCTCGTCTTCGTGCACCTCTCGAGCACGAGATTGCCGAGCGCAATCTGCTGCCCCAAGGCCTTAAGGATGAGATGTTCGACTACTATCTGGCGTTTTTGCTGTCAGGCATTATCGGTATCTATCGCACGTGGGCGCTGTCTGACGGCTCGGTTCCTATTGAGGTCGCCAACGACCTCACTCTCAATGGCCTGTCGAGTCTGGAATCTCGCTTGGATTAGGCCTAATTGGGCTCGTCGGCGTGGAAATTCCTGTTCACGAGGCTCTCCGGCGCCTTGGAGACCTCGCCGGCGTAGGAGCTGTAGCCTGAGGAGCCTTAAATGAAAGTCCAGTTTATCCTTTCCACCCCAATTGGGAATCCTCCGATGCGCCTTCGCGCGCTCGCATGACCTCGATACCGTGCGAGCGTGCGAACTCGACGAGCTCTGCGTTGCGGGCGTTTATGGTGCCGAAGGCGGCGGGGCACACGATAAGGCGCGCGCAGTGGACGAGGAGCTCTTTGGCGCGGGCTATGGTTTTATCCCCGATCGGCTCGAAGGCGCGCTCGGCCACGCATTCCGCCGCCAGGTCGCGCGCGAGCTCGCAGTCGATGTCCCCTTCGTGCAGAACGCCCGCGTAGAACGCCTTGCCCTGCCGGATGAGCTGGCGAAACACAGCCGACCCCGTACCTGCGCCGGCGATGACGAACGTGTGCGCATCGCCGTGCGGGCGCCCAATTTCCACGCTGCCGAAGCGCTCGTTGAAGGTGCCATGTTGAAGGCCGTAGAGCTCGCCAATTGTCTCGCGCGTGAATATGTCCTCGGGCGCGCCGGCGCGGAAGACCCGGCCGCCCTTCACGCAAATCACCTTGTCGGCGCTTTTCTGCGCGAGCTCGAGTTCGTGGATGGACATGATGACGGCCACATTCCGCGATTTCGCAAGGTGGCGAAGTATTCGCAGCAGGTCGATCTGGTAGCGGATATCGAGATACGACGTGGGCTCGTCGAGCACGAGCACACGCGGATCCTGCGCGATGGCGCGTGCGAGCATGATGCGCTGGCGTTGCCCGTCGCTTATCTGCATAAAGTCGCGCTCGGCGAGCTCTTCCACATGTGCGGTTTTCATGGCCTCGTCGACCCGACTATGGTCGTCGGGCGTGAGTGCGCCCATTCGCCCGGTGTAGGGATACCTTCCCGCCTCTACGATATCGCGGCAGGTGAGGAGCTCGGTCCGGGGGCGATCTGTCAGCATAACGGCAAGGTTCCTTGCGAACTCCGCCGTCTTCCATCGGGAAATCTCCCGCCCGTCGAGCTCGACCGCGCCGGCAAGCGGTGCAAGATGGCGTGTGATGGTTTTCAAGATGGTCGACTTGCCCGAGCCGTTCGGCCCGATGAGCGCCACGACGTCGCCCGCGCGAACCTCCAGATCGACGCCTTCGACTACGACCTTCTTGTCGTAGCCCGCCGACAGGTCGCTTATGCGGAAAAGCGGCGCTCCGTCAGCCTGCGTTTTGGGCCGCGGCACGAATTTCCCCATCTACCTCACCCGCTTCTTCAACATGAGCGCGATAACCACCGGCGCGCCGAAGATGGCGGTGACAGCGCTGATGGAAAGTTCGACGGGAGAGAACAGTGTGCGCGCGATCAAATCGCAGCCCGCGCAGAAGATGGCGCCTCCCAAGAAGCACGCAGGAATCACGCGGATGGGCTTCGACGACTTTAGCGCCGACTTCACGAGATGCGGAACCGCAATGCCTACGAACGACACCGGACCAGCGAACGCGGTCACGCAGGCGGAGAGCATGCTCGCTAGAAGGACGAGCGCCACGCGGAAGCGTGCGACGTTCACGCCGACGCTTTTCGCGTAGGCTTCTCCCAGCTGGAAGGCGGAAAGGGGCTTCGATATCGCGAATACGCATGCGCTTACGGTGATCACCACGACCGTGATGACCGCGACGTCGTCCCAGCTCGAACCCGAGAAGCTACCCAAAGACCAGTTGTGCAGGTTCACGATGGACTGGTCGTCGGCGAAGGCGATGAGGAAGTTCGTCGCCGCCGAGCAGATGTATCCCACCATGACGCCCGCCACGATGAGCATGGCCATGGAACTTATGCGCCGTGCAATGAGGAGCACGAAACCGATGGTGATAAGCGAGCCCAGAAACGCTGCGGCCACCATGGCCGGCGAGGACATGGCCTGGTTTGCGCCCAGAAGTACGATCATCGTAAGCGCGACGACGAACTTTGCGCCCGAGGAGACGCCCAAGATGAACGGGTCGGCGATGGGGTTGTTGAAAAACGTCTGCAGCAGGAACCCGGAGAGCGAAAGTGCCCCGCCGAGAAGCACGGCTGAAAGCACGCGCGGCAGTCGAATCTCCCAGATGACCTGGCTTTCCATGGAATTGGCCGCGCCGCCCGAAAGGATGCCGGGGATGTGGTCTGCGGGCACGAGCACGCTCCCGATGCACAGGTTGGTCCCGACGAGCACGATGAGGGCAACAGCGAGCAGCGCCGTCACGACGCGACACCGCGCGGCGCGCCCCGATTCGTCGTATGCGATGGAAAGTCGGCTTCTCATGGTGCTAGCCGAGCTTCCTCAGATAATGGAAGTCGCTCGCGTCATCGCCGGTGAACGCCCCGTGCAGCTCGTCGATAATGTCGGCGGTAGAAGTCATCTGCTGGTACATGTCGGCGCTTGTGACCCAGACGTTGCCGTTCTTCACGGCTTTGAGCTGCGACAATAGCGCGTTTTTGCCTACGAAGTCGTTCAAGGTGGCAACCGATTCGTCGATGGTGCCGTTGTAGACGATGATGTCGGCATCCTTCGCTGTCGCGTAGAAGCGCTCCATTTCGAGCGTTACTGACGAACCTGACGTCGACGCCGTCTGCGCGTCATCGAGCGCGTAGCTGCCGCCTGCAAGCTCGATCATCTGCGCCACGTAGTCGCCCGCCCGCCGCGTGACGGCGGCCCCGTTCGAGTTAATGTAGAAATACGCCACGGTTTTACCTGACGACGCGAGCCCCGACGTTTGCTCGACGCGGGCCTTCTGCTCGTTGAACAGGTGCGTGGCCTCGTCTTCCTTGTCGAACAGGACGCCGAAAAGCTTAATCCACTCGACGCGCCCGAGTGCTTTGGGCTCGCTCGACGACTGTTCGGTGAGCACGACGAGCCCGAGCTTCTGCAGCTTTTCCTTCACATCGGGCGAGTGGTTGATCATGGTGTTCTCGATGGCGAGCGTGCAGCCCGAGGCCGATATTCGCTCGTAGTCGGGCGCGCTGTACTTGCCGCCGTAGGCGATCGCCCCACTTTCGAGCGCGCTTTTGAAGCCCGCGACCGAGCAATCGTCGGCTTTCGTGCCCGACATTAAGATATTGTCGTTCGCATCGAGCGCGTCGACCAGGCACATCGTCGCCGACGACACGAGGTACACCTTGTCGGCGGGGCGCCTTATGACCGCGATGTCGGAGCTTAACCCATCAGGTACCTTCGCATCTTGCGGCACCACGAGGAAGCGCTCCCCGTTCGAAACGCAGATAAGCCGCAGGCCGCCTTCGAACTCGTCGACAGTGAAGTGCTCGGCGTATTCAAGCTGAAGCGCTCCCGTCGGCTCCCAGCCGCAGCCCAAATCGGCGTTGTGGAAGTCGGCCGCGGCGCTTGAAGCCGTTCCCGCAGGGGAGCCGCCGCTTGCATCGTCGCCCGATTTCTCCTTCATGGTGGATGAGTCGAAGTGGAGCGTGTAGTCGATGGTGTGCGGCGTCGACATGGCGACGGTCTCGGCCGACACGGCGATGTCCTCGTCGAGCGTGACGGGTATCTCGAACGTGGAGTTGCCGCCGTCGTTTACGGGCGCGTAGTCCACGCCGTCGACGGTCATCTTGTCGTAGTTCGAACTCGACCAGGTGATGGTCGCGGTGTAGGTGTCGCCATCCTTCACAATTGTGGTGGGTGAGGCGATGCTTGCGCGCCCTGACCCGCCGGAAAGCGAGACGCTCACCGTGTATTCCTGAGAGCCCGCCGTGCCACCGGTCGCGTTCGGGCTCGCACTGCACCCCGCTAAGGGAAGCGCGAGCAGGGCGACGAGAACGCAGGCGATCGCGCGCGCCGCGATGCTGTGGAGCTTCCTGTTTTCCCCCTTGGGAAGAATCGACCGCATGGCGTTACTTCAGTGCGTCGGCGCGCAGATCGACACAAGTGTGCGGTCGTACCACTGCTCTTTTCTAATACTCCACGCGGCACAGGCGGTGTCCTCGTCGAGCGCATCAACGGGCACGTCGTAGGTGTACTTGCCTTCCGCGTTTTCCACATAGGGGATGAAGTCGGCCTCGCTCGCGGCGGCAGCCTCGTCGCCCGTGCCCATGAAGAGCTTGCCGTAGCCCGTGCCGGAAAGCGTCATCACGCAGTGCATGGAGCCGTTTTCCACGATGAGCTGGGCGTCCACGATCCTGAACATGTTCGAGCTGGAATCTACGGTGATTGGATAGGTGCCGTCGGCCACCTTGTCGGCGGTGATGGGGGCAGCGCTTGCGCCCGCGGGCGCATCGGCCGCCTGCTCGGTCTTTTCCTGGGAATCGGCATCGCTTGCCTTTGCGCTGTCGATTGAATTTCCGGCGCAGCCGGCGAGCGAGAACGCGCAAAGCGCCGCCGACAGGGCGAAGACGAGGGTTTTCTTCAACATGGAGGGGGTTCCTTTCAATCGCTTCGACCGCCCGTGCCGTGCGGTGGGCGGTCGGGATGCGAATGCAACGGGCATGCGTCGTCAGTCGGGGAAAGGCGCATGCCCGTTGCACGGGGACGCGACCGGCGCCCCCGTGCGCGGCGAGTTTACAGCTTGGCGATGGCGTCGTCCACGTGCGAGACGTAGATGTCGTCGACCGCGACGTTCTGTCCCAGACCCTGGAGCAGGCACGTCACTTCGAAGCCGGCGGCCACGAACTTCGCAGCCCAGCTGTCGGGGTCGGTCTCGTCTGCCATGTCGTTGTTCGCGTGGTCGCCCGCGACCACCATGAACGGCGCGAGCACGGCCTTCTTGTAGCCTGCGGCGCTCGCGGCGGCGATAACATCCTCGCAGGTCGGTTCAGCCTCGACGGTGCCGACGAAGAACTGCGTCAAACCCTCGTTCTTGAACACTTCCTGCATCTTGGCATAGTCGGCGTTGGAATCGGCTTCGGTGCCGTGGCCCATGAGGCACAGCGCCGTCTCGCCGTCGTCGAAGGACGCCATGTTCTCCTTAATGGCTGCGGCCACCTTTTTGTAGTCGTCGTCGGAGGTGAGCAGCGGGTCGCCGAGCGAGATCTTGTCGAACTTGTCGGCGTACTTGTCGAGCTCGTCTTTCACGTCGGCGTATTCCAGGCCAGCCATGAGATGCGTCGGCTGCACGACGATTTCCTTCACGCCGTCTTCCACGCAGCGGTCAAGCGCCTCGGTCATGTTGTCGATCGTGATGCCGTCGCGCTTCTTCAGCTTGTCGATGATGATCTGCGCGGTGAAGGCGCGGCGGATGTCGTAGTCCTGCCAGTACTTCTCGCGGATAGCGTCTTCGATGGCGCCGATGGTGATGTGGCGCGAGTCGTTGTAGCTCGTGCCGAAGCTCGTGACGAGGATGACCGGCTTCACGGCCTTCTCCTTTTCGCTCGATTTCTCGGAACTCGCGGAGGTGCTGGAGCAGCCCGCGAGCGTGATTCCGGCGAGCGCGACGGCTCCGGTTGCTGCGGCGCCCATGAAGCCGCGGCGTGACATCTGGTCGGACATGGTTTTTCCTTTCCTCGGTTTGCCGGTCCCCCGGCGACAGTTGCTTGTCGGCACAAGCGAAAGAAAAGCGCACCCCTCGGGGTTCACAAGGAGCTAACGCCACGGCGATGCCGTGAGGAAAAGGCGAAGCAGTCTGGCTTGGGGCGCGAGGCGGTTCGCCCGCGCGTCCTATACAGTAATGTCCCTTGCCCAGGATTCCCACCTGGTTCCCTCCGCAAGCCAGCGCGGGCTGTGCGGACGCCGCGCCGGTCGGTTGATTTCCGATCTCAGCCGAACACATTGAGCAAATAGGCCGTTCCCGCACCTAGCCGAACGCCCCCGCTGCCCCTCCCGGGGCCCGGGGGCGCCGTTTTCCCAGTTGAAGGAACGGTGGAGATGTGTTTCGATGGGTCCGGTGGCCATGCTCCGCCCGCCGCCCGGCGCCTCTTCCCAGACTCAGCCGGACGGTCGGTCAGTCTATCCCGTTTTCCCTTAGGCTAGGACAGCGGGGCATCGCCCCTTTCCGCGCGCGCCCGCTCGATGAGCCCCGGCGTCAGGTCGAGCTCGTCCATGGGCACGTCCTCCACGCCGTACGCCTCCAGCAGCGCCGCCGCGTCGTCGCCGAGCATCGCCCGGAAGGCGCGGGCGGGCGTCGCGAAGCCGAGCGCGCCGCGGGGCTCGGAGTTCACGTGCGACATGGCCAGCGCCAGGTCGGCCGGGGCGAGCCGGTCGAACCTGATTCCGGCGCCCTTGGGCAGCAGCTTCCTGATCTCGACGTGGTTGCGCTCGCAGGCGCCCTTCTGGTCGCTGCGCCCGGGGTCGCAGTAGAACAGCCTCGTCTCGCCCGGCCTCTCGCCGAGCAGCGCCGCGACCGCCGTCTCGTCGGAGAACTCGGCGCCGTTGTCGGTGAGGACGGCGCGGAACACGCGGCGCGTCCCGTCGGCGCCGAGGATGGCCCGGACGCCCTCCAGGGCGCCCGCGACGCACCCGGCGGTCTTCTCCTCCAGCGGCAGCGCGAGCTGGAGCCTGCTGGGGCGGTGAAGCAGCGTGAGCAGGCAGGCGGAGTCCTCCCGGGCCCCCTCGACGGTGTCCATCTCCCAGGCCGCGGCGCACGCGTCCTCCCCGAGGGCGAGGAACGCGGCGTACGACCTGCGGGCGGAGTGGCGGGTCGCCGCCCGGCACGCGGCGCGCTTCCTCGGCCTGTAGCCGACCTTGCGCCTGAGCTCCATGTTGGTCATGCCGTCGTAGCCCGCCGAGACCCAGCGGTAGATGGTCGACGGCGACAGGTCCACCGGGCCGCCGTTGCGCGCCGCCATCTGCTCGGGCGACAGCCCCCGGCGCAGGCAGCCCCTTATCGCCTCCAGCCTGGCCGCCGCGGCGGGCTCGTCGGCGTCTATCCCGCGCCTGGACGAGACGAGGACCGAGTCGGCGCACAGCTGCGCGGCCCGGGCCTCGTAGAAGACGTGGGGGCGGCGCTTGCAGCCGATCGCGCGGTACCGGCCGCACCCGTTGCAGCAGCGCGGCCACGCCGCCAGGCGCGGGCAGGCCGCCGACAGGTCGGCGGAGGCGTCCACGCGCTCGCCGCGCCTGGCCTTCGGCGCCGTCACGAACCTGTGCGATGCCACCTCGGCGCTCACCGTCGAGGGCGACCTGCCCAGCTCCCTCGCGATCTCCCTGCACGACGCCCTGCGCTCCAGCATCCTCTGGACCGTGTCCCGCTCGTGCCTCGTGAGCCTTCCGTAGGCCCTCGGGACCGCCCTTGCGGAGCCCCTTTTCTTCTTTCCGGACATGCCGTCCTCCGATCTCCCGGGGCCGGCCGATCCGGCCCTCAGGGTATCGGGTTCCCACATTCATCCGCACATGTGCGGATGAATGTGGGAGGTGTTCGGATAAAGTTGATAATCAAGGGGAAAAACAGGGGCGAACGGTAACTTCTATAAAATCACTTTAATAACTCAGCAAAACCTCTATACTGGCAACTGCACCGCGTTACTCCTCGGGAGGCGCCACGAGCACATGTCATAGCAACCGCCGACTCGAGAGCCGGTGTGGTGAGATGTCCAAGTGGAGCCCAGGGGAGTTTTTTCATGCTGATAACCAAGGCAATAAACAACAACGTTGTCCTTGCGGAGGACGATGCCGGGCGCGAGCTCGTGTTGTTTGGCAAGGGCCTTGGCTTTCGCGGCGCCCCTTCCTATATTGAGGACGAAAGCTCCATCCAGCGGAGCTTCCGCGATATCAGCCCTGAGATGTACGATGCTGTCGCATCGCTTTCGGACGATGTCATCATTATCGCGTCGGGTATCGTGGATATCGCACGCAACGAGCTCAACTGCACGCTCAATCCCAATCTAGTCTTTACGCTCGCCGACCACCTTCAGTTTGCCATCGACCGCGCCCGCAAGGGAGCTTCGATCAAGAACCCGCTCTACGAGGAAGTCCGCCTCGTCTATCCGCGCGAGGCCGAGGTCGGTCGCCGCGGCGTCAAGCTCGTTATGGCTGTGGCCGAGGACGTTGATTTTCCTGAGACCGAGGCCGCTTCGATTGCGCTGCATATCGTCAACGCCGAGATGGTCGATGACGAGAACGCGGGCGCAAAGGGCAACATGGACTTGGTCGTAAAGAGTACCGAGGTCATCGATGCGGTTACCGGGATTATCGAGCGTACGCTTGGCGAGACCATCGACCGCTGCTCATATAGCTATGCGCGCTTTGTGACCCATATGCGCTTTCTTATCAGCCGCCTTATCAAGGGTGAGGACGAGGAGACGCGCAATAGCGATCTTTTCAAACGAGCGACCAGCGAGTTTTCAGACGCGTACGCCTGTGCACGCGCAATCGACGAATACATGAGGGCAACCTGCGGCTGGCACTGCACGGACGAAGAGCTGCTCTATCTGATGATGCATATCAACCGGCTCTGCCCGGGACATTGATACGGAGGCCGGGCACCCGTCTAACTGCCCAACTGGCCGGCTTTGCGTCGGCAGACATCGCGGCATCGCCGCGCAACCTGCTGTTAAGCTCCAAGGCGCCGGGGCTGCAGATATCTTTGTAACGAGTGAAACAAGGAGGTTTCACATGGCACGCGATTACGAGGCTCTCGCCCGTACCATCGTTGAACTCGTCGGTGGCGAGGACAACGTCAAGTCCGTCACCCACTGCATTACCCGTTTGCGCTTTACCCTCAACGACGAGAAGAAGGCCCAGACCGAGAAGCTCAACCAGACCGAGGGCGTTATCTCCGTTCTAGTGGCCGCCGGTCAGTACCAGATTGTTATCGGCAATCACGTTACCGACGTGTATGACGCCCTGCCCAAGGTTTCCAACATCCAGCTTGGCGGCGAGGTCGAGGACGAGGCCGGTGGCAGCATCGTCAACCGCGCCATCCAGCTCATCAGCGGCATCTTTATGCCGATGCTTCCCGCCATGTCCGCCGCCGGCCTTCTCAAGGCCTTTGTGATCATGGCCAACTCCTTTGGTTGGCTCGCGGCCGAGTCCACCACCTACCAGCTGCTTTACGCCATCGGCGACGGCGTGTTCTACTTCATGCCGGTCTTCCTTGCCCGCACTGCGGCCAAGAAGTTCAAGTGCAACGACTGGACGGCCATGGCCATCGCCGTTGCGCTGTGCTACCCCACGCTCTCCACGCTCTTTAGCGCCGGCGACCCGGTTGACCTCTTTGGCATCCCGGTAACGCTCATCAGCTACACGAGCTCGGTTATCCCCATCATCTTTGCCGTGTACGCGCAGTCCTGGATCGAGAAGGGCCTCAATAAGGTCGTCCCCGATATCCTCAAGGGCTTGATCGTTCCCGTCGTGACCCTCGTCGTGGCCACTGCGCTCACCCTCTACATCATCGGCCCCGTCACCGACTTCATCGGTGGTCTCATCGCTAACGGCCTGGTTTCCCTGCTTGAGGTTGCCCCGCTGCCCGCAGGCTTCCTCATCGGTCTGCTTTGGCCCTGCCTCATCATCTTTGGTATGCACTGGGCCTTTATCCCCATCATCCAGATGAACATCGGTATGCTCGGCTATGACGTCATCCTGCCCATTACCGTCGGCACCAACTTTGCCATGGGTTTCGCGGTCCTTGCCATCTTCCTCAAGACCAAGAACACCGAGCTCAAGGAGCTCGCCGGCGCTGCCGCCATCTCTGCGCTCCTCGCCGGCATCACCGAGCCCGCCATCTACGGCGCCGTCCTCAAGTACAAGCGCCCGTTTGTGATCGCAATCGTCTCTTGCGGCATCTGCGGTGCCATTGCTGCCACTTTTGGCCTGCACCAGCCCGCGCTCATGACCACCTCGCTCATCACCATCCCGGCCATCATCGGCTCGGTGGGTATGGAGGACGTCATCGCGCTCGCCGTCGCCTCCGTCCTCACCTTTGTGGGCACGCTGACCTTCGGCTTCAACGACGACATGATCCTCGAGAACAACTAGTTCTGGGAAACCGGCGTCTTTGGACGCCAGCACACGGGGCGCGGCGCCAGATGCGCCCCGTGTGCCCTTATGGGAGGGCGCTGACCCCTACACGAATCCGGCGTCCTCCCATAAGGGCACACAGCAGAAACGAGGTAGCCATGAAGCAATCCGAGCTCGTTGACCTTTTGGGGCGTATGACCCTGCGCGAGAAGATCGGGCAGTTGGTGCAGCTTGACGGTGGGTGCTTTGGCACCGATGCCGTAGCGGTTGGTCCGCGTGCCAAGCTGGGCGTGACGCAAGAAGATGTTGACGTATGCGGCAGCGTGCTCAACGTGTTGGGCGCCGAGGAAGTGCATCGTATCCAAGATGCATATCTTGAGCGCAGCCGTCTTAAGATCCCGCTCGTCTTTATGGCCGATGTGATCTATGGCTATCAAACCTGCTATCCAATCCCCCTGGGCCTGGGAGCCACGTGGGACCCAGAGCTTATCCGCGAGGATTACAACCTTATTGCCGAAGAGGCCGTGGCCGATGGCTGCATGGTGACCTTTAGCCCGCCGGTGGACGTGGTGCGCGATGCCCGTTGGGGTCGCTGCCTGGAGATGCCGGGCGAGGATCCGTACCTAAGCAGCCGCTTCGCTCGCGCGATGGTCGAGGGCTTTAAGGGTGACGGTACGCCGCAGAAGAGCTTGGCCAGCTGCGTCAAACACTTTGCGGGCTATGGTGCGCCCGAGGCGGGTCGCGAGTACAACACAGTGGATATGAGCGAGTGGCGCCTGCGCAACGAGTACCTGCCTCCGTACCGTGCGGCGGTCGAGGCTGGTTGCGATTTGGTGATGACGAGCTTCAACACCATCGATGGCATCCCCGCCACGGCAAACCGCTGGCTCATGCACGACGTGTTGCGCGACGAGTGGGGCTTTGACGGTCCCATCATCACCGATTACGCGGCGATCGACGAGCTCAGGGCACACGGTGTGGCGGCAAACCGTCGCGAGGCGGCCAAGCTCGCCATGAATGCCACCGTGGACATCGACATGAAGACGCCCTGCTACGCACATGAGCTTGAGGCCCTCATCGAAACGGGTGAGGTTTCGCTCGAGCAGATCGATACCGCCTGCATGCGCGTGCTCGAGCTCAAGAACAGACTCGGTCTGTTTGAGGACCCGTATCGTACGTGCTCGCCCGAGCGCCGTACGGAGGTCACGTGCACGCCGGAGCGTCTTGAGAGCGCGCGTAAAACGTGCGACGAGGCCCTCGTGCTCCTTAAAAACGAAGGTGGGCTGCTACCGCTTACGACCGGGGGCAACGCTCCGCGCGTGGCGCTCATCGGTCCCTATGCCAACAGCCGAGACATCATCGGCATGTGGGCGATTCATGCCGATAAAACTCATTCCGTAACGCTTGCCGAGGCATTTGCCGAGGTAATGGGCGACGACGGCTTTGCGTGGGCCCAAGGCTGTCCCACGCTCGACGACTACAGCGAGCTTGGGGAGTTTGGCAAGATTCCCGCGTTCGGTGCGCCGACGGGCGAGGGCGCGGATCTAGAGACGATGGCTGCCGAGGCGCTCGAGCTGGCCGCATCGAGCGACGTGGTGGTCATGGCGCTCGGAGAACACATGCTGCAGAGCGGTGAGGGCGGAGCGCGTACGGACATTACCATACCGGCTCCGCAGAAGCGCCTGCTCAAGCGCGTGCGCGCGCTCGGCAAGCCTGTGGTGCTCGTGCTCTTTAACGGGCGTCCTCTTTCCCTCACTGACGTGATCGATGATTGCGATGCAATCGTAGAGGCGTGGTTCCCCGGTACGGCTGGTGGGCGTTCGGTAGCCGACGTGCTCTTTGGAACGGTCAATCCGAGCGGCAGGCTCACGGTGAGCTTCCCACATAACGTGGGCCAGGAGCCGCTCTACTATGCGCAGTTCTCCACCGGACGTCCCGCTAAGACATCAACGCATAGCGGTCGCTTTGTGAGCCGCTATATGGACTGCCCTAACGATGCGATGTTCCCCTTTGGCTACGGACTCTCGTATCATACGGCGCGCTACGATAACCTGCGCCTGAGTGCGGACGAGCTTACGGCGGACGGTGTCCTCGAGATCTCAATCGACGTGACCAATGAGGGCGATATTGCTGGTATTGAGGTCGTGCAGCTCTATATCCACGACAAGGTGGCAACGCGCGTGCGCCCCATGCTCGAACTGCGTGACTTTGCGCGTGTTGAGCTTGCGCCGCGTGAGCGCCGCACGGTGACGTTTATCCTGCGCGAGGAGGCTCTGCGTTTTTGGACGCCCGAGCACGGCTGGGCAAGCGAGCCCGGCGCGTTTGAGGTCATGGCGGGGCCTAACAGCCGCGACCTGTTGGTGGGGGAGTTCGAGCTCGTCTAGCTGCATTTGCTTAACGAATGGTGCACGCGGTGCGCGGCAGGCGTTCGGTCTTGTCGCCGGCGTCCGTCCGGTACCGCGCCCGATATCGATAGGAGGGGTCTGACATGGCTCATATCGCAACCAATCCGTATCTGCCGGGATGGGAGTATATCCCCGATGGCGAACCGCATGTCTTTGGTGACCGAGTCTACGTGTATGGAAGCCATGACGCACCCGAGGGCACCGCATACTGCCCGGGTGACTACGTGTGCTGGTCAGCTCCGGTGGACGATCTGGGCTCCTGGACGTTTGAGGGGACCATCTGGCGCAAAGAGGATGACCCGGCCAATGTCGATCGAACCGGGTACGGCGCGCCCGATGTGTGCCGGGGTGCCGACGGGCGGTTCTATCTGTATTACTTCACGCTAAGCATGACGAGCGGTTGCATCATGTCGGTCGCCGTGTGCGATGAGCCGGCGGGACGCTACCGCTATCTGGGCCCTATTGCCAAGCCCGACGGCTCGCCGTTTGCGGGCGAGGAGGGCTGGGGTATGCCCTTTGACCCGGCAGTCCTTCCCTGCGGGGACGGGGGTTGCTGGCTCTACTATGGGTTTGGCGCCAAGAAGCCGAGCTCGCGCATGCCCGCATGTTCCATGGAGGGCGGCTACGTGGTGCGGCTCGGCGCCGATATGCGCACGATGGCTGCGGCACCCAAGCATCTGGCTCCGGCAGTGACGCAGGCGGCGGACACGGGTTTTGAAGGGCATGCCTTCTTTGAGGCCTCGAGCATCCGCGTGCTCGACGGGCGCTACTACTTTGTCTACTCGAGCGAAAACGGACATGAGCTCTGCTGGGCCACGATGCCAACGCCGGAAGGTCCGGTAACCTACGGCGGCGTGCTCGTTTCCAACGGCGATGTGGGCCTGCCCGGGCACGAGGCCGAGGACGCCGCTGTGATGGACCTGGGCAACAACCATGGCGGCATGGCGCGCATTGCCGGGCGCGACTACATCTTCTATCACCGTCATACGCACGGTGCGCAGCACGCGCGCCAGGGGTGCGCTGAGCCCATCGAGATTGCTTCCGATGGACATATCGAACAAGTAGAGATAACGAGCTGTGGGCTCAATGGCGGAGCGCTTCCTTGCGGGCGCGCGTACCCGGCGAGTATTTGCTGCTACTTGGTGGGGCCGGCCGGCGCGGTTCACTATTCCGGCAATCTGGAAATCGCCGATAACCATCCGGTGATTACCCAGGAAGTCGATGCGGGCTGTGTGACTTCGGCACGTACCCATGTGGCCAACCTCTGCGATGGAGCGGGCGTGGGCTACAAATACCTGGCGTTTTCCGGTGCGGAGCGCACGGTGGAGCTCGAGGTGCGCGGGGATCTTGCCGGTGTGGTGAGTGTACGCTTGGACGCGCCGGATGGCGCTGAGTTGACGCGCGTCGAGCTCGTACCAGGCGAGGGCTGGTGCACGGTGGTCGCATCCCTGACGAAGACCGTTGCCGGTGACCATGCACTCTACCTGGCTATCGAGGGCGTCGGTTCGGTCGATCTCGCCTCGTTTGCCGTCCTTTAACCCATCTCCCATCGGAGGGGCGGGCTCGCACGGACGACAGGTAGGCCCTGGTCGCGCGTCCGGTGCTCTCAACACGGCTCGGCCCTCAGGGGGTTGAAACAAAACGGAAGAATGGAGTTGCCATGGCGGAGATTCCGCAGTTGTACACCTGTGCTGGCGGCGGGCAACGCCTGATGGTGGACGGCCGGCCCTATACGCTGTTTGCGGGCGAGTGCCATAACTCCGCCTCGGGTGGGCGCCGCGCTTTTGCGGATGCTCTCGATCGCGCGCGGGCGCTCGGTATGAATACCGTGCTCGCCCCGGTTACCTGGGAGCTTTTGGAGCCCGCAGAGGGCGAGTTTGACTTTGGCCAAGTGGACATGATGCTCGAGCTTGCCCGCGAGCGCGGGCTGCACCTGGGCGTGCTGTGGTTTGGCGCGTACAAAAATGCGCAGTGCTACTATGCGCCCGCGTGGGTCAAACGCGATATCGAGCGTTTTCGCCGTGCGCAGATGGTGCCCGGGCAGAACAAGGTTCGCTATGCCGAGTTCCATAACTTTGAGATCACGGCGCTTTCGCTCTATTGCGAGGAGACGCGCGCGGCGGATGCCGGCGCCTACGCGGCTTTGATGGCGCACCTGCGCGAGGTGGATGCGCAAGATCATACGGTGATACTCGTGCAGGTAGAAAACGAGTGCGGCCAGATGGTCGCGGCACGTGAGCACTCGCCTTGGGCGGATGCCGCCTTTGCGGAGAGCGTGCCTACGGAGCTGATCGAGGCGCTTGCGGTCGATCCTACCTCCCTGGCGTCTGAGCTTGCGGAAGCCCTTGAAGCGGGCGCCGGCTCTGGTTCGTGGGAACAGGTTTTTGGCGAGCATGCCGAGGAGATGTTTACCACCTACCACATGGCTCGCTACGTGGAGACGGTCGCCGCAGCGGGCCGCGCCGAGCATCCGCTGCCCACGGCCTGCAATTGCTGGCTCGACAAGGGTTACAAGCCTGGGCGCTTTCCCACAGGCGGTCCCAACCTGCGCGTGATGGGCGTGTGGAAGCATGCCGCCCCGAGCATCGACATGCTGGGCCCCGATATCTACATCCCGGCGTTTTGCAAGGTCTGCGACGGATATGCGTGCGAGGACAACCCGCTCTTTATCCCCGAGACCGCGACGCACGCCTACGCCGCCGCGCGCCAGGTCTGGGCGGTGGCCCATCACCATGCCCTGTGCTTCGCTCCTTTTGGCTACGAGGAGATGGGCGAGCCCTTTGGCGATTCGGCGGGTATTCTCTTTGGCATGGATACGAGCGACCCCGCTTTGCTCACGCCTCAGGACCGGGAGGAATATGCGGAGGTCACGCGTGGGCTGGCTCAGTTATTTGAACTTGCCGAGGACGATGCCGCGTACGCGACGCTCGATGCCGTGACGAGTGAGGTGGCAGCCGAGGGCCTGCTCGATATGGGTTCCATAGCAATTAAGGTGAGCTTTGATGAGGGTGCCCTGCCCGGTGCGTGTGCGGCCCTTCGCGCCGCCGACGGCGCCGTGTACCTGCTTGCGCTTCGTTGCGGCTTGGCGCTCGAGTCGCACGCGGCGGGTGAGCCGCATGTGGATGTGGCGTCGCTCGAGACGGGGACCGTTGAGAACGGCGCGTGGGTGCGCGACTGTCGTCTCAACGGCGACGAGGTCGCCATTATGCGCTATAGCTCTCCCGTGCTTCTTCGTTTGGAGGCCATCACGTACGCTTAGCCGCAGTCATTGCCGCCCGGCCCCTCACTTCCTTTCCTTCCCGGGGACGGGTTCCTGTGGAGGAAAAACTTCGAGAGGCGAACCTGTTGCCAGGGGAGGAAGCGAGGTATCAGGAAGTGTCAGTCGCTGCGGGCGGATGAGGCCGTTGGGGCGAAAAGAAGTGTCGGCCTGCGTCGTTGCCGTTGAGTAGCGCGCTGCTTACGGGGATACTGAAACCACGACAAACAGCGTGTGAAAGGATTGATGCATGGCTTTCCGTAAAGACTTCCTGTGGGGCGGCGCGACGGCTGCCAACCAGTGCGAGGGCGCTTACGACGTGGATGGCCGCGGCCTGGCCAACGTGGACGTGGCGCCGCACGGCCCCGAGCGCTATGCGGTGGTCTCCGGCCAGCGCAAGATGCTCGACTTCGAGGACGGCTATTACTACCCCGCGCAGACCGGCATCGATTTCTATCACCACTACAAGGAGGACATCGCCCTCTTTGCCGAGATGGGCTTTAAGACCTTCCGCATGAGCCTGGCCTGGACCCGTATCTTCCCCAACGGCGACGAGACTGAGCCCAACGAGGCCGGCCTGGCTTTTTACGAGGACGTGTTCCGCGAGTGCCAGGCGCACGGCATCGAGCCGCTCGTGACCATCACGCACTTCGACTGCCCGATTCACCTTATCAAGGAGTACGGCGGCTGGCGCAACCGCAAGCTCATCGACTTCTACAAGAACCTCGCGACCACGATCTTCACCCGCTACAAGGGCCTGGTAAAGTACTGGCTCACCTTCAACGAGATCAATATGATCCTGCACCTACCGTTTATGGGTGCCGGTCTGGTCTTTGAGGAGGGCGAGAACAAGGAGGCCGTCGAGTACCTGGCCGCCCACAACGAGCTCGTCGCCAGCGCTTGGGCAACCAAGATCGCTCACGAGATCGACCCTGAGGTCAAGATCGGTTGCATGCTTGCCGCAGGTAGCTACTACCCCTACAGCTGCCGTCCGGGCGATGTGCGCCAGGCGCAGATTGACAACCAGAGTAACTATTTCTTCGTCGACGTTCAGAGCCGCGGCTACTACCCGGCCTATGCCGTCAAGAAGCTCGAGCGTTTGGGCATCGATGTGGGCATGACGGATGAAGACCGCGAGATCCTGGCCGCCAACACCGTCGACTTCATCAGCTTTAGCTATTACAGCACCCGTTGCTCCGCCGGTGCCGATAACCCCGATGTCGAGCGCACCCAGGGCAACGCCTTCGCCGGCGCCAAGAACCCCTACCTGCAGGAGAGCCAGTGGGGCTGGGCCATCGATCCGCTGGGCTTCCGCATCACCCTCAACGACCTGTACGACCGTTATCAGAAGCCGCTGTTTGTGGTCGAGAACGGTCTGGGCGCCAAGGATGTTGTCGAGGAGGATGGCTCCATCAACGACGACTACCGTATCGACTACCTGCGCCAGCATATCGCCGCGATGCGCGATGCGGTGACCGAGGACGGCGTTGACCTGCTGGGCTACACCACCTGGGGCCCGATCGACCTGGTGTCTGCCGGCACGGGCGAGATGTCCAAGCGCTACGGCTTTATCTATGTCGACCGCGATGATGCGGGCAACGGCACCCTCAAGCGTTCCAAAAAGAAGAGCTTTGACTGGTACAAGCATGTCATTGAAACGAATGGTGAGGATCTGTCCTAAGGAAGCCGAGACACTCAACTTCAGAGTTTCCTAACCAAAACGCCCGGCGAGCAGTTAATGCCCGCCGGGCGTTTTATTAAAAGAAGTGAAAGCACTCATTGGGGACGTACTTAAATGAGTGCCCGCAGAATGAGAGTGGATAATCTCCCGTTTTTAGCCTGTTTGTGGGCTCAAAGTGGGAGATTATCCACTCTCGCCATTTGGGCGTCCAAAAATCCTCGCTCGTTTTGTCTTAGTCATTGGGGACGTTCTTAAACGACTAGTCGCTGGCGACGTCCCTCGCCGTCGGCGGATTTTGGGACATGTGGCCCGCTTTTTGAGCCTGCCTGTCGGTACACTAAAAGCACTATGGGTACCCGCGAGCGACATATCGGCCACGCGGCCGCCCGGACCGCGCCGGTTGCGGATCCCAGGGGCGGCAGGCTCTTCGCCATGCCGCGATTCCTTGTTGGCATAACGCATCGTGTATACCGCCGCCGCGTCTTCGCTATCGCCGGTGTCACCACTGTGCTATTCCTTATATTTTTGGCAGTCTTGCCGGCGTTGTTCGCCTCCGATTTCAAGCTTTCCAACACCACGCCCGTCTATGGTGAGGTGTCCGAAGAAGTCGTGGACGCACTCGTCCATTCGAGCTCTCTCCCGCTGCTTGTCGCCGCAATTGCATTTTCGATCTGGGGCGTGCTGGTCTATCTGCGCTGTTTGGACTATGCGTTGCGCCGTCGCCTTGTTGCCATCGCTGCCATTTGCGCCCTGTGGATGATCGAGGTCATCCTCAAATATAAGTCGTTCACGCCGTTCTATGCCACCGTGCTGTGGTACCTGTACTACGTGCCCATGACGCTCATTCCGCTGATCTACCAGCTGTGCGGCCTGCGCCTCGCGGGTTTGGAACAGCATCGTATGGGGCGTCGGTACCGCACCGTTTTGTGGGCCATGGCCGTCCTGCTTATCGGCTTTGTGCTCACTAACGATGTGCATCAGCAGGTCTTCCACTTCGATCGATCGAGTGGAACCTGGAGCAACGATTACACATACGGTTGGGGCTACGGTGCCGTTCTGGTATGGACAGCCTTTAACTTTGTGGCCTTTTTTATCCTGGTTGGTCGATCCTCGTCCTTTCGCATCCAGCGTTTCTCGGGCACGGCGGCGCTCGTACTGCTGGGTGGCGCATTCTTTGCCATCTCGTATGCTCTGCGCGTGCCCTGGGCATGGAGGCTCAACTTTTCGCTCGTCTATTGCGTCCTGTGCGTGGTGGCGATGGAAATCTGTCTCGATTGCGGTGTCATTCCGTCGTATCACGACATCGCCGGCATCTTCGACACCTTGCCGCTCGACCTCAAAGTTCTAACGCGCGACCTGCAGGAGGTCTATGCCACGCCGGTGTCAAAGCCAATGCCGGTAGGCGTGCGCGAGGAGTTGCGGACCCAGGAGCACGGCCGCGCCCATGCCTTTGCCGTGGCGTCCGATCCCGATGTGATGTATCGTGCCTTTCCGCTGCTGGGAGGATCGGCCCTGCTGGCCCAAGATGTATCGGAACTCAACGAGCTCAATCGTGAACTGGCGCATCGGCGCATGGAGCTGCAGCGCCAAAACGAGCTGCTTGCCGCCGACTACGACCTTAAGACGCACCTGGCAGATCAAGAGGCCGAGACCCTGCTGGTCCAAGACGTGGACCAGGCGCTTGCTCGCGCGCTCGAAGAGATATACGACTTGCTGAGCTTGCTGCCGCCGTTGACCGATGAGGCATCTTCGCACGAGCGCTACCGCATGCTGCAGCGTGCCAAGATGCTCGTCGCCTATTGCAAACGCAAGGGGTCGCTCACGTTGGCACAGCACGGGGAGAGCGGTTTTGACCGCGATCGTATCCAACTGATCGCCAACGAGCTGGCAAGTGACCTGCGCACCGTCGATGTCGATTGCGCCTCGATTATTGCCATACGGCACCCGATGCACGCCAGTGCGGTAAGCGCGCTGTACGACTGCGTGTATGACTTTGCGTTTTTTGCCTACGCCACCGATCATCCGGCGCTTATGTATCACCTGAGTGACCACGATCGGTGCAGCGTCGAGTTGCGTGCCACGCTTTTCTCCAACGACGAGGAGGATCTTTCGCAGACACCCGCTGCGCAAGAGCTCGAAAGCGCTTTGCAAGGGCGCAACGTGGCATATCGCCTTGAGGGCGAGCCCGGCCAGCTGCGCATGATCGTGTTGATGCCGCGGGCGGGTGAGTGACGATGCAGACCCCGCTCATTCTCCCCCAAATCGTTGCGCTCGATATTGTCTTTGCCCTGGCTGCTTGCCTGCAGACGATCCACGTTCCGCTCATCGTATCGCGTCGCTCGTCCTATAACCGTAAGGCGATTTGCGCCTACGAAGCGAGCCTCGTGGTTCACCTGATGGTTTCGGCGCTTATCCTGTTCGCGTCGTCTGGCTCGTATTTGGTGGCGCCACCTGGCGTTTGCGCCAGGGCAATGGGCGGAGCGCTGTGGCTCAACGCCGCGATCTTTGCCTATGGCGTGGTACTTATGGTGCACTATCGTCGCCCTGCCATGCTGACTGAGCTGCTGCTCGTTGCCGCCGTAACGCCGCCAGTGGTTGCTGCCATGGGTTCGGCGTGGACCGTTGTCCCTATCGCAGAGGGAGCGTTCTTCCTATTCCGTTCCATCGCGGCGCTCTTGATGGACGTCCGTAACCGCCAGGAGGATATTACCGCGTTCTCGACGATCGAAACCATCAACGTGATTCCCGTGGGCATCCTGTATCTGGACCCGAGGGGCCGTCCGCTGCTCATGAACCGCTGCATGCGCAAAAACCTGGCGGATCTTCATATGCCCACCGACCTACGCGACATGAGCGACACATGGAACGACCTGCGCAAACTTAGCATGCAAATGCCCGAAAGCAGCAGGAACCGCGTGCGGATCAACCTGGACCGCTTTGGTGAGGCGCGTGCGGTGGTTGAGGTCTCTCCCGCCGAGATTCGCCTATTTGTGTGCGATCGCGTTATGGTTTCGGGCCGTTCGTTCGAGCGCATTATCGGTCTTGATGTGACAGAGTATGCGCATGCTCATGATCGCCTGGCGCAAGCCAACCACCTGCTTGAGCTTGCGGGCCAAGAGCTCCAAGCCCAGATCGAAGAAGTCAAAAAGGTTGCCGACAATGCGGCCTACCTGCGCATGCGTTCCCGCGTGCACGATGTGATCGGCCAGCGTCTGTCCATCCTCCATCGCTATTTGGAGGAGGGGCGCCTGGACGACGAGTCGCTCGAGCAGATCGATCCGTTGCTGCGCTCGATCGCCGTCGACCTGCGCAGTGGCGGCGCCAGTGAGCCGGCGGAGCAGTTGGGTGATATCGTCCATGCTTTTGGCCTGGTGAGTGTGCAGATCGATGTTGAGGGTGCGCTGCCTGAGAACGCGCGTGTCGCCGCCGCATTTTTGCAGATTATCCGCGAGGCCTCGACCAATGCCACCAAGCATGCGCAGGCGCATCGGGTCCATGTGCGCTTGTGGCAGGAGGGGACGGATGCTGACGCCGTCGCGCGCATGACGATTTCTAACGACGGGTCTCCGGCCCCCGTATCGTATCGCGAGGGAACGGGTATCCCAGGTATGAGGCATGTCGCGCAAGATCTGGGTGGCAGCCTAGAGGTCCACGCCACCCAGCCCTTTACGCTTACGGTATCCATTCCGCTTAACGCCAACAACACGTCCCAAAGGAGAAACTCATGATCCGCGTGTTAATTGTCGAAGATCAGGCCATCCTGCGCGAGAGCCTGGCGCGCTCCGTTGGCGACCAGCCCGATATGACCGTCGTTGCCGCGATCGCCGATGCCTCCGAAGCCTTGGGTGTCGCGCTCAAGGAGCGCCCGGACATGATACTGATGGACGTGTGCACCGAACACGATTCAAACGGCATCGTGGCGGCGGCACGTATCAAGGAGCAGCTGCCCGAGTGTCGCATCATTATCATGACCGGCATGCCCGAGATCACCTTTGTCGATCAGGCCCGCGAGGCGGGCGTCGATAGCTTTGTGTACAAGAACGTCGGTATCGACGAGCTGTTCGCCGTGATGCGCTCCACGTTGGCGGGCTACTGCACGTTTCCCAAGCCGCCCGAGAGCATTTTTTCGGGCACGGCGGCCCTCGACGATGTCGAGCTATCGATTTTGCGCCTTGCCTGCGAGGGCAAAAGTCGTCGCGAGATCGCGGCCGAGCTGTTTATGAGTGAGGGTACCATCAAACGCCGCATCTCGGAGATTCTGAGCAAGACCGGCTATGACAACATTATGCGCCTGGCCGTACATGCGGTGACTGAGGGCAGTATCGTTCCCAACATGGAGCGCCCGTAATCGACGTGCTCGCCCGTGTTCCGGCGCCGTAAAGATAGGC
>UROC01000024.1 GCA_900549345.1 uncultured Collinsella sp.
AAGCCGTGAGGGAGAGGGAAAGGTATCTCCCCGCCCCGCGCCCCGCAGCAGCCAGCGCCACGCGCTAGTAGTTCACCACCTGCTCCTCAAAGTACGCCTTCGGGTGGTTGCACACCGGGCACACCTCGGGCGCCTCGGCACCAACATGCAGGTGTCCGCAGTTCAGGCACTTCCACACCTTTACACCCTCGCGCTCAAACACCTCGCCCGACTCAATGCGCTCGACGAGCTTGTTGTAGCGCTCCTCGTGAGCCTTCTCGACAGCAGCGACGCCGCGGAACTTCGCGGCGATCTCGGCAAAGCCCTCCTCCTCGGCGGTCTTGGCAAACTCGTCGTACATCTCGGTCCACTCGTAGTTCTCTCCCGCGGCGGCATCGCGCAGGTTATCCAGAGTGCTGGGAACGGCGCCATCGTGCAGATACTTAAACCACAGCTTGGCGTGCTCGGACTCGTTGCCCGCCGTCTCGGCAAAGATATTCGAGATCTGAACGTAGCCGTCCTTTTTTGCCTTGGATGCATAGTAGCGATACTTGGTGTGCGCCTGAGACTCACCGGCAAAAGCGGTCTCGAGGTTCTTCTTGGTTTGAGAGCTCTCAAAATCCATAGGTGTACTTCCCTTCAATACATGCCGCCCATAGGCTTTGAGCGGCCTTATTTTATGGTACCCCCTGCCGAAAATCTAAACCTTAAAATTCGAGCGGGCTACACACTCAGCCAACGATCGTCCTCGGAGCGGCAAAAGCCCTCGCGCTCCAGATCGGCCAGAATACTCGCGACCAGCTCACACTCGACCGGCGCTCGACCGGCCGCCGCCTCCATCTCGCCAACGCCTGCGACGGCCTCATCGAGCGTAATCCCCGCCGGCTGGTCATCGCGCGCTGCCAGCAACATGCGCACGATATGCGCGCGCTTTTGGCGACGCGAGCCCTCAAACTTTGATTGACGGCTATAGCCCGCCGAGCGCCTGGACGGATTGGGCAACGTCTTTTTTAGATATGCGCCGTAATCTAGCAACGCGTAATACCACGCGCGCGGCGTATCGGCATCATCGAGCGGCACGGCAAAGGGAGCGATCTTGTCGAGCGCCGCACCGGGGGCCGCCGGACAGGCCGCCTGAATCAGCGGCACCAGTTCGCGATCGGGAACGGCGGGCACATCGGGAAAGAAATGATGCAGAAAGACCGTGCGCACGTTGGTCTCCAGATACACACCCGGAAGATCAAACGCAAACGACCGGATACCCTGCGCCGTTGCCGGGCCAATACCAGGCAGAGCGACCAAGTCGCGTGTCTCACGCGGAAACTCCCCATCCCAGTCCTCTGCAACGCGCTGAGCGGCCTTGTGGAGCGCCAGAGCGCGTCGATTGTAGCCCATGCCCTGCCAAGCGTCTAAAACATCGGAAGGCGCGGCCTGAGCGAGCGCCCGGACGGTCGGAAAACGATCGAGCCACGCCGGCATGCGCGTCTCCACGCGCGGAACCTGTGTCTGCTGCAGCATGACCTCGGAGAGCCAGATGATATATGGGTCGCGCGTGCGGCGCCACGGAAGGTCGCGATAACGCAGGACCCCTTCCGAACGAATCATCGAACGAAAGGGGTCCTGAATCATATCTATGCTCCTTATGCGGCGCTATTCCTCCCGGCATGTATACGCACAGGTGGCGTACTCGGGAAACGCTTCGCGGTCGGCGAACTTGGGATCGACGGCCGGGAACTGGCGGTGAGCGACGATGTCGCCGAGCGAAACGGAATCGAGGTAGTCGCGCATCAACGCCTGGGCTCCGGCCCACAGGGGATGATAGCAGCACGTGCCCATGCGCGCACAGTCGCCATCGGGTGCGGTGCAATCATTCATAACCATAGGGCCCTGAACGGCCTCGACGACCTGACGAATGGTAACGTCGTCCGGACTGACCTTGAGACGCATGCCACCGTGGACGCCACGCAGGCTCTCCACAATACCGGCCTGGACCAAACCGTGCTGAATCGAGCGGGCGAACGAATACGGGACATTGACCTCTTCGGCAGCGGTGCGAACAGAAAGCAAACGCTCCGGATCCTCGGCAAGCATCGCCAACATACGAAGGGCGTAATCAGTCTTCCTCGATATGTCCATTTTTCCCCTTTCAAGGAATACGAACAGCTCGAACGAGCTCCGGGGCCGAGCTTGTGTCGAGACGCTAAATGACCGCAGGACATCCAAATGGTAAATCGGATATCCACTGAATGCCGCGCTTGGAGCGAAATGCATCAGATGCGGCCCACAGTGCAATTTAGTATAACCTAACCCCCTGCTTCGTTGAACAGGTGTTGCGCAACAAAGCTGTTGTTTAGACAGATATACTTATTGGATTTTACTTGCGTTCCCGAAGGGGCGGGGATTCTGGGCGAAGATGCGCCAGGGCGATCGTTCTATCGAAACAAAGTGCATCAAACGCAAAAAGCCACGTCCGAAGACGTGGCTTTAATTGCGTTGGCGGGAAGTACGGGGCTCGAACCCGCGACCTCCGACGTGACAGGCCGGCGCTCTAACCAAACTGAGCTAACTCCCCAGGCAGGCGTTCGCGTTTGTTTCCGCTCGCGTGCGCTGCGGGGATTAGTATACACAGAAGTCTGTCCGGCGCGCAACAACTTTTTTGAAAAAATTTTTGGGGCCATCCGGGAGGGTCTCCGGGGCTGGGGCGGGGGTTAAGTTTGCTGCTCTACAGTCCTGCGCAAGACGGAAAGCACATTAAGTGCTTTCCTTTGCGTGCGGAACTCGCGACAAACTTAACCCCCGCCCCCAGCCCCGGAGACCCTCCCTGCCGTCACATTATTCAACCAGTTTTGCGGGCGTGCGCCGCTGCGCGGCTAGCCCGCGTGCTCCTCGGCGGGGTTGGTCTGATTGTTCTGGTTGGACTTCTTACTTTGGCTCAAAGAAAAACGGGAGATGCCTTGTGCATCCCCCGTTTTTGTTGCGGTTAGTCTAGGTCAATAAACTTGGTGCTTAGGATCTTGCCGTCTTTTACTAGCATTCTGGCCATGGTGGGGCCTCGGGTGCCTCTGGGATAGCTGGCGCTGCCCGGGTTGAGGACTAGGCAGCGGCCCACTTGGGCTTCTTTGGTTACGTGGGTGTGGCCGTTGATGGCTACGTCTACGGATCCCACCGGAAGGTCTTCGCGGTAGTGGGCTACGGCGAATTTGAGGCCTTCGTAGGTAAAGAGCGCAAGACGGTCTACATCGGGGCCGTAGTCGCGGTAGTAATCGTTGTTGCCCAATACGGCCCGCACGGGGGCGATGGTGCATAGGTGCTCGTAGTCCATCTCTGACGTAAGGTCGCCGGCGTGGATGATCAGGTCTGCGCCCTCAAGCTCATCCAAGAGCGCAGGCGATAAATAGCCGTGGGTGTCCGAGATGATGTCGATGCGCTTGGCGCTTGCGCTGTTCATGGGATCCCTTCCGCAAAAAACGATTCGGCAGATACATACAAAAAAGGCCCCACGGCCCCGCAGACGATGGGTCTACAGGGCTGCGGGGCCAGTGTGCTAGAGACTCAGAGCCTTCTTGAGCGGCACGACGCGGCGGCGAGAAACCGGCACGCGTTCGTCGACGCCCGTAATGCCCAGCTGGATGGCGCCCGAGGGCACCGTCTCAACGTCCGTGACGCACGCTAGGTTGACGATATAGCGGCGGTGAACACGGAAGAAGCCAAAGTCGCAGAGCTTGGCCTCAAACTGCGCCAGCGAGGTCGTCGACAAAAAGCGATCATCGACGGTATAGATGCAGGAGTAATCGTCCTTTGCCATGATAAAGCGGATGTCATCCACGGGAATGAGCACCTTGCGGCCGCCCTTTTCCACCGGGATACGCTCGATGGTCACTTTGCTGTCCGTAACCGGCTTGGCGCGTTGCATGACCTTCTCGATCGCGCGATCCAAGCGAGCTTCCTCGACCGGCTTCATCAGATAATCGACGGCATCCACGTCGAATGCCTCGACCGCATGGTCGCTATACGCAGTCACAAACACGATCGCCGGCGGATTTTTGAGCTTATGCAGCGCCTCGGCAAGTTGCAGGCCCGAGGCACCGGGCATCGAGATATCGAGAAACACGACATCCACGCGACTTTCCATAAGCATCTCGATGGCGGAGCGGACGCTCGACGCCTCCGTGATCGTGCCGATCTTGCCCGTTTGCTCGAGCAGGAAGCGAAGCTCCGAGCGAGCCGGCGCCTCATCATCCACAATCATCGCACGCAGCATAGGGATAAAACCTTTCGTCAACTAACTACGCCGGGCATCCGTCGCATGACGTTGAGCCCGTAGCCTTTTATTTTACTCTTGAATGTCAAAGATGCTCTCTGACAAATCAAGATGAAGGAGCACTTTGGTGCCCTTGCCCGGCGCCGATTCGACACGCGTATAGGAGTGCGGCCCATAAAAGCGATGGATGCGCTCCGAAATATTGTGCATGGCCACACCGGCGCCGCCACCCTGGGGAGAGCTGGCGTCGGGACGGGCAGAGCGCTCGTCAAACAGTCTGGCGGCGGTACCCTCATCCATGCCCACGCCATTATCGGCCACGGCAATCAAGATTGCATCCTCGCCGTCTTGGTGAACGGTCACGTCGATCCTCAGGGCGTCGTCATCGCCCATACCATGACGTACGGCGTTCTCGACAATCGGCTGGATCACGAACGCCGGCACCAGCGTATCTTCCACGTCCTCGGACACATCGAACGTCGCAAGCACGCGGTCCTCGCCAAAGCGGGCCTTCTCAAAGGTAAGGTAGCGCTTGGTCTGTGCGACCTCGCGCGAGACCGGAATAAGCGATCCCGAGTTGTCGAGCGTGGCACGATAGAACGATGAGAACTCACGAAGCAGTTCGCGGGCCCGCAACGGGTCGGTGCGCGTAAACGATGCAATGGTGTTCAGCGTGTTGAACAGGAAGTGCGGGTTAATCTGCGCCTGCAGCGCACGCACCTCAGCGCGCGCCGTGAGTTCCTTTTGCACCTCGAGCTCGTGGATGGCGAGCTGCGTGGACAAGATCTCGGCAAAGCCCGAGGCAAGCGCGTACTGGGTACGGTCGACGGCGCGCGGGGTCTTGTAGTAGAACTTGAGCGTGCCGACGGTACGATCGCCCACCTTGATGGGAGCGATAATGCCGGCGGGGACTTGGTTGTGCGAGCCGTCCGAACCCACGACATCCACCATACGGTTGAACGACTGCACGATGCCATGTTCGATAACGTAGCGCGTGGCAAGCGTGTGGATGGGAGTATCGGGCAGCAGTTTTTCCTCAAACTCGCCCGCGCAGGCAAGCACGTTGTCCTCGTCGGTGATGGCCACCGTCATGGCGCGCGTCTCGGGCAAAATGCGCCGGCACACCAAAAGCGCCGATTCCTGCGTCAGACCGCCCTTAATGTCCTCGAGCATGGCCGAGGCCACCGAGAGCGTCTCCTCGGTGTACTGGGAGCGCACCGAATCGGGATTGAGCGTCAAAAAGATAAAGATGCACAGAAAGATGCACAGCAGCGCGCAGGCAATCACCGTGGCGATCGGCTCGATACCGGTCGCCAAGGCAAAAATAAAGTACACCAGCACGCAAATGGCGCAGGCAACGGCAATGATGCGAAAGATTGATATTGAACTATCGCGCTGGGCGCGGCGGTCGATCATTCGGCCCCCTCCAGGATACTGATCAGTTGTGCGTCACGCCAAAGCCCGTCCATGATCTTGGGCCAAAAGCTCTGGAAACGCAGGTAGCTTGCAGCGTTTTGGCGCGCATAGGCCTTTGCCTCGTCGATACCATGGCGCCAGATGCGCAGGTAGCCCTCATGCTCGCGGGTAAACACGCTGCGGACCATAGCGGTCTTGCGCACGCGGTCGTCGAGCTCGCGCGAAATCCACGGGCCCGGGTAGGGCATGAGCGATGCCGCCGTAACGGGAATGAGCTCCTTTTGATGCGCGGCGAATGTCAACTTGGCCCGTTCGTAGTACCAACGGTATACATCCTGCATAAAGCGCGGTGAGCGCTTTTCGGACTCCGGAGGCAGATGGCGCACGGTCCACTCGTTATCGAACCACACGTCGTAGCCAAACATGCGCATGTTAAAGAGGTAATCCAAGTCCTCGCCGCGGGTGATAAACGGGTCAAAGGCCACACGCGTAAAGGCGCGGGCGTGCAGGGCCATCAGGCCGCCGCACACGTAGTTGGAGCGCGAGATGCGGGTGCCCGAAAGCGCCTTTTTCATCCAACGGTTGAACTCGATGCGCTTGGTCCACCAACGATGGCAGATGCCCGCCTTGTCCGTGGGAGCCAGCGGCGATCCGTCGCGATCGTAGAAATAGCCGCTCTTGACCAAGATCGGCAGGCCCTGACGCGTCTGCTGACCCAGCGCGTAGGTCGCGCGCTTCATAAAGTCGGCATCGATGACAGTCTCATCGTCATCCAAAAAGATAACCGCGTCATGCCCCAGCACAGCGGCACAGGCCAGCCCCATGTTGCGGATGGCGCCGTAGCCTCGCAGACTCACGCACTCGCCCGAACCCTTGGGCGCGATCTGAGCAACCCGGTCTGCGATGCGCGAGGCCTGGGTGTTGGTGACAACGGTGACCTTGAGCGTGGGATGCGCGTCGACAATCTCGTGCACGCGCAGCGACACATCGGCTGTGGCAGAAACGGGACAGACCACCAAAAGGATGATGCGCGGGATGTCGCGCACCTGTTCAAGCGAGGCCAGGCAGCGGTCGAGTTCGGGATTGTCGGCGTTGAGTCGTGTCGAATGGTCATAGGTGCCAGGGGCGTTTGCGCGAGCGTCATCGCCCGCCCAATACGTTGGAATCACGACCGTGGCGTTCATGCCTTACCCTCCCTGCAACACAAAAACGGGACGCCGCCAAACACAGGCGACGCCCCGCGACCTAGCTGACTCCATCATACCCACTTGGGCTAATCATTGTTCGAAAGTCAGAATGTTTATTGCGGATAGCCCCAAAAGAGTATCGCGGCGGACGCAATTACCGGCAAGTTCCTATGCGGCCTGCTCTGCCGTCTGAGACATGCGGGACAGACGGACCAGCAGCACAAAGCCAACGACCAGCAGCACGCCGATAGACAGGACGCCCAGCGACGGGTTGCCGGTCAGCGAGGTAACGACCGACACCAGAAAGGTGCCCATAACGCTTGCGTAACGACCAAAGATGTCAAAGAAGCCATAGTACTCGTTGGACTTTTCCTTGGGGATAATGCGGCCAAAATAGCTACGGCTGAGCGCCTGCACGCCGCCCTGGAACAGGCCGACCAAAATAGCGAGCACCCAAAACTCAAGGGCGGTCTTTAAGAAAAACGCGGCAAAGAGCACGATGCCCATATAGGCGGCGACGGCCACCATGATCATATTGAGTGTGCCCACGCGGCCGGCGAGCTTACCGTAGATGATGGCGGACGGGAAGGCCACAAACTGCGTAACGAGCAGAGCCAGCACCAGTTGGGTCGAGTCGATGCCCAGAGCCGATCCGTAGCTGGTTGCCATGGAAATAACCGTGTGCACACCGTCGATGTAGAAGAAGAACGCGATCATGTAGACCAGTACGGTCTTGTTGTGGGCAATCTCGCGCATGGTGTGTCCGACCTCGGAGAACACACCGCCCACGATGTGGCCGATGGTGTCCTCGGGACCGCGCTCGCGACCGTACTTTTGCTTATAGGTGCGAATGAGCGGCAGGGTAAAGATGAGCCACCAGGCACCAGTGATGATAAACGACAGACGCGTTGCCAGCATGGTGGGGACGCCAAGAGCGGGGCCACCCATGATAAGCGCCAAGCAGATGATGAACGGCACGGTGGAACCGATGTAGCCCCAGGCATAACCCGAGCTGGACACGGCGTCCATGCGCTCGTCGGTGGTAATGTCAGGCAGCATAGCGTCGTAGAACGTCATAGAAGAGTTAAGGCCGATGGTGCACAGCACGTACACGGTCAAAAATGCCATGGCGGACATTGGGATAGCCTGCGCCAGGCAAAGAACCAGGCCCGTGAGGAAGAAGCCCAAGAAGAACTTAATCTTGTTGCCGGCGTAATCGGCAAGCGCGCCCAGAATGGGCATGAGCATGGCAATGACCAGCGAGGCAATCGTCTGAGCGTTGCCCCAAGCGACCACCAGGTCTGCCGAGGAAGCACCGGTATTGATGGCGTTAAAGTAGATGGGCACCACCGAGGTATTGAGCAGCACGAGGGCCGAGTTTCCCACATCGTACATGACCCAGTTACGCTCGAGCTTGGTGTATTTCATGGACAGGGACCCTTCGTATTCGCCCGATATGCAGTTAGTTCATCGTACCCCAATTGTCCAGAAGCGCCGGTAAGGATTCGGCAAAGGGGCACGCACGAGCCCTACTCCTCGCGGTCGAACTCCTCGTCGGCGCCGAGCACGCGACCGCTGTAATTGACATGGTTGGTCACGGCTTCCATATCGCCGGTCTCGATAAAGCGGGCAACCGTGCACTCGTAATCGAGCAGCGCGCGGTCAAAGACCTCGGGGAAGCTCTCGGTCGAGACTTCATCGGTAAAGGGGTTCTTCCATGCCAAGTGGCCCAGGTTGCCGGTGCGCTCGGGCAGCTCCGTCGTCACGCGATGGGCAAGGCCGTCGAGCAGCGAGTAGTCGTGCACCAAGCCCTCAACCAGCGAGATCGCGCGCGTCTTTACGGAGCCGGCCGGCTCAATCGCGCGGTAAAGTCGCTGCATATTGGCTACGGCAGCACCGTACTCCCCCACCGGGATATCGATGCCGTACACGCGTCCGGCAACATAGCTCATCAGCACACCGGCAACGCGATTGATGCGATCGGTGGTAACGATCTCGCCCGCCGGCGGATAATCCTCGACCGTTGCCCCATCGCGCTTGAGCTGCAGCATCAGTACATCCAGGTCGCTCTCGATCACGGCATGGACCTGACTGCTCGAATCCTCAAGCTCTGAATCGGACTCCACGATGCCAAACTGTTGCTCATAGACAAAGGGATGGGCGTTGCGGTCGAGCACGTAATGAGACAGCAGGCCCAGCGCAAACGCACGGCCCAGGTTGGCATCGCGCGGCAGCAGGTGCGACACGCCGTCGCGCAGACACGAGAACTGACGCGACATGCGCGACCGATGCATGACCTGCGCCAGCAGCGTGCAGTCGGAAACACGCGGTGTCAGAATGTGAAAGAAAAACGGGTCGGGGCCTTGGTTGCCCAAGATAAAGGCAATGCGCTCTTCATCGGACGTGATGACGCCCTGCGGAAGACGGTCGATGCTTTCCTCGCCAAACAGATGATGGGTGATAAGCGCGGGCATAATGATCCTTTCGATTTCATTCGATGCCACCCATTATGCCCACCGCGCGCCCATGCCAAACCTGCGATGGTAAACGACGGCACGCAGACCGTCTACGCAAGCCCCAAGTGTGCTTTAACCTCGGCAGCGCGACGGCGGGACACGGGCACCGTCGAGGTTACGCGATCGAGCCTGAGCTCCATAAGACCCGTGGAACCGATCTCGACATTGTGCACGTCTTCCAAATTGACCAGATAGCTGCGATGAACGCGAATAAAGCCCTCGGAGACCAAGCGACGCTCGAGCGAAGAGATCGACTCATTGATCAGGTACGTTCCCTCGGCGCAGATGGCGTTGCAAAAATCGGCGCGCGCCTCAAAGTAGCAGACGTCTGCGGCGGGAATGAACACCTTTTTGCCCCCGCGGTCCACCGTCAGACGCAAAGGCTGGCGCGGAGCGTGGATAACACGACGGACACCCAAGGCTGCCTCGATCTTGTCGAGTGCCTTTGACAGGCGTGCGTCCTCGACCGGCTTGACGACATAATCGACGGCATCGAGGTTATAGGCATCGGCCGCATACTCGGCAAACGCCGTCACAAACACAACCACCGGCGGCGTCTTTAGGTTCTGCAGCGTCTCGGCAAGCTCAATTCCCGAGCGACCGGGCATGGTAATGTCTAAAAACAGCACGTCGGGCTTGTTCGACAGAATCGACTCCACGGCTTCGGTGACATTGCCCGCCTCGGCAATCTGGCCCACACGCGTATCCTTTTCCAACAGATAGCGTAGCTCAGCCCTAATGGGAGGTTCGTCATCAACCACCAAGATGTTCCAGCCTTCGGACATATGTGCTTCCCCTCTTTTTCTCTCAATCCAACCGCGTGCTACGCCGTCAACGGCGCCGGCTCATGCGGCTCGCCGTTCAGCTCGACGATGACCTGCGTTCCCACGCCCCCCTGGGACTTCACGCGCATGCCGGAATCTTCTCCGTAAAAGAAATGGATGCGCTGAAGCACGTTGAAGAGCGCCAGGCCGCAACCTCGCTTGACGGAGCCGTCGGCGGTAATGCTCTCGGGCTCCTCCAGGCGATGTTGCTCAAACAGATGTGCGCAGACCTCTTCGCTCATACCGATGCCATCGTCCTCGACGATGATCTCCAAACCGTCATCGGTCTCGAAAGCCCTAACATGAATAGAAAGCGGCTCGGTCTCGCGCTGCGCGTGCTTGATGCAGTTTTCGAGCAACGGCTGCAAGATAAACGGCGGCACCATGCAATCGCGCACCTCAAAGTCGATATCGACCGAGACGCGCAGACGGCCGTCGCCATAACGAGCCTGCATAAGATTGATATAGCGAGTGCCCTGTTCCACCTCGTGCTCGAGCGTGGTGAGCGTATCGGAATCAGAAAGCGTCTGACGATAGTAGTTGGAGAAGTCGATCAGCAGCGACCTGGCCTTGTCCGGCTCGGTTCGAACGAGCGACACGATGGTGCTGATGGTGTTAAACAGAAAATGAGGATCGACCTGCGATTGCAAGGCACGCAGCTCCACGCGGGCCGTAAGCTCGTCCTGGCGCTCAAGCTCAAAGCTCGCAAGCTGCGTGGAAATGAGGTCGGCAAAGCCCGAGGCAAGCGCCGTCTGGCGCATATCGATGCTGCTCAGACGGGGATAATACAGCTCGAGCGTGCCCACGCAATGCCCGCGCACGGTAAGCGGTGCGACAATACCGGCGCGCAGGCGCGGAAAGTAGCCACCCGTCTCGGTCGAGGCATCGCGCGAGAAAACGCTTTGCTCACCGCTGTTGATCACATTGAGCGTGGTCCGCAGCACCACCGGGGTGCCCGCGGGGCATTTTGCCGAGTCCTCGCCCCAGCTTGCCAACACCTGCTTGCCGTCGGTAAAGCAGATGGCAGAGGCGATGGTTTCGGACAGGATGATCTTAGAGGCGCCCAGGGCAGCTTCGGGCGTAAGGCCGCGCGACGTGTAGGCGAATATTTTCGACGCGATGGCGAGCGTGCGGTCGGTAGCGCTCGATGTGAGGTCGTCGGGAACGACAAAGACGTACGAGAAGAAGAAGCACAGCATGACCAAGCCGGCAATGACGACAACGGCCGGAACGGGATTGGGATTATCGGTTAGATCCCAGATGAGCAGCAGGATAAGCAGCGGAACGACAATACCGAGCAAGATGGCTTGAACCACATGCTGAGCGGTACGAAAGACCTTGGTAGAGTTGTAGCTCTTGCCCAGAATCAGCCTATTGAGATCCACCGTCATCTCCTTCTTACTGACGCACCCCATAGCAATAAAGAGGGCCGCAAGCGACCCTCTCCATTGCATTATGCAATCAAAAACTGTGTTTTACAACCAGCCATCGACAAACGGTATCTTAGGCGCTGTATTTGTTGGCCTCGCCAAAGGTGCCAGCCTCGACGATCCAGCCGTCCTTCATGATGACGTCCATGTTGTCGGTGTTGAGCACGTGGATGTCGGCGGCGACGTCACCGTTGACGACCAGCAGGTCGGCGCACTTGCCGGCCTCGATGGAACCGGTCTCGTCCTCGATGTGGCACATCTTGGCACCGTTGAGGGTGGCGCAGGTGATGGTCTCGACCGGAGTGAAGCCGATCTTGTCGACGAACTCGTACATCTCCTCGATGGAGCAGGTGCCGTACGGGGTGACGAAGGAGAAGGAGTCGGAGCCGATCGTCATGACGACGCCGCGCTTCTTGGCCTCGCGCAGGCAGTCGTAGTTGCGCTGCAGCTCCTTCTCGACCAGGGTGCCCTCGTACTTGTCGTGCAGCTCGGGGACGTAGACGGGCGGATAGGTGGCGTACCAAGTGGGCAGGAAGGCGATCGTCGGGGTGAAGAAGGTGCCCTGCTCGGCCATGAGGTCCATGGTGCGCTCATCGATATCGAAGCCGTGGATCAGCTGCTCGCAGCCAAAGCGGACGGAATCGTAGGCAGCGGCGTGGTTGTTGTAGCAGTGGCTCCACACGGGGATGCCGACCATCTTGGCCTCTTCGACCACGGCCTGAATCTCCTCGGAGCAGTAGTGCTGGTCGCGGCCGGAGTCCCAGCGCCAGATGCCGCCACCGGTAGCCCAGATCTTGATGGCATCGGGGTTCTCGCGCAGGCGACGGCGGACGGCCTTACGCAGATCCCAAGGACCGTCGACCTGATCGCCCCAGGGGTGCGATTCCTTGTTGAGCTCCTGGCTGCAGTGGTGGGAGTCGCCGTGGCCGGCAACGCGGCAGAAGCCAAGGCCGGTTGCCAGAACGCGCGGGCCCTTGAAGACGCCCTTATCGATGCAGTCACGGATCTGGATACCAAAGCGGCCGATCTCGCAGACGGTGGTGAGACCGTGGGTGAGGCAGTCGTAGGCCTGCTTGACGGCGACGGCCTGCTTCTCGAGGAGCGGCTGCATGACCCAGTCGGTGTCATCGTCGGTCAGGTTGCCCGAGAAGTGCAGGTGGGTGTCGATCAGGCCGGGAAGGACGGTCTTGCCGGCGGCGTCGATAACCTCAACGCCCTCGGGAAGGTCCTGCATAGCACCGGCATACTCGATCTTGCCGTTGTCGTCGACGAGAACGAGGGAGTTCTCGACCGGCTCGGCACCGGTACCGTCGATGAGCTTGCCGCCAACGATTGCGTACTTAGTGGACATGGTTCCTCCTTATGGATCCATATAGTGGGCGAGGCCATGTTGGGTTATGGCCTCACAAAGCTACCCAAGTGGTGCCGGGTTCGGTGCGCGGGAGAGAGAGCCCCGCGCACCCGATCCGCCCCGGCTAGGCGTTATTTTTTGCGGGAATTGGTGAAGGCCATGAGGGCCAGGCCAACGGCCAGCCAGCCGATCACGATGCTCCACTCCACCATGTTGAGGGAGGCGGGAGAGAACGGGACCACGAGCAGGCCAATGATGACGGCGCAGGCAGCGACAGCGAGGCTGATGCCAAACTTGCCGCCGGGCACCTCGTAGGGACGAGGCAGGTCGGGCTCGGTGAAGCGCATGCGCAGGCAAGCGAGGGCGACCATGCCGCAGGAGAAGATGAAGGCGAGAGCCGACACGTTGGTCAGAGGGATGAGCATGTTCTTGCCCAGGAACGGACCGATGACGGTGATGACGCCCAGAACGGCGCAGGCGAGCTTGGGAGCGCCGGACTTGGGATCGACCTCGGCGAACTTCTCGGGCAGCTGGCCCTTGCGGCCCATGGCGAGCATGATGCGGCTCGTGGCGCCGTAGAAGGAGTTCATCGGGCCCATGGGTCCAAGCGTGGCGATGACGAGCATGGCCAGGTACAGGAGCATGTTGATGCCCTTGAGGCAGGCAAGCGCGGGAACCGGGCTCTTAACAAACTCATGCCAGTCGAGGATGGTGCCGAACGAGTAGATGCAGACCATGTAGAAGCCGCCGGCGGCCAGCAGGGCCAGGGAGATGATCTTACCGAACTTGTTCCAGTTGAGGCCCTCGGCTGCTTCCTCAGCCTGCTGAGGAATGGTGTCGAAGCCGGCGTAGAAGAACGGGGTCAGAACCAGGACCGAAACGATGCCTGCGAACAGGCTGGTGCCCTCGGTAGCGGGCTTGCCGCCGCCAGCACCGGTGACCTGGGAGAACACGGGCATGGCGTTGTCCGGCGAGCCGGTGAACAGCGAGACGCCCATGGCGAGTAGCATGCCGCAGAGCAGGGCCTTGGTCAGGAAGGCCTGCAGCTTGGCGGCCGAGCTGGCACCGCGGAAGTTGAGGAAGATGACGTAGGTTGCAAAGCCGAGCGCGATCAGCGTCGGGAACAGGTAAACGTCGGCGCCCAGGATGGTGTAGAGCTTGACGGCGCGCAGCCACTCAAGGCCGGGCAGGCTGCCGAACATCTCGGACACGAGGGTCGAGATGGCGATGGCCTCCCACGGGCACAGGATGCCGTTGCCCAGGGCCAGGAGCCAGCCGGTGATGTAGCTCATCGTACGGCCAAAGCTACGATCGACATACTCGACGATGCCGCCCGAAATGGGGATAGCAGCCGTGAGCTCACCAAAAACAGCTCCGACGGGCACGAGGAAGATTGCGCCCAAGAGGAATGCAATCATAGCGGGAACGGGACCGCCGCCCACGACCATCCAGTCGCCGACCTGCAGAACCCAACCGGTACCGATGATGGCACCGAAACCGATGGTGAAGAAGTTCCAGAGCGAAAGCGTTTTCTTCATGCCGCCGTTGTCCTCGACTGCAACTTCTGCGTTCTTGTCCGCCATTGTTCCCCTCCTTTCCTTTTTGACGCCCCCTGGCGTCACCCCTTGCGCGGCCTGTTCGACCGCGCGCTTTTATTTCGTGGCTTTAAGATACGGCCTCGGCGCCACGCTGCCGCTTATGGCTCGACCGAAGGCAGAACTGCAAAACGAGCGGCGCCGTTTTTGGGACGAACGGCGGGAGACGTCATTCGTCCTGGACGCTTTCATCTTGTCTGCTTTTGGATACCTGTTGCCGGGACGCTTGGCGCGCGGCGCGGCAACGTTCATACCATTTGTCAGGCTTTTGGCGCACATACCCATGTGTCGTGCATCTTTTTATGTAGGATAGACAAGTTACACACGAGGCAAGGTGATTCGAATGGTATACGGATACAATGACGGCGACCAACGGCCACAAAGCGTGCGCCTTGCCGGCCGCACCACGCCAACGCCCAGAAGCACCTCCGACAACGGCAACCAGCAGCGCCCCCAAGAGCAGCCCGGGGCTTCTTCTCGGCAACAAAGCCGTACCGTGCAGCAGTCAGACCGCGTGAGTACGAGCACACGCCAACGCCAGACCGACATATCGCAGCCGCGCCGCTACGATCGCCGTAAGACCGACTACTACGTTAAACGCTCCTTTTCGCGACCTCAACGCGATCGCGGCAATTCCGCCCCTCACCCCGCGTCGCATACCACAAGCCACGTGCTTCCGGCCCGCCGCCTACGCCTTGCGCTTTGCTCCATTGCCGCCTGCCTCGTCTTTGTGTTTTTGGGATCCTGTATCTCCCACGGATCAGCCGGTCTTGAGCCCACTGCCGAGGACAAGCTGCTTAAAGCTCCCGTCGCGCCCGGTTACTCCTTTGCGTTCTCGACCCCACGCTCGCAATGGCAGGCCGGTACCATGCCCCACATCTACCAAATTGACCCCGCATGGTCGGAGCTGTCCTATGCCGGTGGCACTATCCGCGAAAACGCTTGCGGTCCCACTTGCCTCGCCATGGTCTATATCTTTAAGACCGGCCACACCGATAAGACGCCGGTCGATATATGCGCGCTGGCCGAAGCCGGCAACTACGCCCCCACTGGTGCCACCGAGTGGTCGTTTATGACAGGCGGTGCGTGGCAGCTGGGACTCAACGGAACACAGCTCTATAACGATCGTGAATCGATTACCCAAGCACTTCGCTCGGGTGCGCCCGTTATCGCCGCAGTGCACCCCGGTACGTTTACCAACGTAGGCCACTACATCGTGCTCTACGGCATCGACGATGCCAATCAGATTGGCGTCTACGACCCCAACTCGGCCAGCCGCAGCGCCCGTCGCTGGGGCGTCGTAGAAGTCCTCAACGAAGTCGAAGCCATGTGGGCCTACTACTAGTCATTGGGCACTCATTGGGGACAGACTTAAATGAGTGGGCGTTGGGGACAGTCTTACGCACTCATTGGGGACAGACTTAAATGAGTGGTCGTTGGGGACAGTCTTACGGACGCCGGCCGAGAGCAGACAAAAAGGGCCATCCCGAACTGCTTGGAACTGCCGGCACGGAAAGCGCATCCTGCTTTGGGGCCCAATAGCGGGATGCGCTTTCCGTTAGCGGCCCGTTTGGGAAACTAGGGACCGCTTTTCGACAAAAATCTGGGATGCATTTTCCGATTGAGGGCCTCAAGGGAAACCGCACCCCATGTTGGACGCTCATTCTGGGATGTGCTTTCCGCAGTTGATCGATGCGGCCTTTTAGGACTGTCCCAAGCTGCCGGCAGGAAAGGAACGTCCCCAAGTGCCGGGTTTCCGCAGTCTGCAATGCTCCTCATGAACAGCCGCCTCAATAGCAAAAGCCCCGCGGCCGAAGCGGACCGCGGGGGCAACAGACCTGCAAGAGTTAACTCAAGTCCTCGCCATTTGATGCAATGACCTTTTGGTACCAGCAGAAGCTGTCCTTTCGGTAGCGATCGAACGTGCCTTTGCCCGTATCATCGGCATCGACATAAACAAAGCCATAGCGCTTCTTCATCTGCCCCGTCGAGGCCGACACCAAATCGATACAGCCCCACGGCGTGTATCCCATCAGGTCAACACCGTCCTCGACAATTGCATCGCGCAGCGCAAGAATATGCCTGCGCAGGTAATCAATATGATACGCATCGTGGACTTTGCCGTCTTCCAGCGCATCGAGTCCGCCCACACCGTTCTCAGCGATAAAGAGCGGAAGATGGTAACGATCGTGGTAGCCGGCAAGCGTCACGCGCAAACCCAGCGCATCGATCTGCCATTTCCAGGCAGTCTCTTTATCCTTGAGGTACGGATTGCGCAGCGTCGGGAACACGTTGCCCTCCGCCTTCTCAGCGATCACCTGGTCATCGGCGCACACCAAGCGCGAGCAATAGTACGAGAACGAGATGAAGTCGACGGTATGCTCGGCCAGATACTCCGTATCGCCCGGCTCAAAGGGCACGTGGACACCCTCTTTCTCGAGCGCACGCAGCTTCCAAGTAGGATAGGCGCCCGCAGCCATCACGTCAGTGTAGAAGTAGCGGCCGCGGTCCTCCTCATACGCAAGCCATACGTCCTCGGGCGCACAACGGTACGGATAGGTCGCACCGGCAGCGATCATGCAACCCACCTTGTTTGCGGGATCGATCTTGTGCAGGATCTCGACAGCGCGAGCGCTCGCCATAAACATATGGTGCGAGAACGCCGCGGTCACGGCTGCACGGTCACGCTCATCCTCGAGCGTGACGCCCGCGTTGAGATAGGACAGCGCCACGCTGTTGATCTCGTTGAAGGTGAGCCAATAACGCACGAGGCCCTGGTACGCACGTCCGACGGTCTCGACGTAGTGCGCATACCGCTCGATCATCTCTCGGCTTTGCCATCCACCATAACGCTCGACCAGAGCCAACGGATAGTCGTAGTGCGACAGCGTCACGAGCGGCTCGATTCCGTGCTCGCGCAGCGCCTCGAATACCTGACGGTAAAACTCCAAGCCCTCACCGTTGGGCTCGGCCTCCATCCCTGTGGGAAAAATACGGCTCCAACAAATTGAAAGACGCAGGCACTTAAAGCCCATCTCGGCAAAGAGCTCGACGTCCTCGCGCCAATGATGGAAGAAGTCGTTGCCCCAACGGCATGGATACAGCCTGTCCGGATCATCCACGGGCTTTTGCCTGCCAAACATCACATCCCAGCGGTCGGGACCCTGTGGAATCAGGTCGGAGTGCGACATACCGCGGCCGCCCTCGTTCCAACCCCCTTCGGCCTGGTTGGCAGCGAGCGCGCCGCCCCACAAAAAGCCCTCGGGCATACCGGCAGCAGACGTTCTGTCAAAGTAACCCATGCTACTCAGCATCCTTGGCAGAAGCTGCCGCGGCGTTCTCCTGCTCCTGTGCCAGGAGCAGGTTGTCGTACACCTTAAAGAACGGGTACCAGACCACAGCCATGACCACGATCAAAACGATCGTAAATACCCAGATGCGCGGGTCGAGGCACTGGATAAAGCCCTGAACGAAGATGGGGAACGTGCCGCTCACCAAGATGTAGAAGTTAGAGACAAGACCCAGTGAGATTGCACCCCAATACAGCAGGGCCGAAATCATACCGCCCAGCACGAACGGAACCATGAGGATCGGGTTGAAGATGATGGGTGCGCCAAAGATCGCGGGCTCGGAGATACGGAAGAAGCTCGGCACGATCGATGCCTTGCCAAATGCCTTGAGCTGCTGCGACTTTGCCCTAAACGCGCAGAGCGCCACAAAAGAGAACGTATTGCCCGTGCCGCCGATGAGGTTGATGACCATCGACATGAATACCGGGTGGAACTCAAGCGGCTGCCCAGCAGCGTAGAGCGAGGCGTTGGCAGCAAAGGCGGCAAGCGTGACCGGGGCGGTGATGGGCATCACGATCATGTTGCCGTGGACGCCAAAGCACCAAAACAGCAGCGTCATGAAGCAGATAAGCAGTGCGCCGGGCACAGAGTCAACTGCGACGGAAAGCGGGGCAGCGAGCAGCTTCTCGATAACCGAGGGGATGGACAGCGTGGGATCGATCATCTGGATCAGCAGGTTGCCACCAAAGAAGATGAGGATGTTGGCGAGCATAGGCACGATGGCGCCAAAGGTTTCGGACAAAAACGGCGGCACGCCATCGGGCATCTTGATGGTGATGCCCTTGGTCTGGCAGAAGCGCGTGACCTCGACGGAGACCAGGGCAACGATGATGGCGGTAAACAGGCCCTGCGCACCCAGATAGGTGCAGGGGACCGCCTGGAGCTGGTAGTAGGACGACGGCGCCGCGGCGATCAGGAACATCACCAGCGAGGTCATACCGGCGTTAAGCTTGGGCATCTTGTAGGTGCCCGCCAGGTTATAGGCGATTGCGAACGTCACGATCACCGACAGTATGCCCATCGTCATGTTGAACGGGATGAGCAGCGTGAGCTTATTGGCCGTGGCAAAATCGAGCCAAGGGCCAAAGACGGACCAGAACCCGCCCCGCGCCACCAGGTCGGCCGTGACCGGCGGGTTGGCGATGATCATAAAGACGGCAGAGACCAAGATGAAGCTGATCGCGCTCATAAAGCCCTTTTGCATGGAGGCAAAGTGGCGCTCGGCGCCGCAGAAATTGGCAATAGGGGTCAGTTTTTCCTGAAGCAGGGTCATGAACTTTTCCATAGTCGCCTCCTAGCCCAACAGCGACTGGGCGAGTGCCAGCACGTTGGCGGCGTTGCCCATGCCGTAGTCCTGTGCGGGGATGACCGCGGTCGGCTTACCGCTCCCCTGCTTGACGGTGTTGAGCTGGTAGGACACCTGCGGCCCCAAGAGCAGCACGTCATAATCGGCGCAGGTCTCCTGATACTCGCCGATACCCACCGCATCGATATCGAGCTCGATGCCGTTTTGCTCCGCGTATTTCTCGAGTTTCTTCATCAGAATGCTTGTAGACAGGCCAGCTGCGCAAACAAGAAGGATCTTCATAAGGGATTCCCTTCGCATTGATTGGTTGGATAGTCGCCGCACGCCGTTAGGCGTTCTTGGCTGCAGTGCGCTCATACAGGCAGATCAGCTCCTGCACGAGCTCCTGAGCAAGCATGGAGCACATGAGGTGGTCCTGAGCATGGACCAGCAACACATCCACCGACAGATGCTCGCCCGCCGCCTCGGTCGAAAGCAGCTGCGTTTGGATGTGGTGAGCTTTGATTCCCGCATCCTTTGACTGCTTCATGAGTTTGGCGGCAGCGTCAAAATCCCCCGCCTTTGCCTTTTCAAGGGCTTCGAAGGCAAGGCTGCGCGCCTCTCCCGCTGCAGCGACCAGCTGAAACGAAACCATCTCGGTTCCCTGATCGTCCATAACGGTCTCCTCTCCCGTGATGTTTGGTTTGTACTTGAATATTCGAAACGCCTATCTCCCACCCGCAATCCTCGAGGTTTATTGCAGGCAGGCAGGGTTTTCGACAAAAGAAGCCTTAAGCCGTATGCGCTTGCACAAGCGCCATCAGCTCATGCCAGGACCGGCGCTCGCGTAAGCGCTCGACCCCCTGGCGGTCCATAAAGATCTCAGCGAGCAGCGAGCTCAAGATCCGCGCCTCATCGCCGCCCGACCGGGCAAACGACACCATAAAGACGATATCGACCTCATGGCCGTATTCGTCCCAAAGAATGGGATGTTCGAGCAGGCCCACGGTAACAAAGGCCTCGGCGCTCAAGGGATGCATCCCATGGGGCATGGCTACCCCATTGCCAAACGAGGTGGCACTCGCGCTCTCGCGCTCGGCGACCTCTTGGGCAAACTGGGCATCGACACGGCCGCTCTCGACGGCGCGCTCGGAGAGATATCGGAGAACGGCCTGCTTCGACGACGCCTCAACGCGGTTGAAGAACAGGGCACGGCTAAAGAAAGAGCTCACGGAGTCCGATTGCGCAGTGTCGTCGCTCAACACCTTGCGGATAGCGTTGACATCGCTCGTCTCCAAGAAGAAATCGGCCTCGCGAACGGGCACGGGCAACTTGACGTTGAGCGGCACCGTTGTGAACACGTAGTCGATGTGCGAAAAATCGAGCGTTCCCACGCGGGCGACATCGCATGTCTCAATCGAATCGATATACATGCCAAACTGCTTGCGGTACTGGTGCTCTAGCATACGGGCGCTTCCCGCTCCCGAGGCGCACACGATCAGGATGCGTTTGCGACGCGGCTGGTCGGCTTGCTGCTCGAGGGCCAGGGCAAATGCCATGGCGATGTAGCCGAGCTCTTCATCAGAGGGCTGGCTGCCAAAATGACGCTCGAGTACCTGCGAGGTGCCAGCTGCCATCGAATAGGCCAACGGAAACCTCGTCTTGATATCGGGCAGCATGGGGTTATCCATATGCATGTGATATTCAAGGCGATAGCCCAGAGGGCCGATATGCCGAGCAAGGTTCATGCGAAGTTCAAGATCGCCGCTAAAGTCAAACCTAAACTCATCGTTGACCGCACGTACCATCTCGGAAGCAATCTCCCACATCTCATCTGAGATAACGGCAGAGCCCTTCTCGGGCACGCCCGTGCCCCTGCCGAGCAAATGGATTGCGATAAAGGCAACCTCTTCTCGGGGCATGCTCACGCCCAGGGCATCCTTGATGTTTGCGGCAATCTGGAAAGCCGCGGCGTATTCGCGCGTTCCCTCCAGTTTTTGAACGTCCGATTCTGCAGCTGGGACATAGCAGCCCTGCTCGATGCGGCCAAGAGCGATGTAAAGATGCATGATGAGATTGCGGGATGCCAGCGAGCTCACCGTGACGGGCGAGGCCGTCAGGGCATCGTCCACACATGCGGCGATGGCCCGCAGGCGCTCGGCGAGCTTTGCATCGTCGGTGTCGGGCAACACGGGCCTCACCAGCGAGGCCAGGCACAGGCGCCGTTGCGACTCCCCGCCCGCAACGCGGATTCCGTAGCGTGGGCGCTTTTCGAGCGTTAAGTCAAATTGGGCGAGTTTCTGCTCTACCAGACGCATGTCATTGGACAGAGTTCGCGCCGAAACGTAGAGTAAATCCGCATACTCCTCAATCGTCACCCACTGGGACCGCATGAGGAGGTCGTTAAGAAGGAAGGACACACGGCCGTCGCGCGTATCAGGAATGCCCGGATGGGCCAGAGCCGCACCGTCTAGCAAGCGAGCAAGCTCATCTGCACGTGCAACATCGATACGATACTGCCCCTTGCTGCCAACGATGCGTGCAACCCCTGCAAGGTTGTCGTTTGCGCGATGGATATAGTTTCTCACGGCGCGCTCGCTTACCTCGAGACGCTTGGCAAGTACCGCGACAGCGACAGGCTGAGCGTCCTCGATCATATTTACAAGCTGCTTGACGCGAGCATCCATGTCCTCCTCCTTTCCCTGCGTCTAGTCTAACGCGGTAAAGAATGACACTCCACGTCGCGCTCGTTCCGCCAACTCGGAACAGGTTGCGGGGAGTCCAGCTGAGCTATGGAGAGCCTGGGGAGAGGGCCCGAAGGCAATGCGTCGGTGTGGGATGCGCCTTCCCAGCCATTGGGCAGTCATTGGGGACAGACTTAAATGAGTAGTCGTTGGGGACGTTCTTGTTTGACTAGTCATTCAAGAACGTCCATTACAG
>UROC01000025.1 GCA_900549345.1 uncultured Collinsella sp.
GCTCGGCCTGAAACGCCACGTTAAAGGCCGTGGAGCAGCAGCCCCATAGCGCGCAAACAGCGAGAACGGCGACGAGCGACGGTGCAACCGGACCCATAAGCAGCAGAGCCACCGGCACGCCGGAGAGCGTAACCGCGAGAAACGGGAACCGGTGCCCATCGAACAGGCGGCCAAACAGCCAGCTTCCGAGCAGACCAGAGCAGCCGAACGCCGTCAGCGTCATGGTGATGGCGCCCGCGTCGACGTGCGCGACCTGTGCCAGGAACGGCTCGATATAGCTGTAACCCGTATAATAGCCGGTCGCCATAAAGACCGTGACCGCATAAAGCGCGATGAGGAACGGGTTCTTGAGCAGCTCGGGAAGCTGTTTGAGCGTAAAGCGCTCGCCCACCGGCATGGCCGGGAACACCGCGGCCTGGTAGACAACCGCGACAGCCGAGAGGGCCCCGACCACGGCGAATGTCATGCGCCAGCCCACGGCCAGTCCGATGGCGCGGCCGATCGGCAGGCCAAAGATCTGCGCGATGGACGAGCCCGTGGCGATCATGCTAATGGCGAGCGCCCCGTGGCGACTGTCAACCAGGCGCGAGGCCATGATCGAGGCGACCGACCAGAACACGGCATGCGCGCAGGCGACCACCAGACGCGCGCAAACCAAAATAGGATAGGTAGGCGCCACGGCGGACAGGAACTGACCCAGCGAGAACACGGCAAGCACGCCGAGCAGCATACGCTTGAACTCGAAGCGCGAGGCAAACACCATAAGCGGCAACGACAGCAACATGACGCCCCAGGCGTAGACCGAGATCATGATGCCGGCCTGGGCCTCGGTGAGCGAGAACGACGCGGCAATATCAGTCAGAAGGCCAATGGGCATGAACTCCGACGTGTTGAATACGAACGCGCAACAGGCGAGCCCGATAAGCGGGAGCCACTGCTTGAGTGAGATGCCATCTTGTCTTGCCTGAGCCATATAGGAAAACCTCTCCGATTGTCTTGAGCGGTGGGCGATTATATAGCAACGGTCCCGCATCCGTCAGTACAGATGCGGGACCGCAATCAACTCAATACACAGGGGTTGCGCCGTCAATAAATAGCTAAGCCAGCCCCAGCAATATGCCCGCCGAATGCACGACAAACGCCACGATCCAGGCGACCGTCACCTGAAACGCGAACACGGCAACGGCATAACGCGCGCCCAGCTCGCTCTTGACGGCGCCGATGGACGCCACGCAGGGCGGGTACAGCAGCGTAAAGACCAGGAACACGTAAGCGGTAAACGGCGAAAACATAGTTGACAGCACCGCGGGCGACGTTGCGCCCAAAAGCACCGTGAGGGTCGAGATGACGCTCTCCTTGGCGATAAGTCCGGTGACGAGCGCCGTCGAGGCGCGCCAGTCGCCAAAACCGAGCGGGGCCAACACCGGCGCGATGATGCTACCCAGACCGGCAAGCAGACTCTGCGACTGATCGGCGACCACGTTAAAGCGAATGTCGAACGTCTGCAGGAACCAGATGACCACCGTAGCGGCAAAGATAATGGTAAAGGCCTTGGTAATAAAGTCCTTGGCCTTATCCCATGCCAGCATCACCGTCGTCTTGACGCTCGGCAGGCGGTAATTGGGGAGCTCCATGATAAACGGCACCGGGTCGCCCTTAAATGCCGTGCGGTTAAGCACCAAAGCCGCGATGCAACCAACCGCAATGCCAATCAGATAGAGCGAGACCATGGCGGGAACCGTCGCCTGCGGGAAGAATGCTCCGCACAGCAAGCCGTAAACCGGCAACTTGGCTGAGCAGCTCATAAACGGCGTGAGCATGACCGTCATCTTGCGGTCGTGCTCGGATGGGAGCGTACGGGTCGACATGATAGCCGGCACGGTGCAGCCAAAACCGACGAGCATGGGCACGAAGCTGCGGCCCGACAGGCCAAAGCGACGCAGCACCTTATCCATGACAAAGGCCACGCGCGCCATGTATCCGGAGTCTTCCAGAATGGAGAGGAACAAGAAAAGCACGACGATAATCGGCAGGAAGGTCAACACGCTGCCCACGCCCGTAAGCACGCCGTCGACAGCCAGCGAGCGCACCACGTCGTTGGTTCCGAATGCCTTGAGGCCCGCATCAGCCGAGGCGATGACGGCAGCGATGCCATCCTCCATAAGTCCCTGCAACGCCGCGCCGATCACGCCAAACGTCAGCCAAAAGACGAGGCCCATGATCAGCAGGAACGCCGGGATGGCCGTGTAGCGACCCGTCAGGATGCGGTCGATTTTGACAGAGCGCACGTGCTCGCGGCTCTCGTGGGGCTTCACCACGCAGCGTCCGCACACGTCGCCGATAAAGGTAAAGCGCATGTCGGCCAACGCGGACAGGCGGTCGGTGCCCGCCTCGCCCTCCATCTGGGTAATGATGTGCTCGATGGCGTCGAGTTCGTTGCGGTCCAGGTGAAGCGCCTTTGTCACCAGCTCGTCGCCCTCAACCAGCTTGGTCGCTGCAAAACGCACCGGGATATGCGCCGTCGCGGCATGGTCCTCGATAAGGTTGGCGATGCCGTGGATGCAGCGATGCAGCGCGCCACCGTCCGGACCGTCGGGCGCGCAAAAGTCCAGGCGGCCGGGACGCTCGCGGAACCGCGCCACGTGCAGAGCGTGCTCCACCAGCTCGCCGATGCCCTCGTTCTTGGACGCCGAGATGGGAACGACGGGGATGCAGCGCTAATGGGGACAACGGGCACGCCTAGCAGGCTCTCGAGCAGATTGACGTCCACGGCGCCGCCGTTGGCCGTCACCTCGTCCATCATGTTGAGCGCGATGACCATGGGGCGGTCGAGCTCCATAAGCTGCAGCGTCAGGTACAGGTTGCGCTCGATGTTGGTGGCATCGATGATGTCGATGATGGCGTCGGGATGCTCGTCCAGGATAAATTGGCGGCTCACGATCTCTTCGCCCGTATACGGCGACAACGAATAAATACCGGGCAGGTCGGTAACGCTTGCCTCGGGGTGGTTGCGGATGGTGCCATCTTTACGGTCGACCGTTACGCCGGGAAAGTTACCGACATGCTGGTTGGAGCCCGTCAGCTGGTTGAACAGCGTGGTCTTACCGCAGTTTTGGTTGCCGGCGAGGGCAAAGTGCAGCGGCGCGCCCTCCGGCACGGCAGTCTTTGCCGCGCGGGGCGAATACGTCCCCTCGCCCAGGGCCGGGTGCTCCGTCGTGCCGATTGCGGCGTTAGCGCGCGGACCCGTATCGGTGTCGTGAACACCCACGAGCTCGATGCGAGCAGCATCGTCCTTGCGTAGCGTCAACTCGTAGCCGCGTAGGCGAATCTCGAGCGGGTCGCCCATAGGGGCGTATTTCATCATGGTGACTTCGGTGCCCGGCGTTAGGCCCATGTCCAAAATATGCTGTCGGAGCGCCTGATCATCGGATGTCACCGATGCGACAACGGCGTCCTTTCCAATCTCGAGTGTATCGAGCTTCACGCGCTCATCCTTTCGTTAGACGCGGTTAACCGTTTACCGGGGCTAACCAACTCGTAACGACAAATGATAGCGCTCTGAACTATTTTATAAAGTCAAATACCGATGTTTACCTGCGCAAACTTTATGCGGTGCGCCCCGAAAGCTCTTTGCGCATACCGCTCAGCGAGATCGAAACGGAACCCGACCGCGCGGTAGCAGTGAGTCGATCACCCTCGACTGACCCCGTGCATGCAAAGGGCGCCTTGCCCATCAAGACATGGGAGATAGTACCCGAGAGTTCAAAGAAATCGCCTTCAGCGCGGGCACTCGAGAGAGCGATATTGAGACCCCTGACGTTTAGTACTGCCCTGAGCACGCCGTTCACCCCATGTGAAAACGTCACCTCGCCGCGTTTACTCCCCACCGGCGTCTGGGCCGAAACCACATACGTACCCTCAAGCATGGCTCCTCCTCTAAGCAGACTTTTTGAAACGGGCAAGTAGTCTACTTTTACATATGGCGCTCCAGGAAGCGGAAGGCTAGGCGGATCCAAGGACGGACTGCCACCTGCTTGTCCTCGTTGTCGACCGCGGTGTTGGCGTTGCCGAGCGAAAGGCCGTGACCGCCCTGGTCAAAGACGTGCATCTCGCAAGCGACGCCCTCCTCGGCCATGCGCTGCGCAAACGGATAGACCTGTGCGATCGGCGCCGTCTTATCATCGGACACACCCCACACAAAGGTCGGGGGCATCTGACGCGAAACATGTGTGGTGGGGCAGATATCGGCCAAATGCTCGTCAGTTGCCTCGCCACCCGTCACCATCGACAGGTAGTCGTTGAGCAGATCGCGCCCCGTCTTGCCGCCCGTCTTTGGCACGCGCAGGTCGATGCGCGGGTCGCGCGTCTGCATGTCGCGCACATAGGCAAAGTCGAGCAGCGGATAGCCCAGCACCACGGCATCGGGACGAATGTCGTCCGGACGCGCCCCTGCCAGGCCCGCGAAGGGACCAGCCTTCCATTGCGTTGCCAGCGAGGCGCAGATCATACCGCCCGCAGAAAAGCCCACGACACACACGCGCTTGGGATCGACATGCCACTCGTCGGCATTCGCTCGCACCGTGGCGACCATCTTGGCAAGATCTGCCTGCGGGTGCGGAAAACTTACGTCACCCGTGCCGCTCGTCACATAGTTGAGCACAAAGGCCTGGTAACCGTGATCCAAAAACGCAAACGCCACGGGATCCTGCTCATGCGGAGCGATATGCGTAAACGCACCTCCGCCGCAGATAATCACGGCAGGGCGGCGGCCATTCGGTTTATCGGGCAGCGGTTCGGCACCCAAATACGTAAACGTCGCCGGATATTCCTCGGTCGGCTCCTCGCCCCACAGCGCATGGTTCTCGACAATCATATGTGCTCCCTTCGCGCAAATTAAGCGCCATTGTTTTTCGCCTTCAAGCGTACCCCACTTGAACCCGTGACGCAGAAACACGCCAGCAATAAGTTTCCCTTCAACTGATATATCACATAATCCCAGCTCAGAGGTATCGCTGAGCAGCGTAGAATAGGGGGTGTTGACCAAGCCGCGAAACAGATATGAAACGTTTCCGGCAAACCAAACGCGCGATATGCGCCTATTTAAGTTGGAGGCAACTATGGGTCTGCTCGATTCGCTTAAGTCCACCTTCACCTCGACCGGCGAGGCGTCCGTTCCGCCCGCAGCAAGCTTCGCCACCCGCGAAGGCGTCATCTATGCCCCCGTCAACGGCGTGCTCGTCAGCCTGGACGAGGTTCCCGACGAGACGATCGCCTCGGGCATGCTTGGCCAGGGCTATGGCATCGAACCCATTACCGGCACCATCTATGCGCCCGCCAACGGCCGCATCGGCGCCACCACTGTCACCAACCACTCCATCGGCATGATTACCGAGGACGGTCTGCGCGTATTCATCCATGTTGGCCTGGGCACCGTGGAAATGAACGGCAAGGGTTTTGCCCGCTTTGTCGAGATGGGCGATGTGGTCAAGGCCGGCCAGCCGCTCATCAGCTTCGACCGCGACGCCATTAAGGCCGCCGGCCACGAGGACATCGTGACCGTCATCGTCTCCGAGCTCGATCGTCTTAAGAGTATCGACCATGTCGGCGAGTCTGGCACGCTTATCGGCGGCAACCCGCTCGTCAAGCTTGGCGACCCGCTGCTGGTTGCCAAGACCAAGTAGCAAGGCCCCGCGCCACACAGCCAAAAGGCACCTCGTCAAGCGCCCGCGACCATTTGGCCGCGGGCGCTTTTCGTTTGAAAAACCATCCCGCCAATGCCTTATCTGTATAGCCCAAATGAGCCGAGCTGCTAGAATATCGAACTGTATGGATAACTATCATTCAACCGTTATGGGAGGATACGTGAACCGCACCAAAATCGCGCAGCTCTATGCCGATGCCGAGTCGCTCGGCGGCCAGACCGTCACCGTCGCCGGCTGGGTCAAGTCCATCCGCGACATGAAGAACTTTGGCTTTGTTACGCTCAACGACGGCAGCTGCTTCCGCGACCTGCAGGTCGTCATGAACCGCGAGGCACTCGACAACTACGACGAGATCGCCCATCAAAACGTCTCGGCCGCACTCATTTGCACCGGCACCGTCAAGCTGACCCCCGATGCGCCCCAGCCCTTCGAGCTTTCTGCCACCTCCATCGAGGTCGAGGGCGTCAGCGCCCCGGATTACCCGCTGCAGAAGAAGCGCGCAACCGTCGAGTTCCTGCGCACCCAGCAGCACCTGCGCCCGCGCACCAACCTGTTCCGCGCCGTGTTCCGCATCCGTTCTGTCGCGGCTGCCGCCATCCACCGCTTCTTCCAGGAGCAGGGCTTTGTCTACGTCAACACCCCCATCATCACCACGAGTGACTGCGAGGGCGCCGGCGAGATGTTCCGCGTGACCACGCTCGACCCCAAAAATCCGCCCCTCACCGAGTCCGGCGAGGTTGACTGGAGCCAGGACTTCTTTGGAAAGCACGCGAGCCTTACCGTATCCGGCCAGCTCAATGCCGAGAACTTTGCCATGGCCTTTGGCGACGTGTACACCTTTGGCCCCACCTTCCGCGCCGAAAACTCCAACACCACGCGCCACGCCGCCGAGTTTTGGATGATCGAGCCCGAGATGGCCTTTGCCGACCTTAACGACTACATGGATAACGCCGAGGCCATGCTCAAGTACGTCCTTAAGGACGTTATGGCCACCTGCCCCGACGAGCTCAACATGCTCAACAAGTTTGTGGACAAGGGCTTGATCGAGCGCCTGGACCACGTGGCAAACTCCGACTTTGCCCGCGTTACCTACACCGAGGCCGTCGAGATCCTGGAGCAGGCAGTCGCTGCTGGCCACCAGTTTGATTACCCCGTCAGCTGGGGCATCGACCTGCAGACCGAGCACGAGCGCTTCCTGACCGAGGAGCACTTTAAGCGCCCGACCTTCGTGACCGACTACCCGGCTGAGATCAAGGCGTTCTACATGCGCATGAACGAGGACGGCAAGACCGTCGCCGCCGCCGACTGCCTGGTTCCCGGTATCGGCGAGATTATCGGCGGCTCCCAGCGCGAGGAGCGCCTGGATCTGCTCGAGGCCCGCATCAAGGACCTGGGCATGAATCCCGAGCAGTACAAGTACTACCTTGACCTGCGCCGCTACGGTTCCTGCAAGCACGCCGGCTACGGTCTGGGCTTCGAGCGCTTGGTCATGTATCTGACCGGCGTGGGCAACATCCGCGACGTCCTGCCGCACCCGCGCACCGTGGGCAACGCCGACTTCTAATCGTCGGACGCTAGCTCGCGTCGCCACACGCCAACGCTCATCGCATAAGCGTCTCTCGACATCGGTCGAGAGACGCTTTTTTCAACAACATCCGTCAAGCTTTTGGCAAGTTTTTGGTCAGTTGACCAGGGCTGTTGAAAACTCGACCCGCCGCTTGCCGACGGCTACCGACCGCCCGGAGTGTCCTGCACCCCTGGGAAAGCCCCGCGCCCTAGGCTCCATACCGTCGCCACCCAAAACGGAAAGGACGTGGACGCCATGACCGAAACCGCTGTTGAAACTTACGAGACCACGACGAGGGGCGCCGCCTCGATGGCAGCCTATCGCGCCGTTCGCATCCTGCAATTATTAAGCGAAAACACCGGCGAGGACAAGGCCATGCTTTCCGATGAGTTGATCCGGCGTCTCGCCCATCCCGACGACCCCGCCCGCATGCCCATCTCGGCGGCGCGGCGCAGCATCTACACCGCCATCTCCGCACTTCGCCATGCCGGATACGAAATTGAATACAAGCGCGGCGTGGGGTATCGGCTCTTGACCCGTCCGCTCACCGACGAAGAGATCATCCGGCTCCACGGCATGGTCATGCGCAACCGCTCTACGCCCATCGCCATTCGAAAAAGCATGGCGCAGCACCTGGTCGCCATGGCGAGTGCCGACGTTCGCGGCTACCTCGATGCACCCGAGCCTGCTCCAAGCGCAGGCGACAAATCCACCAAGGCCATACGCACGCCCGTCAAGCGCATCGATGCCTGCGAGCTCATCGAGCAGGCCATCGACCACGGAACCACGGTGAGTTTTGATATTTCGAGTGTCACGGCACGCGGAGAGGTCGAAGTGGCGCGGATGACACTCCGGCCCTTTGCCATCAAGCAACGAGACGGCATCTCGTATTTGCTGGGAACGGTCTATGACGCGCGAGGCGCCGACGACACGCTGCGTACCGTTGAGATCGGCCGCATGAGAAACGTCACCACACGTCTCCTCGACGGCAAGAAGCTCTTCGCCGTCCTGGACGAGGACGATGCCTCCTCCGCCGCATAAGACCCTCCGCCGCCCATTCGACTACCCGTACCGCCCATCCGATTCTGTATTAAAAAACCCGCCAGGCTGTTGTAAAAATGGACATCAGCGCTACTATAGTTCCACTTGCACTTTGTCCCAGTGCAGTGTTTCCAGCCATTTTTATACTGGGGGTAATGATATGAAGGACATCACCATCAGCCGCAGGAGCCTTCTGGTCTCCGCCGGTCTGCTCGCGCTCGCCCCGCTCGCCGGATGCGGCGGCAACTCTGGTTCCGGCTCTGCTGCCGCCGGTTCCGACTACACCATCGGCGTTCTGCAACTCACCGAGCACTCCGCACTCGATGCCGCCAACGACGGCTTTGTCAAGGCCATCAAGGAGAGCGGCCTTAAGGTCAAGATCGACCAGAAGAACGCCCAGAACGACCAGTCCACGTGTAAGTCCATTGCCGACAAGTTTGTGGGCGACAACGTCAACCTGATTTATGCCATCGCCACGCCCGCCGCGCAGGCTGCCGCCGGCGCCACGGCCGATATCCCCATCGTGGGCTGTGCCATCACCGACTACGCCGCCTCCGGCCTGGTCCAGGACAACGACAAGCCCGGCACCAACGTCACGGGCGCTTCCGACCTCACCCCAGTCGCCGAGCAGCTCGAGATGATGCAGAAGGTCCTGCCCGACGTTAAAAAGGTCGGCCTGCTCTACTGCACCGCCGAGTCCAACTCCGACGTCCAGATCAAAGCCGCCAAGAAGGAGCTCAACAAGCTGGGCCTCGAGTACACCGATTTCACCGTCTCGAGCTCCAACGAGATTCAGTCCGTCGTCGAGTCCTCCGTGGGCAAGGTCGACGCGCTGTACTCCCCCACTGACAACACCATCGCCGCGGGCGCTTCGCAGGTCGGCCAGATCTGCAAGGAGAATAAGCTCCCCTTCGTGACCGGCGAGGAGGGTATGTGCATGGCCGGCGGCCTGTTCACCCTCTCCATCAACTATAAGGACCTGGGCTACGCCGCGGGCGAGATGGCCGTTAAGATCCTGAAGGGCGAGGCCAAGCCCGAGGATATGCCGATCAAGCACCTCTCGAGCAAGGACCTGGTCGTCGTCAAGAACGACGAGATGGCCGAGGCTCTGGGTATCGACCTTTCCGCTCTGGACGAGTAGCGCCATGCGCGGTAACGCGTCTAGGGCCCGCACGCGCGCCACAGCCGCGTTATTCAATATCTGAGTCCTTGGGGCGAACGCTAAAGACCGGCGTTCGCCCTGCTTGTTTCGGATGAGACAAAACATCCGTCCGCAGCTCTTTTATGCATTGGTACCGCTATTATGGAAAATCACGTGTCCACCCTATCCTAGGAGGTATGAAGCATGCTCATTGCATTGCAGGGCGCCGTTTCGCAGGGCGTCCTCTGGGGCATTATGGTGCTTGGCGTGTTTATCACGTTCCGCCTGCTCGACATCCCCGATATGACCTGCGACGGCAGCTTTGCCCTCGGCGGCTGTGTCTGCGCCGTACTCATCGTCAACAATAACGTCGACCCCTTGCTCGCCGTGCTGGCCGGCATGTGCGCCGGCGCCATCGCGGGCGCCGTCACGGGCATCTTGACCACCGTCTTTGAGATTCCCGCAATCCTCGCCGGAATCCTTACGCAGATCAGTCTGTGGTCCATCAACCTGCGCATCATGGGCAAGTCCAACACGCCCATCCTTGCCAAGGGCACTATCTTCTCATCCGTCAGCAACATGACGGGCCTGCCGCAGTCCACTGTTGCCATTATCCTAGGCATTGTGCTGGCCGTGGCCATCGTCGCCATCCTGTACTGGTTCTTTGGCACCGAGATCGGCTCGGCGCTGCGTGCCACCGGCAACAACGAGTACATGATCCGCGCCCTAGGCGTCAACACCAACTCCACCAAAATGATCGCCCTCGTGCTCTCCAACGCCCTCATTGGCCTTTCGGGTGCGCTCATCTGCCAGAGCCAGAAGTATGCCGACATTGGCATGGGTACCGGCGCCATCGTTATCGGTCTTGCCGCCATCGTCATCGGCGAGGTGCTCGGCCGCCTGCTGCCCGGCGGTCTCACGCAGTTCTCCGTCCGTCTGGCCTCCGCCGTCTTTGGCTCCGTGGTGTACTTCCTCATCCGCGCCATCGTGCTGCAACTGGGCATGGACGCCAACGACATGAAGCTGCTCTCCGCCGTGATCGTCGCCGTGGCCCTGTGCGTTCCCGTGGTTTGGGAGCGCTATAAGCTCCGCAGCTCCTACACGAAGGGAGATGAGGCAGATGCTTAAGCTCTCGCACGTCAAGAAGACCTTTAACAAGGGCACCGTCACCGAGAAGCGCGCGCTCACCGGCGTCGACCTTACCCTCAACGACGGCGACTTTGTAACTGTGATCGGCGGCAACGGCGCCGGCAAATCCACGCTGCTCAACATGATTGCCGGCGTATATCCGCTCGATTCGGGCGTTATCGAGCTCGACGGCACCGACATCTCGCGCCTGAGCGAGTCGCAGCGCGCCAAGTACCTGGGCCGCGTGTTCCAGGATCCCATGCGCGGCACCGCAGCCGACATGCAGATTGCCGAGAACTTGGCCCTCGCCAAGCGTCGCGGCCAGCGTCGCGGCCTTTCGTGGGGCGTCACCAAGGCCGAGAAGGACGAGTACGTTGAGTTGCTCAAGCGCCTGGACCTTGGCCTGGACACGCGCCTCAACGCCAAGGTCGGCCTGCTTTCGGGTGGCCAGCGCCAGGCACTCACGCTGTTCATGGCCACGCTCACCAAGCCGCGCTTGCTGCTGCTCGACGAGCACACCGCGGCACTCGACCCCAAGACCGCCTCTAAGGTGCTCAATCTGACCGAGGAGATTGTCGACGAGAACCACCTGACCACGCTCATGGTCACGCACAACATGAATGACGCCATCCGTCTGGGCAATCGCCTGATCATGATGCACGAGGGCCACGTTATCTACGACGTGGCGGGCGACGAGAAGAAGTCGCTCACCGTCGCCGACCTGCTGCAGAAGTTCGAGGAGGTCTCGGGCGGCGAGCTCGCCAACGACCGCATGCTGCTGAGCTAAAACCTGCCAATAAGGGACAGGTTTATTTTGGCAGGTTTTATCTGCGCAAACGTCAAAACCGCCGCAAAGGAACAGATACCTTTGCGACGGTTTTCGCATATCATGTCGATAATCCAGCGTCAGCAGGAACCACTGGTTAAGAACTAAGGAAACTGCCATGAGAAGACTCCTTCCCCGTCTTGCTTGACCGCCGCACTCCTTGCCGGCGTGCTCGCCGGCGGCCCAGCTTACGCCACCGCGGCCACCCCATCTCAAGTTATCGGCCCGTCCGATGTGATCGGACGGGCTTTTTGGTGGGTATCATGGTTGAATGATCATTAGGAGGTTTTCCCTACATGGAATTGTTTGAACCGATTCTTCATTTCTTTGAGCAGCGCTGGGTCCACAACATCATCTGGGCCGTCATCTTGGTAATAGTCACCGCCATCGCCGCCAAGGTGGCATCCAAGACCCTGCGCCACCTACTCAACCGAGACGACAACCCGCTTCCCGCATCGAGCATCTTCATCAACATCGCGCGTGCCGTCATTTGGATGATCGGCGGCAGCTTTATCCTCGACAACTGCTTTGGCATTAACGCAAACGCGCTCGTCGCCGCTCTTGGCGTCGGCGGCATCGCCATCTCGCTCGGCTTTCAGGACACGCTATCAAACCTTATCGGCGGCATGCAAGTGACCTTTATGGGCATCATCAAGCCCGGCGACAATATCGAGGTCGGCGGCGTGTCGGGCGTGGTCCAGGACATCACTTGGCGCCACACGACCATCGAGGACGCCTGCGGACAGACCATCATCGTCCCCAACTCCAACATCTCCAAGAACACACTCGTGCACCTCATGCCCTTTGGACGCGTTGTCGTTCCCGTCGCGGTGAAGGACACGTCAAAGTGGGACTCGCTCGATGCGCTGGCAGACGAGCTCGCCTGTGCCACCAAGGTCGCCGTTTCACCCATCTCGGGCTTTGACAAGGAACCCTACGTGCTCTTTAGCGAGATCGGCGACTTTGGCATTAAGGGTAAGATCATCTTTATCGTCAGTGACGACAGCACCACCTTTACGGCAGCCGACGCCTGCATCCGCGCCATCGCCCCCATCATCGCCTAAAACCACCGCAAAGGGGACAGGCACCTTTGTGGTGGTTTCGCATCGTGGTACCATGGTTCATATCGTTGTTTAAACGACTAAGGGAGTAGACACCATGGAAGAGGCCTATCGTCAAGCGCGCAAGCGCGGCGAACAGGAACGCCGTCGCGCCATCAGCCAAAGCGAGCATCCATATCTTACGGACCTCGACAGCTTGGTCGCCCAGCTTCCCTGCGGGCAGCGCGAGAACATCGGCCTGCGGGACATTCCGCTCGAAATGGTCGTCGGCACGGTTACCAAAGGTCGCCAGTCCGCCTTTTCGTGTAACTTTATGCCGCTGCTCCCCTGGAATACCGAATTCGCCCGCAAATGGTCCAACCTCTACGATATCCAAATCTCCGAGGGCTACCGCGACCCCATCATCGTCACCGAGTTCATGCACCGCTTTTACGTCCAAGAGGGCAACAAGCGTGTCAGCGTCCTCAAATTCCTTGACGCTCCGACGGTCTCGGCCAAGGTGACGCGTCTGTACCCCGGTAAGTGGGATTCCGTCGAGAGCCGCCTGTACGGTGAGTTTTGCGCCTTTTGGTACGTATGCCCCCTGTACGAGATTGAGTTTTCGCGCGAGGGCAGCTACGAGATGCTTGCCAAAATGCTCGGCCAAGATCTTGTCGAAAAATGGCCTCAAAAGAAGGTCGACTACCTACGTCACACCTTCCTGCTCTTTAAGCGCGCCTATCTTCGCGCAGGCGGCGACCACCTGGACATTACGCCCGCCGACGCCATGCTCGTCTACCTCAACGTGTACAACCAAGACCGTCTACTGGATACGCCGACGGACATCGTCGTAAACCGCCTGTGCAAGATTTGGCGCGAGCTGGTCATTGCCGGCAAAAATGACGAGGACAAGGTCGATCTTGTCGAAGCGCCGAGCGTCGATGAGCAAGAGACACCCGCCAAGTCCACCTCCGGCGTGCTCAACTTCTTTATGGGCAAGACCGTCTATTCGGCGGCCAACCCCCTGCGCATCGCCTTTATCCATGAGTTCCCCTGTGCGACGTCGAGCTGGGACAGCCTGCACGACCAAGGACGTCAGTATCTCGATGAGCACTTTGGCGGTATCGTGCGCACCGAGGCGTTCGAGGACTGTCACGATCCGGACGTGTTCTACGCCGCCGTGGAAACGGCTGTCAAACATGGAGCAAACGTCATCTTCTCGACCTCGCACCGCCTGATGGAATACACGCTCAGGGCTGCGGTTGAGTATCCCCAGGTTCGGTTCCTTAACTGCTCTATCGGCCTTCCCCACCAAAGCGTCCGATCGTACTTTGGCAAGATGTACGAGGCCAAGTTTCTCCTGGGCGCCCTTGCCGCCAGCATGGCGGACAACCACCGCATCGGTTATCACGCGTCAGTCTTCGCCTCGGGCGCACTCAGCGAGATCAACGCCTTTGCGATTGGCGCCTCGCTGCTCGACCCCCGTGCGCAAATTATCCTGACCTGGGGCGATGTGCCCGCCGGAGGCCTTGCCGAGGCCATGTGCCGCGAAGGCGTGAGCGTCATGACCGGCGCCGATATGTCCAAGTCTCTCGAGGACCCCACCGCCTACGGGCTTCACCGTCTGGTAAACGGCAAGGAAGTTACCGGTATTGCTATGCCGGTATGGAACTGGGGCCGTTACTACGAACTCATCGTACGCAGCCTACTGCACGGCACATGGGACGAGACCGCCGATGACCAGCAGGTGCGCGCCGTCAATTACTGGTACGGTATGAGCTCCGGCGTCATCGATATTCGCTACGCTCCGGGCCTACCCTATCAGACGCGTAAACTTGTGCAGCTGCTTCGCAACGGCATTGTCGAGGGCTCCATCAACCCATTTGGCGGCGAGCTCCACAGCCAGGACGGCGTGGTTCAGATTGAGGGCTTCCCTCCCCTGCCGAGTACGCAGATTGTCGAGATGAACTGGCTGGCTGACAACGTTATAGGCTCGATTCCGCAGCTCGATAACGAGCCGGAGGTCCGTGCCCTATGAATATCCTAGCCATTGCCGATGTAGAGGAGCGCTGCCTGTGGGAATGTTTTCGCAAGGAGCGCTTTGAGGACGTTGACCTAATTCTATCCGCAGGCGACCTGGATCCGGACTATCTTGAGTTTTTGGTCACTGTCATCAACAAACCGCTTGTGTACGTTCGTGGCAACCACGACGACCGCTACGCGCGCCATGCACCGGGCGGGTGCATTTGTGTTGAGGACAGCGTATATGTGTACCGAGGTATTCGCATTGCGGGTCTGGGCGGTTCCATGCGCTACCGCGACGGCGCGAACATGTATACCGAGCGCGAGATGGCAAAACGCATGCGCAAGCTATCGCGAAAAATCGCACTGGTAGACGGATGCGATATTCTACTTACCCATGCACCCGTCGCAGGCATGGGCGACCTGGACGACCTGCCGCATCGAGGATTCGAGTGCTTTAATGCGGCTCTTGAGTCTTGGGGTCCCGACTATATGATTCACGGGCATGTGCACCAAAGCTACGGCCCCAACTTTCAACGCGAGCGCCAACACCCATGCGGAACGAAGATTGTCAACGCCTGCGGCTATACCAAGATCGAAATTGACGAGGCGCGCTACCCCACGCGCGGTTGGAAGGCCGCTTGGCTCAACTCGCAAACCATGCGCCGCGAGCTCAAACGCCACGAAGCAATCGAGTCTTCAACCGCCAGAACCCCCTGGTAACTGCCAACAACCACCACGAAGGGGATAGGCACCTTTATGGTGGTTTTGCTGACTCGTCCGACCTGTCCATCACGGTGCTTGTGTAATTAACGAGAACACTCATTGTTTTGTAAGGACGGCGCTCACGTGCCGTCTTTTTTTGTCAACTTATGCAGTCTCGACCGTGTTGTATGTAGAGGGACCTCGCGAGACGCCTTCCCTATATCCACCACGACCAATTGGAGGTGACACTATGCCTGCACGCCGTAACCGCAATAGCACGCTCCGATGCGATGCCGATCAGATCGAGCGGGAAGCAAAGCGCTTGGTCGACACGTATTCCGACCTCATCCTTCGATTGTGCTATTCGGCCCTTGGATCCGCTGACGACGCTCAAGACATCTGCCAGGACACGCTGATCAAGATTCTCCAACGCACTCAACCGTTCGACTCGCTCGAACACGAACGTGCTTGGGTGATCCGAGTCGCACTGAACGCATGTCGCGATATCGGCCGTACGCACGCGAATCACCCGGTTGTCGACCTCGATTCGCTCCCCGATTTCTGCGCACCCGTAACACATACCGAGCAAGAATTCGCGCAACGCGACTGCGCCATTCTTTCCGCTGTCACGGCCCTGCCTCAAGCACAGCGCATCGCCATCTTTTTGCACTACTACGCAGGCATGAGCATCAGGGAAATCGCAGACGCCGTTCACGCGACGCCAGCTGCAACCGCCCAGCACCTTAGCCGCGGACGTGCGTCACTTCGGCTTTCCTTGAAAGGAGACCACAATGACTACGAATTCGAATGACTATCGCCACGCCCTGGAGCACATTTCGTTTACCGATAATGCGAAGCAGCACATGGCAAACTCGATTGCTCAGTCCGTCGCCTCGAGCGATGCGGCGACCGCTCAAAGCAACTTTAATGGCACGCGACGCAAGCCGCGCATCGCCCGCCATCCCGTAAGAACAGTCGCTCGCATTGCCGCTGTAACGGCAGTCCTCGCTATCGTCATTGGAGGCGCTGGCACGGCTATGGCAACAGGCGTCCTGCCGCTTCCTTCTGACATGCTTTCCGACATCTTTGACGGACCTGCTTCTCAAACCGAGATCATCGACCGTATTGGCCGGCCCGTCGGTGCTAGCTGCTCCAACAACGGAGTCACCGTGACCGCCGACGCCATCATGGGCGACAAGGATATGGTTACCATCGCCTATACGCTTACGTTCGACGATCCCGCTGCCCTGAAAAAGCTTTCCGAGCCGGGCGAGAACGGAACTATCGCCGGAAGTGTCGATGGAAACGTATACGTTGATGGCGAGCATGGCGGCCAAGGCCAATCATGGCTCATTGACAAGAACCCCAATGACTCCAGCATTCAATACTTTGCACAGTTCAGCGTTGAATCACCCGGCCTTATGGGCAGGACCGTCCGCACGCATATCAACTCTCTCGTTGTGCCACGTGCTGGCAAAGAGCTTCCCGAGTATAAGAAAATACTTACGGGCCCATGGGATCTTAAGTTCCAGCTGAATTACGAAGATACATCCGTTACGATTCCCGCGCCCAAATCGGTCAACTTTAACGGCACCAAGGCGACGATTCAAGAGGCCACCGTATCCTGCGTTGGCGTTTCAGTCCGCTACAACATAGATCGTTCCATCGAACACGACAACAACAGCGGCAAGATGTCTCAAAACATGGAGGAGTCTATGGATGCCGTTGGCAACATACCCCTCATCGTGACGTTCAAAGACGGTCATGTTGAGGACGCAACCAGCCACAGCGGCTATTTCGCAAATAAACTGGATAACGGCACCACTGATGTCCACAAGACCTGGCCGTTCTCGCAAGTTTGTGACACAGACAAGATTGCAAGCGTACAAATTGGCGATACGGTCATTCCCATGAATTCGTAACGCTACGCGGCTCGTATATGCACCCGGTTCCGCACTTCGCGTCTAAAGATGCGCTGTCATCGAGCAGCGTGAGCGCAAGGCCGACCGTATGGTCGGCTGGGAACACCTCGTTGCGCTAAAAACCACCACGAAGGGGACCGGCACCTTTGTGGTGGTTTTGCTGACTCGTCCGACCTGTCCCAACGGTTTGTCTCAATCTGTAACAGGTAGGGCCCAAATAATCGGTTAGCTGTTACAGATCGAGACAGACCACGGATGCTCAGCCGAAAATCTCAATCTGTAACAGGTAGGAACGATTTTGCCCCTTAGATGTTACAGATTGAGATATTTGACAGCTTGAATCGGCATCGCCTACAGCGCGGCGACGACCTTGTCGCCCATCGTCGTGGTGCCGAGGATCTTATCTGCCGGGGTGTTGACATCGGCGATGTCACGGGTGCGCCAGCCCTCGTCGAGCACGCGCGCCACGGCGCTCTCGATCCACGCGGCTTGCTCGCCCATGTCGAGCGCGTAGGTCAGCAGCATCGCCACCGACAAGATTTGAGCCAGCGGATTGGCCACGCCGAGCCCCGCGATGTCAGGAGCGCTGCCAGCGCTCGGCCCAAACAGCGATACGCCATCATCCAGCGAGGCAGAGGCAAGCATACCGAGCGATCCGGTAATCTGAGCCGCCTCATCGGACAGGATGTCGCCGAACATGTTCTCCGTCACCACGTCGTCAAAGTCTGCCGGTCGACTGATGAGCTGCATGGCGGCGTTGTCGACGAGCAGGTCCTCAAGCTCCACGTCGGAGTACTCCTCGTCTTGCACGCGATGCACGATCTCGCGCCACATGCGGCTCGTCTCCAGCACGTTGCGCTTATCAACGCTCGTCACCTTGCCGCGACGTTTGCGCGCCGCCTCAAATGCCTGGCGCGCAATGCGCTCAATCTCGTACTCGCGATACTCCATCACGTCGACCGCACGCTGACCGGCCGCACCCGCAGCGCCCGCGCAGGTCACGGATGCGGGCGCCAAAGTCCCACGGCATGTTGTAGCCCATCGTATCGGGGATGTTCACGACCGTGGCACCGGCCTTTACGGCCGCCTCGATAATGCGCACCAGAAACTCCTGATCGGAGCGGCCGGCATCCTCGGCATAAAACTCAACATCGTCAACGAACTTGCGAGCATGTTTGACGGCATGGATCGCTCACTCAATTGCCCTTTCCTCAGTCATATGGAGCTTGTCGCGCAGGTGACTGGTGCTCACACCCAGCCCTGTATGGATACGGGGCCTCTGGGCCGTTTTGAGCGCCTCTGCAGCCACTTCGATATCCCTGTCGACAGCGCGCGTCAGGCCGCATACCGTGCATCGGTCGCCCGCAATCTTGCCAATCTCCTGTACGGAGCGAAAGTCACCAGGACTCGAGATGGGAAAGCCCGCCTCGATAACGTCCACGTTCATGCGCACCAGCTGGCGGGCGATGAAGAGCTTTTCCTCGGTATTCATGCTGGCGCCCGGCGACTGCTCACCGTCGCACAGGGTGGCGTCAAAGATTGTGATTTTGCGGCTTATATGTTCCTCCTGATTGACCGTTTTATGACAGATGGCTTTCAGGAGAGAGAGAAGGCCTAGAGATAGAAAAATACCCGTGTCGCTCATCACGCCTGAAAGCGGCAGACGATAGCGCACCCGGGTACAACAAATCGTTATAGCGAGATTACAACCCTAGCGCGCTATCCAATCTAGTAGCGCTAGGCCTAGGAGCTGTTGCGTGTTCTTAAACATGTTGGGCTCCCTTCGGCCTCGGGTAGTACTACATCGCGCTAAAGTACAACACAAGTAAAACCACCACAAGGGTGCCTGTCCCCTTCGTGGTGGTTTCGTTGACTCAAAAGCAAGAGACCCGGTCCTGCACGAGGCAGAACCGGGTCTCTTTAGCAATGCTTGCTTTGCTCAGGCAGTAACTGTTAGTTACTCAGCCAGGAAGTCGCGCTGGATAGCGGGATCGACCTTGACGCCAGGGCCCATGGTGGAAGACACGGAGATGGACTTGACGTACTTGCCCTTAGCAGAAGAGGGCTTGACGCGCAGGATCTCGGTGTACAGGGCAGCGTAGTTCTCGACGAGCTGCTGCTCGGTGAAGGACTTCTTGCCCAGGGGCACGTGGCAGATGCCGTAGCGGTCGGCGCGGTACTCAACGCGGCCAGCCTTGAGCTCGGAGACCATCTTGGCGACGTCCATGGTCACGGTGCCGAGCTTGGGGTTCGGCATGAGGCCACGGGGACCAAGGATCTTACCGATGCGGCCAACCTTGGCCATCATGTTCGGCGTAGCGATAGCGGCGTCGAAGTTGATCTCGCCCTTCTGAATCTGGGCGACAAGCTCGTCGGAACCGATGATGTCGGCGCCGGCAGCCTCAGCCTCGCGGGCCTTCTCGCCCTCGGCGAAGACGGCAACACGAACGGTCTTGCCGGTGCCGTGGGGCAGGGAGATGGAACCACGGATGTTCTGGTCAGCCTTACGAGTATCGATGCCCAGACGGAAGTGGGCCTCGACGGTCTCGTCGAACTTGGCGGTGTCGAGCTCCTTAATGAGCTTGGCAGCCTGAAGGGGGGTGTAGAGCGTGGCGCGATCGATCTTCTCGGCAGCGGCGTTATAGCTCTTACCATGCTTAGCCATGTGCATTACCTCCTGTGGTTAAACGGGCGTGAGCCCTCCCACATCGTATCGTGTGCCCTATTGCACACATTTAACGGGCGCCCCGGTCGGAGCACCCGTCGTTACCATAAGAAATCGCTACTCAGCGATGGTGACGCCCATGGAACGGGCGGTACCGGCGATGATCTTCTTGGCGGCGTCAATGTCGTTGGCATTGAGGTCCGGCATCTTGATCTCGGCGATCTTGGTGAGCTGCTCCTGGGAGAGCTGACCAACCTTGTCGGCCTGGGGCTTAGCGGAACCAGACTTGAGGTTCAGCTCCTTCTTGATGAGGTGAGCCGCCGGCGGGGTCTTGGTGATGAAGGAGAAGGACTTATCCTCGTAGACAGAGATCTCAACGGGGATGATGTCGCCCTTCTTGTCCTGCGTCTCGGCGTTAAAGGCCTGGCAGAACTGCATGATGTTCACGCCAGCAGCGCCCAGGGCGGGGCCGACGGGAGGAGCGGGGTTAGCTGCACCAGCAGGAATCTGGAGCTTAATGACGTTGGCAACCTTCTTCTCAGCCATGGTCATTCCTTTCGAATCACGAGTGTGAAGTACTTGCTATATCGTAAGCACGCACGTGTTAGAAGCACTCCTGAGATGAGCAGTCACAGAAGAAGCACGCTCGCGCGAACGGACGAAAACTTAAGCGATGACAGCGACCTGGTTAAAGCCGAGCTCGACCGGCGTCTCGCGGCCAAAGATCATCAGCGTGACCTTGAGCTTGCCAGCCTCGGTGTTAACCTCGGAGACCTTGCCATCAAAGTCGGTAAGCGGGCCATCGGTGACGCGGACGGACGTGCCGACCTGAATATCAACCGAGGTGCGCTTGGGCGAATCGCCCTTACCGGGACGACGAGTCATCTTGTTGTACTCGTCGCGGGAAAGCGGAGCGGGCTTGCCGTTGCCGCCTAGGAAACCGGTGACGCCGGGCGTGTTGCGAACACACGTCCACGCATCGTCATCCATCTCCATGCGAACCAGGACATAACCCGGAAAGATCTTGGAATCCTTGGTCTCGCGCTTGCCACCCTCTTTGATCTCGGTGACGCGCTCCATAGGAATCTCGATATCAAAGATACGGTCCTGCATGCCCATGGTCTCGATACGATGCTCGAGATCGGACTTTACGCGGTTCTCGTATCCGGAGTAAGTGTGAACGACGTACCAACGCTTAGACATGGTTTAGCCCCTCAATCCAGAGAACAGAGCAAGAGCCTCGCCAAAGCCAGCATCGAGCAGAGCGATGACGACGCCGACGACGACCAGAGAAGCGCAAACGACGACCGAGTAGTTCACGAGCTCCTTCTTATCAGGCCACGTGACACGCTTCATCTCGGACTTGACCGAAGCGAAATACTTCTTGGTGCGGGCGAAGAAACCAGGCTTCTCGTTCTTCTTGGACTTCGCAGCCTTCTCGTTCTTCTTGGCAACGGCCTTCTTGGCCTCAACCTTGGAGTTGGCAGCAGCGTTGTTGGCAGGCGCCGGCTGCTGAGCCTTCTTCTTGTTCTTCTTGTTGGCCATTTGGGTTACCTCCGCGCAATGCGCTTATACATGAGTAAACCGTAAGCCCCCAATTGGGAGCTTACGGAATAATGACTGGCACGCCAGGAAGGACTCGAACCCTCAACACTCGGTTTTGGAGACCGATGCTCTACCAATTGAACTACTGGCGTATGTAGCTAGAGACTAGCGAGTCTCTTTGTGCAGCGTGTGGAGACGGCACCAGGGGCAATACTTCTTGATCTCCATACGATCAGGCATGTTCGCCTTGTTCTTGGTGGTCGTATAGTTGCGGCGCTTGCACTCAGTGCACGCAAGAGTAACTAGAGTACGCATGTATCCTGAACCTTTCATATCCGCCCCGTACGGGCACGAGATGGTACTTTATCAGCTCTATGTAAGTGCTGTCAATGAAAACCTCGAATCAATTGGTTCTCGCTGAATCCATTCATATTTGGAACACATCAATGAAGCCAGCGAGATCTAATCGATCCCCCACGCTCGGCTTAAGGGCGAGCGAAGCGCAATCGGCAGGGAACAAGCCCCGCGTAGAAAAGAACCCGGCACCCTAAAAGTGCCGGGTTCTCTAAGTCAGCTAAATCAAAGAGCTAATTTACTCAATGATCGTGGAGACGATGCCCGAGCCGACGGTGTGGCCACCCTCGCGGATAGC
>UROC01000026.1 GCA_900549345.1 uncultured Collinsella sp.
GGCTGAGTTTCCCACTGAGCGACTCTGCTTGCAGCCGGAGCGAAGGGGGAAACTCAGCCCCCTCCGCCCCGGCCGGACAGCTCAATCTACACCGTGTGCTGCGGCAGGTCCTGCAGGGCGATGACGTCCATGCCCATGTCGTTGGCGCTGCCGTGACCCTGCTGGTCCTCGCGCACCGCCTCGATGGCACTCACGTACGTGTTGGCAGCGGACATCGCGGTCACGCAGGTTACGCCGCGGCGCACCGCCTCGGTACGCAACAGATAGCCGTCGCCGCGCGAACCCGGACCGTACGGCGTGTTGATAATCACCGCGATCTTGCCATCGGCGATGAGGTCGCCGATGTTGGGGCGCTCGCCGTCGTGCGGGCCGCTAATCTTCTCCACGATCTCGCACGTCACGTTGCCTCCACGCAGCACGCGCGCCGTACCCTCGGTGGAGCAGATGTCAAAGCCCAGATAGCGCAGGATACGGGCGACCGAAAGGATATGGCGCTTGTCGCGGTCGCACACGCTAATGAACACCTTGCCGCAACTCGGATCGGGCAGCTTGTAGTCGATTGCCAGCTGCGTCTTGGCGTATGCCTCGGGGTAGCTCTTGGCGATACCCATGACCTCGCCCGTCGACTTCATCTCGGGCCCCAGGATGACGTCGGCGCCCGGGAAACGACCCCAGGGCATGACGGCTTCCTTCATGCAGAACCAGTCCAGCTGACGTTCGTCGCTCGGCAGGCCCAAGCTCGCGATGGAATCGCCTGCCATGATACGCGCCGCGCATTTGGCCAGCGGCACACCGGTGGCCTTGGAGATAAACGGCACGGTACGGCTGGCGCGCGGGTTGGCCTCGATCACGTAGACGGTCTCGCCCTTGATGGCATATTGCACGTTGACCAGACCGCGGACTCCCAGCGCCATCGCGATGCGGCGCGTGGTCTCGCGGAGCTTCGCCTGCAGGCTCTCGCTAAAGCTGAACGGCGGGATGCAGGTCGCGGAGTCGCCGGAGTGAATACCGGCTTCCTCGATATGCTCCAGGATGCCGCCGATGTATACCTCTTCGCCATCGCACAGGGCGTCGACGTCGGACTCGATCGCACCCTCCAGGAAGCGGTCCAGGTACACCGGGTAGTCGGGGCTAATGCGCGCAGCCTCGGCCATGTAATCGCGCAGATGCTCGGCATCGTAGGCGATCATCATGCCGCGGCCGCCCAACACATAGCTCGGACGCACCAGAAGCGGATAGCCGATGTGCGCGGCCACGGCCTCGGCCTCCTCAAACGAGGTGGCCTGGCCCGCCGGCGGGTACATGATGCCCAGCTTGTCGAGCAGAGCGGCGAAGCGCTCGCGGTCCTCGGCAAAATCGATGGCGTCGGGCTTGGTGCCCATAATGTTCACGCCGCTCTCCTCGAGCATACGCGCCAGCTTAAGCGGAGTCTGGCCGCCGAGCGTCACCACGACGCCGTCGGGGCGCTCGACATCGATAACGTCCATGACGTCCTCGTAGGTGAGCGGCTCAAAGTACAGACGGTCGGACGTGTCATAGTCGGTCGAGACGGTCTCGGGATTGCAGTTGACCATGATGGTCTCGAAGCCGCGGGCCGCCAGCGCGTAGCTCGCGTGCACGCAGCAGTAATCGAACTCGATACCCTGGCCAATGCGGTTGGGGCCGGCACCCAGGATCATCGCCTTGGGCTTGTCCGCCGGCGTGGTCTCGTCGGGAGCCACGCACTTCTTGGCATCCGGGCTCGTGCGGTAGATGTTCTCGTACGTCTTGTAGTGATACTCCGTGGCGCTCGAGAACTCGGCCGCGCAGGTATCGACCGTCTTCATGCTGGGAACCACGCCCAGACCCTTGCGATAGGCGCGCACAAAGCGCTCGTCCGAGCCGGTCAGCGCGGCAATCTCGGCGTCGCTCGTGCCGTACTGCTTGAGCAGGCGCATCGCGTCGGCGTCGATATCCTCCACACGCAGGCCGCGGATGCTCTCCTGGACCTGCACCATGTCGTTGATACGGTTGAGGTACCACGGATCGATACCGCAGATGGCATGGATGTGGGCGATGTCCCAGCCACGGCGCAGGGCCTCGACCACAAAGAAGATGCGGTGCTCGGTCGGGGTTGCCACGGCCTGAGCGAGCTCATCGTCGCTCAGCTTGTCGGCACCCTCCTTGCCACCGGCGCAGATGCCCTGGTGACCGTCCTCCAGTGAGCGCATGGCCTTGCCGAAGGCCTCCTCAAAGGTACGGCCGATCGCCATAATCTCGCCCACGGCCTTCATGCGCGTGGTGAGCGTGGGGTCGGTACCCTTAAATTTCTCGAAGGCAAAGCGCGGCACCTTGACCACGCAGTAGTCGATCGTGGGCTCAAAGCAGGCAGGCGTTGCCTTGGTAATGTCGTTGACAATCTCGTCGAGCGTGTAGCCCACGGCCAGGCGAGCGGCGGCCTTGGCGATGGGGAAGCCCGTGGCCTTGGAGGCCAGTGCGGACGAACGGCTCACGCGCGGGTTCATCTCGATGACGATCAGGCGGCCGGTCTGGGGGTTCACGGCAAACTGTACGTTAGAGCCGCCGGTCTCGACGCCGATCTTCTCCAAGATGGCGAGCGAGGCGGCACGCATGCGCTGGTACTCGAGGTCGGAGAGCGTCTGCGCCGGCGCCACGGTGATGGAGTCGCCGGTGTGCACGCCCATGGGGTCGAGATTCTCGATGGAGCACACGATGATGCCGTTGCCGGCGTGGTCACGCATGACCTCCATCTCGTACTCTTTCCAGCCCTCGATGGACTCCTCGACCAGCACCTCGTGGGCAGGCGAGAGCTCAAGGCCCTGGCTCACGATGGAGACGAGCTCCTCGTGGGTGTGCGCGATGCCGCCGCCGGCGCCGCCGAGGGTAAAGCTCGGGCGCAGTACGCAGGGATATCCCACGCGCTCGGCGATAGCCTCGGCGTCAGCCACGCTGTAGGCATAGCCCGAGCGCGCAACCTCCAGGCCGATCTCGGCCATGGCCTCGTTAAAGAGCTTGCGGTCCTCGCCGCGCTCGATGGCGGCAAGGTCACAGCCGATCATCTCGACACCGTACTTGTCGAGCGTGCCGTCCTTTGCCAGCTCGACGGCGGCATTCAGACCGGTCTGGCCGCCCAGCGTGGGCAGCAGCGCGTCCGGGCGCTCTTTCTTGATCACGCGCTCGATAAACTCGGCGGTGATGGGCTCGACATAGGTGCGGTCGGCAAGACCCGGGTCGGTCATGATGGTCGCCGGATTGGAGTTGACCAGGATGACCTCAAAGCCATCCTCCTTGAGCACCTTGCAGGCCTGGGCGCCGGAGTAGTCGAACTCGCAGGCCTGGCCAATAACAATGGGGCCCGAACCAATAACGAGGATGCGCTTGATGTCAGTACGTTTAGGCATGTTTAAAACCTCCTAGAGAGGCTGACTCAATGTTTTGAAAAAGTCAGCGAGGGTGCAGCTGGTGCATCAGGTTGCCGTGATGCGAGGGCGCGCTGGGCTTATGCCCGCGCGTCCGAAGCAGAACGGCAAGATGATGTGCCAGATGCAGCCGCAGCGTCGACCGGTCCGCCGTTCGGTAGAACGGCGGAACCATCGTCGGCGAAATTCCAGCCGGCGAGGCGGTCCTTCGCGGTGTCGATGTCCAGATAGTTCTCCTCGCCGTCCATGAGTCGCGTAAAGGCGGTAAAGAGGTAATGGGCATCGGTGGGGCCGGGCGAGGCCTCGGGGTGGTACTGGACCGAGAAGCACGGGGCGTCGAGCAGCTGGATGCCCTCGGCGGTGCCGTCGTTGAGGTTCACATGTGTCAGGCGAATGCGACCAAAGCGCTCATTCATCACGACCGGCGCGATGCCGCGGCGCACCCAGACGCGCAGATCTCCATCGGCCGCATGCTCGGTCTCGCCACCGGAAAGCTCGGGGACAAGCTTGCCCAAGCTGGGGAACAGCAGGCCAAAGCCGTGGTTTTGCGCGGTGATCTCCACGCGACGGCTCACCAGGTTCATGACCGGCTGGTTACCGCCACGGTGACCGAATTTAAGCTTTTCCATTTGGGCGCCGCAGGCCAGGCTGATCATCTGATGACCAAGGCAAATGCCAAAGACCGGCACCTTGCCAATCAGCTGCTGCACCTGCTCGTAGGTCTCCACCACGGCATCGGGGTCTCCGGGGCCATTGGACAAAAAGACGCCGTTGGGATTCATGTCGAGCACCTGCTGGGCGGGCGTATCCCACGGCACGACGGTAAGGTCGCAGCCGGCACGGACCAGGCCCTCCAGAATGCCGCGCTTCACGCCGCAGTCGTAGGCGACCACCTTGTGACGGGCAGGAGCGGCAGCCGCAAGCGCAAAGCCATGCGTGGCAGGCAGGTCGGCGGCCACAAACTCGTGAGGCGCGGGGCAGCTCACGGTCTTGACCAAATTCTCGCCCACCAGTGTGGGCGCTGCGGCCAGACGCTCGGCAAGCTCATCGACATCGAAGATCTCCGTCGAGATAATGCCCATCTTGGAGCCGTTGTCGCGCAGATGGCGCACCAAAGCGCGGGTGTCGACACCCTCGATAGCGACGATGCCGTGAGCGCGCAGGTACTCCGGCACGCTGACGGCCGAGCGCCAGTTAGAAGGCGTGGCGCACATGTCGCGAACGATCATGCCGCGCATGGCCGGAGCGCTCGCAGGACGCACGGCGTCGCCGGGGAAGGCCGACTGGACGTCGGTCTCGTCGATACCGTAGTTGCCGATCTGCGGATAGGTCATGGTTACGATTTGGCCGGCATAACTCGGGTCGGTCATGACCTCAAAGTAGCCCTCGAGCGAGGTGTTGAAGCAGACTTCGCCGGTCGCGGTGCCCTCGGCGCCGCATGCACGTCCATAAAAAATGGTCCCATCCTCAAGATACAGGATACAGGGACCGCAGGTGCCCTTGCTGGTTTTGGCCAGCATACGCTGGCAAAGCTCGCTGGGCGCGAAGGTGCGGGCGGCAGCGCCCGCGGTATGGTTGTTCGCCATAATTCTCCTTCCCGGTCTCACAGGACCGGCTTAAAGGTGTGTAGTTAGGCCTCGCGGTATTGTAACCGCAAGCATGCCTCATGGCGTTAATTTCATCAAATTGTTTACGAAATGATAATTATGACTTTCTATGCATAATGATTTTTTAATCCCCGTCCCAGAAAAATCATCCCGCGTGGGCTTGTGGCTCACGCGGGATGATGGCCTCTTACTTTTTCTTGTCCTGTTCCAGCAGATCGGACGGTGAGCGATCGGGTTTGCCGCCGCGGAAAATCTCGCGGCCATGCAGACGATGCTCCAGGTCACGTTCGGCCTTTTCCTCGTCAATCTTGGTCTGGCTCACCACCGGGTCCTCAATCAACGACGACACCGAGTTCACCTGCTTCTGAATGCGCTCGGCGATGGTGTCATCCATACTCACAATGCGCATCTTCCAGTCGATATTCGTGGCGTTGGATGAGCTCTTGGTCCACACGAACGTCAGGATGGCGCTCTGGTGGCCCCGCGCGGGGAACATGCCAAAGAAGGAATCGTGCTGAATGTTGCTATCCTCGTCGATATAGGCGTGCACGTTGTACACCACGCGGTCAATCTTATCGTTGAGCAACGCGTTGGTCGCAAGTGCCGCAGCCTGAATCTGCCCGTTGGACAGCAGCTCGAGCTCGTTGGCAGACGACGTGTCCAACACCGTTACCTCGACCGTGCCCGTACGTTCATCGGCTTCATCGACGGTAAAGTCGAGCGGGAACTGCGTAAAGCCGTTACCCCACTCAAGGCCGCCCTTCAGTGCCGTGGAAACGGTATCCACCGAAACGCTCTCGGACAGGTTGGCAGTGTTCAGGCGGCGCATCACGCCGTAGCCAATCTGCATGCCCACGATCAACACCAAAATACCAATGACCACGGCCATCGCGGTCTTCGTAATGGTATGACTCACCTGCGAACCCGAAGGATCGTCCTCGGACAGCGGGTCGATATGTTTTGCCTGGCTCGCGCGGTCCTCGCTGCGCAGCTGCGCTAGCGCCGCTTTGTCACCGCGCTTGGCCGCCGCCTCCTTCTCGCGCATGCGCTCGGTGCGCTTTTTGGCAAGCGTGGGATCCAAGACACCGGATGCATCGATTTCGGAGAATAACTCCGTCACTTCTTCCGGAGTCAAAGGGTTCTTGTCAGCCATAAACTTCCTGTCATATCAATCAGTCGAGCTCGTGCGCACGCGCACCTTCGAACTGCATTCGATAGTAACGGGCATAGGTGCCGCCACGGGCGAGAAGCTCCTCGTGCGTGCCACGTTCCACAACGCGACCATGCTCAACGGTCGCAATCTCATCGGCGTGTTTAATGGTCGAGAGACGGTGGGCGATGATAATCGTGGTGCGGCCGCGTGCCAGCTCTTCGAGCGACTCCTGGACCGCCTCCTCGCTCTCGTTATCCAAAGCACTCGTCGCCTCGTCCAAGATCAAGATTTTGGGATTCTTGAGAAACACACGCGCGATGGCAACGCGCTGTTTCTGTCCGCCCGAAAGACGGCTGCCGCGCTCGCCCACGACCGTGTCATAGCCCTGTGGAAGCGACTCGATAAAGGCATCGATGTTGGCGCGACGGGCGGCCTCGGCGATCTCTCCTGCCGTAGCGCCCGGCTTGCCGTAGGCGATGTTCTCGCCAATCGTGCCATCAAACAGATAGACATCCTGCTGCACCAGGCCGATGGCGCGACGCAGGCTCTGCTGCGTCACATCGCGCACGTCCTGGCCGTCGATGCTAATGGATCCGGCGGCCACGTCATAAAAGCGCGGCAGCAGCGAACAGGTCGTCGATTTGCCACCGCCCGAAGGGCCAACCAAAGCGATGGTCTGCCCGGGCTTGATAGACAGATCCATATGGTCGATAACGGGACGCTCGTCGGCATCGCCCTCGCCCAGCTCAACATCCTCGTAGTTAAAGCACACGTCGTGATACTCCACGGCGCCGGCAGTCACCTGCAGATCCGTGGCGCCCGGCTTGTCCTGGATATCCGGCGCGGTCGAGAGTACCTCGTCCATACGCTTAAAGCCGGCGATAGCCTTCTGATACATTTCGGCCGAATTGACGAGTGTCTCGAGCGGCGTGCAGAACAGCGAAATGTAGAGCGCGAAGGTTGCCATATCGACTGCCTGCAGCTGGCCTTGGGCAACCAGCCAACCGCCCAGCAGCACCACGATCACATAGAGCACACCCGAGAGCAGGCCATACGTCGCGGTATAGACGCCCATGGCGTGATACATGTTCTCCTTGGACGAAAGATAGCGATTGTTGGAGGCGCGGAACTTGAAACGTTCGGTCTCCTCATTGGCAAAGCTCTTGACCACGCGCATGCCCGCCAGCGAATCCTGCAGCTGCGCATTGATGCCGCTGATCTTTTTGCGGTTGTCGCTAAAGACCTCGCGCATGCGCATGTTCTGCCAAAACATGATGACCGCAAACGCCGCCGTCACCACGGCCATGGCGAGCGCCAGCACCGGGGCGATGGTAAAGAGGATCACAAACGAGCCGATAATCTCGATGCCGCAGATGATGATCCACTCGGGCACGTGGTGCGCCGCCTCGCAGATATCGAACAGGTCGTTGACCACGCGGCTCATCATGTCGCCCGAGCTGTTGCGGTCGAAGTACGCAAAGCTAAAGCGCTCATACTGGTCGAACAGGTCCTCGCGCATTTTGGACTCCATACGCGCGCCCATCACGTGACCCCAATAGCTCACAAAATAGCGGCAGGCGCAGCGGATGGCATACATCAGCACCAAGCCCACCGCGATCATGCCGAGCGCCTGCATAATGGCAGCCTGACCCTGGGTAAACAGCCCACCGGTCAGATTGCGCAGGATAATGGGGAACGCCAGGTCAATGGCGGCAAGCACCAGAGCACAAACAGTATCAGCAACAAAAAGCCCCATCTGGGGCTTGTAATAAGACAGAAAACGCTTCAGCATAATCACCTTACGCGGTTTTACCAAACCGCGTTTCATCTCGACGCTGCAAGTGCTCCATTTGGACAATCTGGCCTTCAATCGTCGGTCGCGTATATCCATACGCTTCCCTCCTCTTTTAGGCCACCTTGTCTCAAATGGAGCACTTTCGCTGACTTACACAAACCTGCGGGATCATTCCCGCTCGTTAAATCTCCGCTCCGCCCAGCCTGTGCGCGATGCTGTCGCAGGCAAGCGCGCCTACAACGGTCTTGGCGTCTTCGATCTTGCCGTCGAGTACGGCGTCGATCAGCTCGTGCAGCGGCACCAGGTCCACGTTGACAAACTCGTCATCATCGGGGTTGGGCGCATCAAACTCGAGCTTGGTAGCCAAGTAGATGTGGATGATCTCATCGCAAAAACCGCAGGACGTGACAATCGACGTCAAAAAGCGAATACGACCAGCCCTAAAGCCCGTCTCCTCATGCAGTTCGCGCTTGGCGCAATCGAGCGGGTCCTCGCCTGGATCGAGCTTGCCGGCGGGAATCTCGACCGTCACGCGGTCGATGGCGGTGCGGTACTGACGCACCAGTACGATCTTGCCGCTCTCGGTCAGCGCCACAACGGCCGCCGCACCCGGATGGCGAACGATATCGCGGGCGCTGCGGCGACCGTTGGGCAGCTCAACCTCAAGACGGTGGACGTCGAGGATCTTGCCCTTCCAGGCGCACTCCTCCGAAAGAATCTTCTCGTGCAGCTCGGCATCGTGCGGGTCGTCGTCGCCCAGCACCAGCGCCGGCTCGTCAGCGACCTCGCCACCAGGCTCGCCCTCGGCGTGCCCATACATGCGGCTGTCCTCCTCGACGATCTGCGCGTCCACGAGTTCTTCGTTCTTCTCGTCCATCCGTCTCATTCCTCTCGGATTTTAGGCATCCCAGGCGTCGCGGCCGCGCAGCGCACGCAGGCCAATGTCGTGACGCAGGGTCTTGCCCTCAAAATCAATCTTCTCGCAAGCCTCGTAGGCAAGGTTGCGAGCGTTCTCAAACGTATCGCCCAGCGCGGTCACGGCAAGCACGCGGCCGCCGTTGGTCACAAGCTGGCCATCCACCACGGCGGTGCCGGCATGGTACACGGTCACGTTCTCCATGGCCTCGGCGTCGGCGATACCGGTGATGACCTTGCCTTTCTCGTAGCTGACGGGGTAGCCCGCACTCGTCAGTACAACGGCCACGGCCCACTCGTCACGCCAGTCGAGCTCAATCTGATCGAGCTCGCAGTTGGCGCAGGCGAGCATGACCTCAACCAGGTCGTTCTTAAGGCGCGGCAGCACGACCTGCGTCTCGGGGTCGCCAAAGCGGGCATTGAACTCCAGCACCTTGGGGCCGGCGGGCGTGAGCATAAAGCCGCCGTACAGGCAGCCGCGGTAGTCGATGCCCTCGGCAGCAAGCTCGGCAACGGTCTGCTCCATGACCTTCACCATGGTGGCGTGCTCCTCGTCGGTCACGATGGGCACCGGGCTGTAGACACCCATGCCGCCGGTGTTGGGGCCCTTGTCGCCCTCGAGCGCGCGCTTGTGGTCCTGCGAGGTGGCCATGGGGCGCACGGTCTTGCCGTCGGTAAAGGCCAAAAGCGAGCACTCGGGGCCGGTCAGCATCTCCTCGATGACCACAGTATTGCCGGCATCGCCAAAGGTGCCGCCAAAGCACTCGCGCACGGCCTCCTCGGCCTGCTCAAGTTCGATCGCCACGATGACGCCCTTGCCCGCGGCAAGGCCGTCGGCCTTGACGACCAGCGGGGCGCCCTGCTCGCGCACGTAGGCGAGAGCCGAAGCCTCGTCGGTAAACGAGCCGTAGGCTGCCGTCGGAATGCCCGCGCGCTCCATGAGCTGCTTGGAGAACAGCTTAGAGCCCTCCATCTGGGCGCCCTCGGCACCCGGGCCAAAGCAGGGAATACCCGCCGCGCGCACGGCGTCGGCCACACCCGCCACGAGCGGAGCCTCGGGGCCAATTACCACGAGTCCGCATCCGTGGCTCTGCGCAAACGCCGCCACGGCCGCAGGATCGCAGTCGTCGAGAACAACGTTCTCGCCGCAGCTCGCGGTGCCGCCGTTGCCCGGCGCGATGTAGAGCTTGCCGGCGCGCGGTGATGCTGCGAGCTTAGCTGCCAAAGCATGCTCACGGCCGCCGCTGCCCAACAACAGGATGTCGATGGTTTGAGTGTCCGCCTTCAAGGGTGCCTCCTCTATGGATGAATGGCCCGCTCCGCGCGAGCCCTTTGCAAGCAAATATACCCCTCGGCCGCCCGCTTGGGCTGCAAAGGGGTATATCGCAATAACCAAATAGTCCCGATTACTTCCAGAATCGGTTGATGATCTGCTCGCGACCGGCGCCGACGCCAATGAACGTCACGCGAGTGTGTGCCAGATCCTCGATAAACGCCACGTAGTCCTGAGCCTCCTGCGGCAGCTCATCAAAGCTGCGGCAACCGGTGATGTCGCACTTCCAGCCGGGGAGCTCCTCGTAGATGGGCTTGGCATGCTCAAAGCGCACCTGATGCTCGGGCACGCTGGTGTAGCGCTCGCCATCGACGTCGTAGGCCACGCACACCTTGATGGTGTCGAAGGCCGAAAGCACGTCGAGCTTAGTCAGGGCGATATCGGTGAGGCCGTTGACGCGTGAGGCGTAGTTGGCGATGGGGCCGTCGAACCAGCCGCAGCGACGACGGCGACCGGTGGTCACACCGTACTCATAGCCCTCCTCGGTCAGCGTGTGACCGGCCTCGGACTCATAGGAAAGCTCGGTGGGCATGGGGCCCGAACCGACGCGGGTGATATAGGCCTTCATGACGCCCAGCACGCGGTCGACGTTCTTCATGCCCACGCCGGAGCCGGTGATGGCGCCGCCGGCGGTGCAGTTGGAAGACGTCACGTACGGATAGGTGCCGTGGTCGATGTCGAGCAACGTCGCCTGGGCGCCCTCAAACAGCAGGTCCTTGCCCTCATCGATCATATTGTTGAGCAGCAGGCTCGTCTCGGTGATGTAGGGACGCAGGCGCTCGGCCATGGGCAGGTACTCGTCGCAAATCTGGTCCACGGTGTAGGTGGGCAGGTTGTAGATGAGCTCAAGCTCGGGGTTCACGCGGGCGAGAGCGGTCTCCAGCTTGTCGCGGAACAGCGCCTCGTCCAGCATATCCTGCATGCGCAGGCCAATGCGGGCCATCTTGTCCTGGTAGCACGGACCGATGCCGCGCTTGGTGGTACCGATGTTCTTCTTGCCGAGCTTCTGCTCAAAAGCACCATCCAGATCGATGTGGTACGGCATGATGATGTGCGCGTTGCCACTGATCTTGAGGTTCTTGGTGGTGATGCCGTCGGCCTCGAACATGTCAATCTCCTCAAGGACAACCTTGGGGTTGACGACGCAGCCGTTACCGATCACCGACACGTGGTCGGAATACATGATGCCGGAGGGCACCTGGTGCAGGCCGTACTTCTTGCCGTTGACGACGATGGTGTGGCCGGCGTTGTTGCCGCCCGAGTAGCGCACGACGGCATCGAAGTCGCCGGCGACCAGGTCGCAGATCTTACCCTTGCCCTCATCGCCCCACTGGGCACCGACCAAAACGGTTGACGGCATGTTTACTCCTTACATTCATGGACTGTCTACGCGCCACGCCGGCACGCAGAAGCACAAAACATTCCCAGTATACCCGTGCAACGGGCGCCTGTCCTACTCCTCGGCATGTGCCCCATCAAGCTCATAGAACTTGGTGGATGCCGGCAGGAACATCAGGTCGACGTCGCCGATCGGGCCCGAACGGTTCTTGGCCACGACGATACGCGTAACGCCCTCGTCGGGTCGATCGTCGCGCGAGGCTTCGGCCTCATCGGCGGAGCGGTCCAAGAACATAACGATATCGGCGTCCTGCTCGATGGAGCCCGATTCACGAAGGTCGGAAAGCTGCGGGCGCTTGCCGGTACGGGATTCGACCTGACGCGAGAGCTGCGACAGCGCGATGAGCGGGATCTTGAGTTCCTTGGCCATGATCTTCAGACCACGCGACATCTCGGAGACCTCGACGGTACGGCTCTCGGAGCGGCGTCCCGGCGGAGGACTCACCAGCTGCAGGTAGTCCAGGATGATGATGGCCTTCTCCTTGTTGTGGAGCATGCGGCGGCTCTTGGCGCGAATCTCGGTCACTGTGGTGCCGGGCGTATCGTCAATCAGAATATCGAGCTTGGACAAGGTCTGCGTGGCCTCGTTGATATTGGCCCACTGCTCGGGGCTAATGCGGCCCATGCGGAAGTCACTGATCGAAATCATGGCGTAGGCGCAAATCAGACGCTGGGCAATTTCCTTGCCCGACATCTCCAGCGAGAAGAAGCCGACGGTATAACCGGCCGCGGCAGCGTTGAGCGCCAGATTCAGGGCGAACGACGTCTTACCCACAGCAGGGCGGGCGCCGATGATGATGAGCTGGCCCTCGCGAAAACCCATGAGCATGCGGTCGAGCGACGGGAAGCCCGTGGGCACGCCCGCAGCCTGGCCGCCCGCCTGGCACACTTCCTCGGCCTCGTTATAGGCCTCGACCATAAACTCGGTCAGCGTCTTGTAGCTCGACTTGACCTCGCGTGCCGTGACCTTGAGCAGCTTGCTCTCGGCCAGCTCCACGACCTCTTTGGTGTCGGTAGGGGCGTTATAGGCCAGCGCGTTGATCTCGTTGGTGGCACCGATCAACTCGCGCAGCATCGAGTCGCGGCGAACGATGGCGGCATGGTGCTGCCAGTTGACGAGCGACAGGGTCTGACCCATCAACTCCAAAATGTAGGCCTCGCCGCCCACGGCATCAAGCTTGTTGATGCTTCGCAGGTAATCGATCAGCGAGATGGAGTCGATGGGAATGCGGCTGTTGTACATATCGACCATCGCGGTATAGATGGTCTTATGAATGGGCCGGTAGAAGTCATCGGGCTGCAGCTCGACCTGGGCCTCTTCGACTACCTCGGGCGATAGCAGCATAGCGGCCAGTACATTGGCCTCTGCATCTTGGTTTTGGGGAAGACCCAACTTTGAGCCGCGGTCCTCAACCGTCAGCCCGGTCTCCCTATCGTCGTATGCCATGAGCATCCTCATTCATATCGCTTGCGAGCATCCATAGTATCAGCCACGGTCCCAAAACGCGCCGCGCGCCGCCAATCATCACCGAACCAAACGGATGAACGGTCCTGTGTATAGGACTTCGACGCAGCGTTCACCATGACACTCACTCAGCGCAAATAAAACAAAAGGGCGCCCTGGTTTCCCAGAGCGCCCTTCTTAGAACAAGATTGTTGCGTTGCAGCAAATGCTACTCGGCAGCAGCCTCAGTCTCGACCTCGGCGGTCTCGGCCTCGGCGACCTCAGCGGCCTCCTCGACCTCAGCCTCGGCAGCGAGCTCCTCGGCGGTAACGCCGACGAGAACGACAACCTCGGCCTTGATCTCGCGGTACAGCGAGATGGCAACGGTGTGGGCACCGGCAACCTTGATGGGCTTACCGAGCTCGACGCGCTTGCGGTCGATGTCCATACCGAGCTGAGCCTTGATGGCGTCAGCGATCATAGCGGCGGTAACGGAGCCAAAGAGGATGCCCTCGTCGCCGACCTTGACGTCAACGGTGACCGTCTTGCCCTCGAAGGCAGCCTTGGTCTCGTTGGCGGTAGCCAGACGGACGGCCTCGCGCTTGGCGATGTTGTTGCGACGCTCGTCAAGCTGCTTGAGGTTGCCCTTGGTGGCGGCAACAGCGAGCTTCTTGGGGAACAGGAAGTTCTCAGCGTAACCCTGAGCGACCTCTACGACGTCACCCTCGCCGCCCTTGCCCTTGATCTCATCGAGAAGAATAACCTTCATGATGCGTCTCCCTTCTTAGCCGCGGTCGCGGTTGCCACGAGAGGAAACCACGGGGACGGTGTACGGCAGGAGAGCCATCTCGCGGGCGCGCTTGATGGCGTTGGCGATGTCATGCTGATGCTGCGTGCAAGCGCCAGTGACGCGACGGGGCTTGATCTTGCCACGGTCGGTCATGTACTTACGGAGAAGCTGAGTGTCCTTATAGTCGATGAACTCAGTGTTCTCCTTGCAGAACTGGCAGTACTTACGACGCGGCTGACGTGCAGAAAAATCATTAGCCATGTCAAAATACCTTTCATTTGGCAACTTCGGCGAACCGAAGCCGCCTCTCACTCAAAAATAGGTGAACAACCCTTAGAACGGGATGTCCTCATCGTAGACGTCGACCGCGGGCGGCGTGGCCACCGGTGCGGCAGGACGTGCTGCGGGCGCGGGAGCTGCGGAGGCGTAACCGCCCTGATCGTAGCCACCCTGGCCACCACGGGAGCTCATAAACTCGATCTCATCGACGATGACCTCAAGCTTGCTCCGGCGCTGGCCGTCGCGCTCCCAAGAGCTGTAGCGCAGCTTGCCCTCGATCGCGACCTTGTTTCCCTTTGCCAGGAAACGGCTCACGGCCTCGGCGCGGGTGCCGAACATAGTGCAGTCGACAAAGTTGGGATAGTCCTCCCACTCGCCAGTCTGCGCATTGCGGCGACGATCGTTCACGGCGACGCCAAAGGACAGAACCTGGGTTCCGCCGGCGGTGGCGCGCAGCTCGGGATCGCGGGTGAGGTTACCGGTGATGTTCACTCGATTGATGCTCATAACTCACTACTTCCTCTTGGGGCACAAGCCCAGTCCAAAACGACAGTCTTACTCCTGGTCGTCGCGACGGACGATCATGTGGCGGACCACAGCGTCGGTGATGCGCAGGACGCGATCAAGCTCGGCGATCTGGGTAGGATCTGCGTGGAAGTTGATGAGGGTGTAGTCACCATCGGTGAGGTCGTTGATCTCGTAGGCGAGCTTGCGCTTGCCCCACTCGTCAACGGAGTCGACCTTGCCAGCGCCCTCAGCGATCGTGGTATCGATACGCTTCATAACAGCGAGACGAGTCTCGGGGTCGAGCGACGGGTCAACAAAGAACAGCAGTTCATAAGCCTTCATATTGTCACCTCCTCTGGGCAAATGTGGCTTCAGGTCGTGAAGGTGCGCCTGAAGCAGGAAAAGACTTGGTAATAATATCTTTCAACCTCCCAGGCCGCAAGAATATGCAGCTACAACCTCATGACCTCCACATATGCCCATGCTCGCACCACGTTTCATGCGCATTCCAACCAAATGCCGACCAAGAGCTTGACGGATTTGTGGACAAGATACGATGCCGCGGGGACAAGCTGAGCCAAGCCGCAGGTCAACGGGCACAAGGCTGTGGTCGCAAAATGCATACCAGTGGCCCACAGCACCACCCAAAGATTTTTAAATTCATTGCCAAGTCGCTTATGAATACCCCTTTTGAACAATTGAGTTGATCAACCACGCTGGTCGGAAGCCGTTTTTTGGCACCTCAAACCCCACTGCAACGCCAAGCGCGGCCAAGCGTTTTAAAAAATGCCAACTTTTCTGTTTGCACTTTGCGATTCCTCGTGTATACTGACTTTCGCATTTAACGGAGAGTTGTCCGAGTGGCCGAAGGAGCACGATTGGAAATCGTGTAGGCGTCAAAAGCGTCTCCAGGGTTCAAATCCCTGACTCTCCGCCAGTTAATTCCAAAGCAGGCCTTCGAGCCTGCTTTGTTTTTACCCCACGCGGAGGGGTGGCAGAGTGGTTGAATGCGGCGGTCTCGAAAACCGTTTGGCCTGTATAAGGTCACGAGGGTTCGAATCCCTCCTCCTCCGCCATTTTGGTTGAGAAAGCTCCCGAAAACGGGGGCTTTTTTGTTTAGAGTCCCTTACAAGCAAATACGGCGGAGGAGGAGGGATTCGAACCCGCCAGGGCGCGGAGCGTAAAGAAAACGCACCAGTGGCGCGTTTTTAGCGCAGCGCGGTCGGCGTAAGCCGACCGGATAAATTTTGAGCGCTGCTCAAAATTTAGACATCCCTCCTCTTCAACCCACACCCCCATCACGTTCAATCCCAACCCAAAATCACAAATGTGTACACCGCCCTCCAAAACCGACATTTCTCGACATCTTTGGAGGCTGATGTACATGTTTGGAACCTATGACCGCACCCAATCCCGACCGTTTGCCGAGCAATGGGGTCGCCAGCCCCGCCAACCATGTACTATGTACGGGCATTGTCTAAACTCGCAACTCAAAGGACCCCATCTTGCCCGTCGTCGCCGCTATGACCGTTACCTCACATGCCTCGGATGCCATGGTCGCTATCCCCTTTTGGCTCGAGATGTTCGCTGTTGTCGCGGCATCGATCTCGGGCGTGCTGGTCGCGCGCGAGCATAAGCTTGACCTGGTGGGCGCGGTCGCACTCGCGGTGGTCTGCGGTCTGGGCGGCGGTCTTTTGCGCGATATGACACTGCAAGTGGGCAACGTCTACATCCTCAACCAACCGATGGCGCTGCCGCTCTCCATCGCCACGGCGGCCATCATCTACATCTTCCCGGCAATCGTCGATAAACCCGAGAAACTCATTCCCCTGCTCGACATCATCTCGGTCGGCATCTATGCGGCAACTGGCGCAGACAAGGCGCTGGTCTACGGCTTTGCGCCGGCGGTGTGCATCATGATGGGCTTCTTCACCGCGGTGGGTGGCGGTATGTTGCGCGACGGCTTTATGGGCGTGGTTCCGGGCATTTTCCAACGCACTAACTTTTATGCCATCGCGGCCATCGCCGGATCGGCAAGCTATGTAAGCCTCGTCATGAGTGGCTTGGTCAGCAATGTCGCCGCGCTAGTCGTATGCGTTGTCGTGACCATGGGTCTGCGCTGGCTCTCGCTGCGCTTTGACATCAAAAGTCCCACCGAGGACGACATCGCACGTTTTTTGCATCGCAAAAAGTAGACAGCACGGCACAGCCCTTCGAAATGCAACCGAGAGGTTCTTTTAGAGCGCCCGCGCGTTGGGTACCCTGTTAGATACATGTCGAGTATCTAACGAAGGATTCACTATGCCTTGCAACCTAGCACCGTCGTCCCGGCGCCGTAAAGCGCGTGGCCGCATCGCCCTCCTATTCGCACTGATTGTGCTTGCGCTGACCGTACTTCCCACAGCTTCGTTCGCCGGCACAGACACCGCCGGCAACGTACTCACGACCGACGAAGGCTCCACCCCGTCCGGGGTCGAAGGCGACCTGTACTGGGCCGGCCAAAGCCTCAACTTAGACGATGCCTCCATCGGCCGCGATATTATCGCGGCGGGCGAGAGCCTGTCGATTCGCGACTGCACCGTAGGCGGCGCCGTTCGCCTGGCGGCGCGTACCATCGATATCGCCAAAACCGCAATCGATGGCAGCGTGACGGTAGCCGGCCAGTACGTCGTCCTTAACACCGGTAGCACCGCCAACTGTTTTTACGCGGCAGGCGAGACGGTTGCCCTGCGCGGCTCTACCAAGTCGGCAGTGCTCGCGGGCGACACCGTGACCATCGATGGCACCGTCGACGGCGATGTTGAGGTTTGGGCCGACAAGCTCATCTTGGGTAAAAACGCCCGCATCACCGGCACCGTGAGCGCGCATGTTTCCGAGGACCCCGAGCGCGCCGCAGGAGCCGAGGTCGGCGCGCTCAAGATCGACCGCACCGAGAACGAGAACACCTCTACGGTTAACGACACCATCGGCGGCATCGTGGCCGCAGCCCTGTCGACTTGCTTTATCGCCCTGTTGCTCGAGCTCGTCTTTCCGCGTGCGACCGCCAGCGCCGCCGGAATGCTCCACCAGCGCCCCACGCCCCTGTGGATGAGCGGTCTTTTGGGTACGATTGCTGTCGTCCCCGCCGTCCTGCTGCTGATTATCTCGATTGCCGGCCTGTCGCTTGCCGGAGCCCTCTTGTGCGGCGTTATCGGCATCGCGTTGGTGTCGAGCGCCTTTGCGGGGTGCGCGATCGCCCGCATGGTCGGACACAACCAGAACCGCTACGCCATGGCAGCCGTCGGCGGTGTGGCCGCAGGCGCCCTCACAGGACTTCCCCTCATCGGCGACTTCATCAGCGGCGTGGCCTTTGTCTTTATGCTCGGCTACGTTATCCAGATCATCTGGCGCAACGCTCACCTCAAGTCGCAACAGCCGGCTAATACGCCGGAACTCCCCACCGCCTAGCCGCCAACCACCACAAAGGGGACAGGCACCTTTGTGGTGGTGCAAGCGAACCTGTCCCCCTTGCACCAAAAAGGGCGCCGACCATCGCGGTCGACGCCCTTTCTTATTGGCGGTTATAAGCCCCAGCGCTTATTTGTTGACCTGGCCGGCGCGGACGGCAGCCTTCTTGCGGTCGGTGGCATTGAGCAGACGCTTGCGCAGGCGAATATTCTTGGGAGTGATCTCCACCAGCTCGTCATCGGCGATGTACTCCAGCGCCTCCTCCAGCGAGAAGGTGCGGGGCGGCACCAGCTGCACGGAAATATCGGAGGTCGAGGAACGCTGGTTGCCCAGGTTCTTGGTACGGGCGATGTTGACGACCATGTCGCCGGCCTTGCTGCGCTCGCCCACGATCATGCCCTCGTAGCACTCGTTGCCCGGCTCAACAAACAGCTGGCCGCGCTCCTGCAGCGTGCCCAGGGCATAGGCAACGGCCTTCTCGGTGGTCATGGAGATCATGGCACCGTTCTGACGGTTGCCGATCTCGCCGGCGTAGGGACCGTACTCCAGGAAGGTGTGGTAGAACACGCCCTCGCCGTGGGTGACGTTCATGATGCGGTTCTTAAGGCCCATGATGCCACGCGTCGGGATCTTGAACTCAAGGTGCGTCACGATGCCCGAGGTATCCATGCTCGTCATGATGCCGCCGGAGGTGCCGAAGACCTCAACGACCTTGCCCGAGTACTCGTCCGGGCATTCGACGACGGCCTGCTCGACGGGCTCCAGCTTGTTGCCGTTCTCGTCCTTCTTAAACAGAACGCGGGGACGACCGACCTGGAACTCAAAGCCCTCGCGGCGCATGGACTCCATCAGAACGGACAGGTGCAGGATGCCGCGGCCCGAGACCTCGACGCCGCTCTTGTCCTCGAGCTCCTCGATCTTCATGGTCACGTTGTTCTCGGCCTCGTTGAACAGGCGCTCCTTAAGCTGACGGGCGCCCACGATGTCGCCGTCGCGACCGACGAGCGGGGAGGTCGAGGCCTCAAAGACGATAGACAGGGTCGGCGGGTCGATCTCGATGGGTTCGAGCTCGACGGGGTTCTCGGGATCGGTGTAGACATCGCCGATATCGGTGCGGTCGATGCCCACGACGGCGGCGATGTCGCCGGCGCCGACTTCCTGGCACTCGGTACGGCCCAGGTAGTCGAAGGTAAAGAGCTGCTTGACGGTAGCGGTGGCGCTGGAACCGTCGTTCTTAACGACCAGGATCTGGTCGCCCTGGTGGATGGTGCCGGAGTACACGCGACCGATACCGATACGGCCGACAAAGTTGGAGTGGTCGATGGTCACGCACTGCATGGCCAGCGGGGCGTTCTCGTCAACCTCGGGCGCGGGCATGTCGTCGATGATCATATCGAGCAGCGGATACATGTCCATGTTGCCGTCGTTGGGGTCAAGGCGGGCAAAGCCATTCATGGCGCTGGCGTAGACCACGTGCTCCATGGCAAACTCGAGCTGGTCGTCGGTGGCACCCAAGTCGGCCATGAGGTCCAGGCAGTCGTTGTAGGCCTTCTCGGGGTTGGCGCCCGGACGATCGATCTTGTTGATAACGATCATGATCTTAAGGCCGGTGTCGATAGCGTGACGCAGCACGAAGCGGGTCTGGGGCATGGGGCCCTCAAAAGCGTCGACCAGCAGCAGGGCGCCATCGGCCATACGCAGCACGCGCTCGACCTCGCCGCCGAAGTCGGCGTGGCCCGGGGTGTCGATGACGTTGATCTTGACGTCCTTGTACTCGATAGAGATGTTCTTGGCGAGAATCGTGATGCCGCGCTCGCGCTCCTGGTCGTTAGAGTCCAGGACGCGGTCCTCGACCTGCTGGTTGGCACGGAAGGCGTCCGTGGCACGCAGGAGCTTGTCAACCATCGTCGTCTTGCCGTGGTCGACGTGGGCGATGATGGCGATGTTCCTCAGATTGTCTACGCGCATGTAGTTCCCCTATCTTCTATCCATATACAAACGGCACGCGTATGCGACCCACCCAGCAATGCAACGCTCGGCGGGAATATTGAGCCTTTTACCGAAAACTCGTTTATTTTAGCGATTTTAGATGAGAGGGGTTTCCTCACCTGCAGGTTCAGGGTCGCTCCACATAAAACCATCGCCGGCACCCATGCCCTCATACAGCACATATGCCGAAAAACCGCTCTCGAGCGTCGTCTCAAAGAAACTCACGAGCAGAGCGTCGTGGTAGCCGCCGTCAATCTCGACACAGCCGGTATAGCCGATGGCATAGCGGGCGATACGGCCCAGGCCCTCGTCCTTAAGACCCATCTTGTGCTCGGAGATAAAGTTGGTGGCGGCCTCCAGGCATGCCTCCTCGCCATCCTCGTCGAGCGCGGCCAGATAGCGGTTGGAAGCAGCGTCCTCGATCGCCACAACTACGCCCGGATTCTCACCGGCGGCAAGGTCGTCCAAGAACGCACCAATCAGGTCACACACCATGGCGTCGAGCTCGGCGGAGACGTTACCGGCGTCCTGCATATCCTGTGCCATCTCTAGACCTTCCCATCGAATCCGGCGTCGTTACAGTTCTTGTGCCTCGGCAGCGATCTTGGCGGCAGCGTCGCGGGCGCGCACCATATCCATCGCGCGCTTGTCGAGTACCTTGATCTGGTTGGTCAGCATTACCGCATCGACCACACCCCAGATTACCAAGCCTGTTGAAATCGAAAACCCAAGCGCACCAACTGTACCACGAAGACGAGAACAGATTACCGCGACAAGGGCGGAGATGATAACCATCTTGATATAGGAGCCGCGGCGCTCGCGAAGCGTGCGGGCCTGCGTCACATAGGCGATGCGAGCCGCCTCGGATGCCTCCGAGCGCATCTGGGCTTCACGCGCGATGGCGGCCGCTTCAGCCGATACGCGGGTACCCATCAGCGACCTCTCCGCTCGCGTGCCAGACATTTAGAAATCATCGGGGGAGAGCGTATGGACGAACTCGTCGAACTTCTCGAACTCCTGCTCGTCGTCAACTTCCTCGGCATGGGCAGAAACGGTACCCAGGCGATTCATGATGTCGTCCTCCACAAACATGGGGGCATTACTGCGCACGGCAAGGGCGATGGCGTCACTGGGGCGGGCGTCAACCTTGCGCTCGTCACCATCGACCAGCACGACAATCGTCGCATAGAACACCGGCGGCTCGGCACGAACGATCTCGATGCGCTCGAGCTTGGCGCCCAGGGCATCGACGGTGTCAAGCAGCAGGTCATGCGTTATCGGGCGCTCGGCGCGACCGCTATCGATGCCACGGCTAATTGCCGCGGCCTCAAACGAGCCGGTCTGAATGGAAAGCGAACGCAGCGGTGCCGTCGAATCCGACTTGCCGCAGCGCTCGCGAAGCACGATAAGCGATGGCACGGGACCGGCGGCCATGACGATGGTCTCTATGTCGACGCGAACCATGGAACACCTCCGGTACGTAGCGGTTAACACGCGGCAGGGTCGCCGCATTGAATAGCTATACTACCCAATCTTTCGCCCAGCACACAAAATCAAAGTAGTTAATTTGGGACGGGGCTATTTTGACTACTTAGTTGGATAAGAAAAAAGCCCCGAGGCAACGCCCCAGGGCTCTTCACAGTTTTGATGGTGGACCTGACAAGATTCGAACTTGTGACCCCATCCGTGTGAAGGATATGCTCTACCCCTGAGC
>UROC01000027.1 GCA_900549345.1 uncultured Collinsella sp.
GGTTGCTCACGGCCGAGATGCTCGACCTGATTGACCATGGCGCACCCAACATCATCTGCACGCAGCCCTTCGCGTGCCTGCCCAATCACGTGGTGGGCAAGGCCGTGATCAAGGAGTTGCGCCGCCAGCATCCCGAGAGCAACATCGTCGCGGTGGACTACGATCCCGGTGCGTCTGAGGTCAACCAGCTCAACCGCATTAAGCTTATGATCAGCGTGGCCAAGGAAAACATGCGCGCCGGCAAGGGCTTTAAGCTCGAGAAGGTGGCGCCGCTCGCGATGGACGAGGTTACCGGCCAGATGCGTGCCCACGATGGCTGCGTGAGCTGCGGACCGGCCAGCGAGGAGGCCGTGGCATCGGTCGCCGAGCGTCTGGGGCGCGGCGTTAAGAAGTAGACGGCCTGCTTTGGGCTAGATATGGGGCAAACGGGTGGTAGCCGTACCGGCTATCACCCGTTTTACTGGACATGGAACCCTGAGTTAATGAACAGGTGTAGCCGTTCGCCGCAAATTACCGTCCGTTTATGGAACCCACCCCCAGTGCGCGTCATCCTTACGGTTGAATAAATACACATCTATGGAATTACGTAAGAGAGGACCGTTCCATGAGCTACAAGACCGTTTGTGTTGCCGGTGGCGGCGTGTTGGGAAGCCAGATTGCCTTTCAGGCCGCCTACTGCGGCTTTGATGTGACGATTTGGCTGCGCAGCGAGGGCAGCATCGGTCGCACCCAGCCCAAGATCGATCATGTACGCGAGGAGTACATCGCGGCTATTGAGGGCATGGCGGGCGGCACGGGCGAGTGGTGCGCCGGTATTGCCGATAGCGGCCAGCCCTTCGACAAGGAGGCGGCGCTCGCTGCCGTCGAGCGTGCCTACTCCACACTCAAGCTGGAGCTCGATCTTGCCAAGGCCGTGGCCGACGCTGACCTGGTCATCGAATCTATGGCCGAGGACGCCCAGGCAAAGATTGACTTCTACAAGAAGCTCGCCCCGGTACTCCCGCAAAAGACCGTCGTCGTGACCAACTCCTCCACGCTGCTGCCGAGCACCTTTGCCAAGTACACCGGCCGTCCCGAGAAGTACCTGTCGCTGCACTTTGCCAACTCCATCTGGAAGAACAACATGACCGAGGTCATGGCACAGGACCAAACCGACAAGCGCTACTTCGACGAGCTCGTCGACTTTGCCAACGATATCCGTATGCTTGCCCTGCCCGTCAACAAGGAAAAGAACGGCTACCTGCTCAATTCCATGTTGGTGCCGTGGCTGCTTTCGGGCCTTGACCTGTATGTCTCGGGTGTGAGTGACCCCAAGAGCATCGACCTCGCGTGGACGCGCGGCACCGGCGCTCCCAAGGGCCCGTTCCGCGTATTCGACACGGTGGGCATCCAGACGGCCTACAACATCGTCATGCAGTATCAGAAAGTCCCGGGCCTGGTGAGCCCGCTGCTCAAAAAGATGATGATGCCCTACAACTTTAAGGCTATGGCGTCCGTCCTCAAGAAAATGCTCGACGAAGGCAAGCTGGGCGAAAGCTCGGGCGAGGGCTTCTTTACGTACTAAAAATGATCTCTTGGGGGTGGAAGCGTTGGGGATCTACGGTAGTATGCGACAAAATCTGAATTGATCGGGCAAGAGCTGTAGCGCGCGTTGACGTTTGACCAATGGAGCGCAAAAATGCACCGTTCGCCGATACTCCTCTCGCGAGTGGTTGCCATATGGTTTGATGTTGGAAATATATGACTGCCGCCGGGCTGCGGGTGACGTTTGCTCTGATATCGGAGGTACCAAGTATGTTTCACGCTCCGTTAAACAAGTATCGGGCTGGTTAATATGGGCCGCCGTACTATCTCGATAACCCTTGCAGTGGTTTGCCTAGCTGTGCTCCTGGGCGCTATGGGGCAGTTCGCTATAAGTCGAGAAACATCCTATATGCAGGAATGTGCTTCCGAAGGCTTCGCCATTGATGGTTACTATCGGGATGACAAAACGAGTCGGGAAACCCTGGCTTTTCTTGAGGAGGACAACTGTCGATGGCAGCTGGTTGACCAAGACGGAATCTGCACAGACGGGCAGTTTAAGCGTACGGATGACCCCAACATTCTGATATTAAAGAATGAAAACGGCGAAATATTCGGTACGGTCCACGTGGCGCATATTTCGCGCCGACGCGATCAGGGCTTGCTCTACCTATTTAGAGATACCAAGGTGACCCGTTTTTATCTGGTGAGCACCGATCCGGCGTTTATGGTGGAGTCTGGCGATGTCGATGTGGGCAGTTGATTCACGGCAATAAAACGGCGAGCGGGGCGCGGGTGTGAACTGCACCACGCTATTTGCTCGCGTCCGTATCGCGTTTGCGCCTCGTCATAACTTGCGTCCGTGCGAGCGCTCATCCCGCGCCGGCATCACTTCACATCGAACTCCACGCGATCGAGTTCGGGTACGTTGAGGTTGATGAGTTTACGAGCGACGTGGCGGTCGTGTGCCCCAAGCGCCTCGCTTGTCGTCACATGGGCGACAACCTCGCGCTCGACAAGGCCCTCCTTCTCGCCTTCGGTAGCCGAGGTCTCGACGGCGACGGTGTAGTCCTTAAAGCTTGGCAGCACCGCGGCAAGCTCGCGCGTAGTTTCGGTGACGCCATAGCCGTCCTGCACGCCGGCCTGCGCCGAGCCAATAGACCCCGCGGTCATAACGATGCAGGGGATGGCAAAGATCACCGTGCCCACGATGATGCGGCGGCGCACCTTGTGTGACAGCTCATCGACCTCGGCGTTTTCCTCGGCGGTCACAATGCCGTCGCCGTTGAGGTCACGCTTGAGCGGTACACGTAGAAGAAGCAATACGGCTTCGGCCGCCAGCGCGATAAAGACAACGTTGATGCCAAATTCGTAGAGCGCCGAGAGAAACAGCGACCCGCTCGCGATGGCGATGCCGTAACCCGCCGCGCACAGGGGCGGCATGAGCGCGGTTGCCACGGCCACGCCCGCGATAAGCGTCGCGGGCTCCTGGTCGCGCGAGTTGCCCAGGCCTCCGGCAAAGCCACCCGCGAGCGCGACGGCAAGATCCCAGACGGTGGGTGTCGAGTTGTCGATGATAGCGGCCGTGGTGGTGCCGAGCGGTGAGAGCTTAAAGTACAGCGTGGACGTGATCAGGCAGAAGGCCATCTGCAACGCGAGACCGGCAATGGCCTCGACGGTAATCTCGCGGTCGAGCGTGGCGATGCCATATGCCATGGCAAGGACCGAGCCCATGAGCGGGCAGATGAGCATGGCACCTACAATGGCGATATCCGAGTCGATATCGAGGCCGATGCTCGCGATCAACATGGCAATGATCAGGATGCATAAGTGCGAGCCAGTCAGGCGCGCCCCGTTTACAAAGCGTTTACGAATCACGTGATAGGGCGCGCGTCCCTCGCGAATGTTGAACGCCTGCTTAAGGAAACGGGTAGCATTCTCCATGGCCTCGCTGTGTGCAGGGCGTATACCGTGACGACGATGATGACGCTCGCGCAGCCGCTTGATCTGTTGTTTGTCGAGTTCCATGCTTACCTCGTTTAGCTTCTGAGCCGCTTCTTGCGTCTGTCGTCTTTACTCTACACCGCGTTAGGCGAGGTGTCAGACAAGGTTTGTTGACCTGGAAGTCAGGCCAATCGACATGGCTAAAACGCCGTGAGGATCATAAGAATCAAATAGACAAAAAAGCGCGGGGCCGGTTTGATTCCGACTCCGCGCTCTGCGCTGGTGCGTTGTTGTTCGGCCTACCCCAGCAGGCTCAGACCAACAGAGACAAACGCCAGAATAACGCCGACGATGGACTCGCCGCCGAGCAGGCCGCTGGCGACAACAAGGCCCTGTTCCTGGAAGGCGGCGTCCTTGGCAGCCTTCTCCTCGTCCGAAAGACCAGCGGTGGCGTCGCGGTGGGCGGACCACTTGTCGTAGGCGAGCTTAACGCAGGAGCCCAGGAAAGCCGTGAGCGACATATAGAACGGCAGGTACACGCCCAGGCCGATCATCATGGCTGGAATGCCGAGCCAGTACATGACGATACCGGCGATAAAGCCGCCTGCGAACCACGGCACACTCGGGATGCCCGAGACCATGGTGGCGACGACGCTTGCCTGTGCGGCAACGAAACTCTTGTCGGGACCAAAGGCGTCCGGACCATAGGCGGTGACGAGCGCGACCATGACGGCGGCAGCGACCAGGGCGCCCACGATGCCGCCGATGGCCTGGCCGACCCACTGTGCGCGCGGGTTGGTGCCCAGCACGGCGCCGGCCTTAAAGTCGTTCATGACGTCGCCCGCAAGGCCGCACGCTACGGCCACGATGCCGGCGATAAAGAACAGCTTGACCTGAGCGAGCTGCGCGAAGGCGGCAACGATGAGCATGACGATGAGGCCGAAGATCTCCATGGGGTCGATGCCCGTCTGGCCGCAGCTCTGCGCGCTCATGATGGTGGTGACAAAGGTGAACAGCGTGACGATGACGGCCGGAACGGGGCCAAGGTCGAGCACGATGGCGATGATCACGGCGATGGCGGCAGCGCCCAGGCCGATGATACCGGCGTCGAGCTTAAGGGAGCCCGAGATGAGCGACTGCTCGTCGGTGTCGGTGGAGCTGTCGGCGGCAAGGCCGCGGACGATACCGGCGACCTGCGGCAGGATGTCCTTGAGGACGACGGCGACGCCAAAGCCCATCATAAGGCCCATACCCAGGGACTTAACAATGCCTTGTGCGGTCATAACGTCAAACAGACCGGTTGCGGTGCCGCCGACAATGATGCCAAAATTGCCCAGTAGCGCGCCGGCAAACCAGAATGCGACCGGGGCGAAGCCCACGAGGAAGCCGACGGAGAGCAACATGGGCGAGTTGTAGATGGCAAAGGTCACGCCGGGGATGTTGAGCGTGCACAACATGCTGGGCACAATGCCCAGAGCGTCGCGCAGCACGCTGTAGATGCCGGCGATGGCCATGGAGCCAAAGAGCTGCTTGCCGGTCTTGCCGCCTGCCTCGGTGGCGCGCAGGGTCTGAGCTGCGGCGTTGCCGGTGGGGAACTCCAGCGCGGCGTCCACGATAAAGTGACGGTGGATGAGCGCCGTGGCCAGCAGACCCAGGATAGTGCCGGCGAGTGCCACGATAAACATGTCGAGCCAGCTGATCTGGTCGGCATAGCCCAGCATCCAGGCGCCCGGAATGGTAAATGCCAGACCGCCGGCGACCATGGCGCCTGCGGACATGATGGTGTGGGTGACGTTTGCCTCGTTGAGGCTGGCGTTGCCCATGAGCTTAAGGAAGAACAGCGAGATGACGGCAGCGAAGACGATCGGCCAGGGGAGTGCACCCATCTTGAGGGCGGTGTAGGCCGAGCTTGCCGTGATGATCACGCAGCCGAGGACGCCGATGACGACGCCGCGCAGCGTGAGTTGCCCGCGCATCGAAGCGCGGTTCGAGGGATTGCTCATATAAAACTCCTTTGCGTATATCCGCTTCCCCCGGGAGCGCCGATACGGATACGGCGCGGGAAGTCGGGTTACCAAGGGCCGCCGCGTGAGCTCGCGCGCGACCGCGCACCAGTATAGCCGCAAGTTAGTCATTTTGGGATGACTGGTTTAGGTAGGCGATATACTGCTGGGCAGACGAAAGGAGCGCCGACGATGCTTAATGGGTGCGCATATATATTGACGGTCGACGTGGGCAACACGTTCATTCGCTTTGGCCTGTTTGCCGAGGATTCGGCCGCGGCGCAGGAGCGCCCGCTCGCGACGTGCGAGATCACGACGCCGGCCCGTATTACGGCCGACGAGGCGCGCATGCGTCTCGTGCAGGTCATGGCCGCACTGGCGGCCGATGCGGGCATGCCGGGTGCGCTTGTGCCCGCGGCTGCTGTGCTGAGCTGCGTGGTCCCGGCGCTCGAGCGCCCGTGGAAGGCGGCACTTTTCCGCACCTGCACGGGGCGCGTGCTCACCGTGGGGCCGGGACTTAAGACCGGCATACCCGTGCACTACGACGATCCGGCCGAGATCGGCCCCGACCGCATCGCCGATGCCGTGGCGGCCCGCGCTGTCTACGGCTCGCCGTGCATCGTGATTGACCTGGGCACGACGACCAATATCGAGGTCATCGACGCGCACGGTACCTTTGTCGGCGGCGTTATCGCGCCGGGGCTGGCACTCGGCGCCCGTTCGCTCTCGGCGGCGGCAGCGCGCCTACCCCAGGTTGAGCCCTCGGCGCCAACGCACGTCATCGGACGCAACACGCGTGAGGCCATGCGCTCGGGTGTGGTTTTGGGCGAGGTAGCCCGCATCGACGGCATGCTCGACATGGTGCTTGCCGAGATGCGCGCGACCAAGGCCGCGGGGGAGGGCGATGTGCCCATCGTCATTACCGGCGACGATGCCGAGGCACTTGCGGCGCTGGTCGGCCATAGCCTGACGGTAGACGACGCGCTGACGTTGCGGGGTCTCGCCGAGCTCTACCGCATCAACCAAAAGCCCCGCCGCGCGTAGGGCGAGGGGCTGGTGGGATAAGCGCCCCTTCCTTTCACCTGCTACAATGGGCCAAACTATTGCGATTTCGGAGGTGTCTGCCATGTCGGACGATCTTCATCAAACCGCGTCGGGCAAGCGCCGCGACGTTATTAGCTGGGACGAGTTCTTTATGAGCGTGGCCATCGCCGCGCAGCGCCGCAGCAAGGACCCCAACACGCAGGTGGGAGCGTGCATCGCCAGCACCAACCACCGCATCCTTTCGGTGGGTTACAACGGCACGCCCTCGGCGCTCAACGACGACTTTTTCCCGTGGGGTACGAGCGACGACCCGCTGCAGGACAAGCACAACTACGTGGTCCACGCCGAGGCCAACGCCGTGCTCAACTACCGTGGCTCGCTCAAGGACCTCGAGGGTTCCACGGTTTACGTCACGCTGTTCCCGTGCCACGACTGCGCCAAGATCCTGGCGCAGGTGGGCGTGGGCGAGGTCGTCTACCTGGACAATAAGTATGCCGACACCGATGACGGCCGTATCAGCCGCCGCATTCTCGACTCCTGCGGCATCAGCTACCGCCGGGTCATCGTCGATGTCCAGATTGGTACCGGGGGACAGGCTCGGCAGTAGCGCGTGCCAACGCCAGCTGGCGGCAAAACAGCCAAAAGAGCCCCGTCCCAAATTGACTGCTCGTGAAAGTCGTGTCCGCACGCATGGCTGGCGCCTAAGCGGGTACATGGCTGTAGTAACATAGCCCCTGTCCGCGGGCGTGCCCGCGTTATTGTGAGAAAGGAGCCCCTGTGGCTGTTAACGAAGAGCTGCTTAAGAAGGTTCTTGAAGAGATTCGCCCCAACCTGCAGGCCGATGGCGGCGATATGGAGTACGTGGGCGTCGACGACGAGGGTGTTGTCAAGCTGGAGCTGCAGGGCGCCTGCGCCGGCTGCCCCATGAGCTCGCTAACCCTTTCCATGGGTATCGAGCGCATCCTGAAGGAGCATGTGCCCGGCGTTACCCGCGTTGAGCAGGTCAATGCTTCCGGCGAGGCCGAGGACCTGTACGACGAGTACGCGCCGTTCTAAGATGCGAAAGCTGCGGACGGTACGCTCCGCATAGACGTTACGTCCAAATATGCGGCTGCGAGCGTAAGGCCCGCGGCCGCATTTGTATGTAGGGAGCAGGGGATCGATATGCTCAACGACCTCTACCATATGCTTGATCCCGTCGCGATCTCGGCGGGCCCCATCACGATCTACTGGTACGGTCTGGCCTATGTGGTCGGCGCCCTGCTTACGGCAGTCGTCATGTATCGCACGCAGCGCCGCTGGGGCTTCAACATCACGATCGATGACCTGACGAGCGTCGTGGTCGGTGCGGTCTTTGGCCTCATCATCGGCGCGCGCCTGTTTTACGTCGTCTTTTACGGCGATGGCTACTATTGGACCCACCCGCTCGAGATCTTTGCCACCAACGAGGGCGGCATGAGCTTCCACGGTGGCCTGGTCGGCGGCATCTTGGGCGGCATCATCGTGTGCCGCATGTATAAGCTCGACGCCTGGACCATCGCCGACCTTGCTGTGATCGGTGCTCCGCTGGCGCTGTGCCTGGGACGTTGCGCCAACTTCGTAAACGGTGAGCTGTGGGGTAAGCCGACCGATCTGCCCTGGGGTGTGGTCTTTGGCGGCACCGCGGGCGATATGCCGCGCCATCCCTCCCAGCTCTACGAGGCGTTTCTAGAGGGCATTGTGCTCTTCTGCATCCTGCAGGTGCTCAGTCGCAAAAAACCGCTGCTGCCCCAGGGTGCGTTTATGGGCGTCTTTGTGATGGGGTACGGCATCGTCCGCTTTCTCGTCGAGTTCGTGCGCGTGCCCGATGCCCAGCTGGGTTATCTGCTGGGAGGCGTTATCACCATGGGCCAGCTGCTGAGTTTGCCGCTCGTGATTGCCGGCCTGGTGCTCATCATCTTCGCCCGACACCGCAATCGCCCCCAGTGCATCTACCTCGACGCCTAACCACCAAAACCGCCACAAAGGGGACAGGCACCTTTGTGGTGGTTTGCTGGGCAACGATGACAGAACCGTAACGTTTTCCCAGATAAAACCTGCCAAAATAAACCTGTCCCTTTTTGGCAGGTTTCTAGAAAGGCTCTTTGGACTGTGAAGGATTCCGACCTCTCCACAACGGCTGCGCGCGACGCTGCCCGCATCGTCTGGTTTAAGCGCTACCCCGCCAAGCAGACGCTCATCGCATTTCTGCTCGCGCTGTTGGCGACCACGGCGTTTTCCATCGATCCCGCGCCGGTCTCGAGCAACGCAGTCTTGGCGATTGACCCCAAAGCCTCGGGCATGCTGTACGTGTGCTACGAGGTGCTCCTCTCGTTTGCCGGCCATACCGACGCGGTCATGCTGCTTGCGCTTGCCTGCCTGCTCACTCTGCCGTTTCGCTACGTATTCTTTGGCCGCGGCGATGCTTGGCGTCCTTCGGTGATCCTTCCGTCGCTGTTCTTTGCCGTCTGCATGGTGTTTGGCCGCAGCTACGACCTCACCGATTCGGCTGAGATCGTGCTCGGCGACAAGGCCCGCATCATCTGCGCCTGGATAGGCGGTGCGGGCTGGATGCTCTTGGCGGTCGTTGCCTTCTACCTGGCTTTTGAGTGTCTAGATTGGCTGAGCTCTCGGCGCATTCCGTTTTCCGAAGCGCACTTTGGCCGCGTATGGCGTGTGGCTCACGCCGTGCTCTCGGTCCATCCCTTTGCCGGGCCCTTTCTGGTGCTTATGATTGCCTGGGCGCCCACGCTCATCGCTTCGCTGCCCGGCCTTTTTATGGGGGATACGGGTGCGCAGATTCGCCAGTGGTTCAATTACCCCAACGGCACGAGTGACTACCTGCGTCTGCTCAATCCCAATGTGTTGCTCAACGGACATCACCCCGTGGTGCACACGGCTATCATCGGTTCGTGCGTCCAGCTGGGGCTTTCACTATTCAACAGCGCCAACGCAGGTCTTGCCATCTACACCTGCGCTCAGTTCGTCATTACGGCCGCCTGTATGGCCTATTCCATCTCGTCGCTGCGCAAACTGGGCGTGAGCCTGCCGGTCCGCGGCGTGATCTTGCTGTTCTTTGTGTTTATGCCCATGTTCTCCAACTACGCGGCCCTGCTTACCAAAGATGTGCTGTTTGCCGACGCGTTTTTGGTGCTGTTGGTGCAGACCGTGAAGCTCGTGGCCTGCGGCCTGCCCCGTCGCGATGCCAATGCCGAGCGTGCGGGCGAACAGAGGCCCGTGCTCTTTGCGCGCCACGACTGGCTGCTGCTCGCTCTGGGCGCCATGGGTTCCACGTTTCTGCGCAACGGCGGCCTGGTGTTTCCCCTGGCGGCATGCGTAATCGCGGCGGCGTTTTGCGTATGGGACGTGCATGTGGCTCGTCGTGCAGCCAAGCAGGCTGGCGCTGCGCCTTCGGGCGCCATCTCGCGTTTCCGCTGGGTGGGAGTTCTTGCGGTGCTTGCACTCTGTCTTGCCTCTAATATGTACTTCACCAAGGTGTTTATGCCGGCGCACGACATTACGCCTGGTTCCAAGCGTGAAATCCTCTCGATTCCGTTCCAGCAGACGGCTCGTTTCGTCCAAAAGCACGACGGCCTCAACTCGGGCGTCAACCCCACGGTTAAGGAGGACGGCACCATCGTGGAGGCTCCTTGCGACGGCTTGGTGACCGACGAAGAGCGTGCCGTGATCGACCGTGTGCTCAAGTACGACAATCTGGGCCGCCGTTACAACCCCGACAAGTCCGACGCCGTCAAAAATTGCTTTAACGAGTACGCCTCGCAGGAGGACATCAAGGCCTATTTTGAGGTGTGGGCGCAGATGTTCAAAAAGGATCCCGAGTGCTATATCTCGGCGCTCATCAATAACTACTACGGCTACTTTTATCCGAGTGCCCGCGATGCGTGGGTCTACAGCACGTCGCGCAGTGCCGAGATTATGGCACGCCCCGATAATCTCAAGTACTTCGACTTCCATCCGGTCGATAGCAAGGTTGTGCGCTGGTGCGACCACCTGATCAACTTGTATCGCGTGGCAGTACAGCGCATCCCGTTTATCTCGCTCACCATGAGCTCGGCCACCTATGTGTGGATCATGATCGCCGTGGTGGTCTATCTGCTACGTCGTCATTCATGGCGCGGTCTGGCCATTTGGTTGCCGCTGCTGGGCGTGCTTGCCGTGTGCCTGATCGGTCCTATATGCGCTACCTGTATCCGGTTATCGCCTGCATGCCCTTTGCCATCGGCGCCACCATCACTCGCAGCGACCTTCTCTGGTCCTAATTTGGTGCAAAGGGGACAGGTTACTTTGCACCAACCCCTTGCACCAAGGGGCTGTATCATCACGACGCCTTCATTTTGGGGTTTATCTCGCAGGCCAGTAGGTATATCATAACGACGTTTGTTTATATTGCCCGAGCATCTGCGCTGGGCTTTAGGTCGAAACCGATAGGAGACACGTATGTCCGGACACTCTAAGTGGGCCACAACCAAGCATCGTAAGGGCGCGCAGGACGCCAAGCGTTCCGCCCTCTTCTCCAAGCTGAGCCGCAACATCACCGTTGCCGCCCGTCTCGGCGGCGACCCGCTGCCCGAGAACAACGCCAGCCTCGCCGCTGCCGTTGCCAAGGCCAAGGCTCAGTCCATGCCTAAGGACAAGATCAAGTCCGCTATCGACAAGGCATTTGGTTCGGGCGCCGACGCCGCCGTCTACGAGAACATCGTGTACGAGGGCTATGGTCCCGCCGGTGTCGCCGTCTACGTTGACTGCCTGACCGATAACCGCAACCGCACTGCCGCCGATGTCCGTTCTGCCTTCTCCCACGCTGGTGGCAACCTGGGCACCTCCGGCTCCGTCGCCTTCCAGTTTGAGCGCAAGGGCCAGATCGTCGTCGCCAAGGAGATCCTGGACGAGAACGCCAAGAAGGAGACCATGATCGCCAACGGTGCTGCCGGTGACGAGGATGAGTTCATGATGGCGATCGCCGAGGCCGGTGGCGAGGACTACGAGGACGCCGGCGAGGAGTGGATCGTCTGGACCGCTGCTAACGACGTCATGGCTGTCTCCAAGGCACTCGAGGAGCAGGGCGTCCAGGTCAAGGGTTCCGAGACCACCATGGTTCCGACCACCCCGACCGAGGTCTCCGGTACCGACGCCAAGAAGGTTCAGCGCCTCATCGACCGTCTCGAGGAGCTCGACGACGTCCAGGATGTTTACAGCACCATGGATATGACCGACGAGGTCATCGCTGCCCTCGAGGAGGAGTAGCACCCGCGCGGGTTAAGCCGCGCATATCTGGGCATAATGAAGCGAGCATGCAAGCCTCGTGGAATAGATGAGCCGGATCCGCGTGCGTAGAGCACCGGACCCGGCTCTTTTATAATGATGCGAATCGTTTTGCATTCTGTGGACCGAGACCCGAAAGGAGCGCCGCATGCGCGTGCTCAAACGAGCCCTAGCAATCGTGTACCTTGCCGCCGCCATCGTGGCGCTGGGCACGCTTGTCTGCCAGTTCTGGGGACCGTATACGTATCGCTTTATGCTGCTATTGCGTGACACCATGCCTCGCGTCGTCGTTACGGTGTGCGCCGCCATCGTGGCGCTTGGCGTGCTCATTGGGTTTTTCCGCTTGATGTTCGCGCGTCGCGAGCCGTCCTGCGTGCATCCGGCGGGGGAGCGCAATATCGAGGTCACGCTCGCAGCGCTTTCCTCGTGCGCCCGCGCCGCGGCGGAGTGCGATGATCGTGTGATGGTTGAGCATATCGAGGCGCGCGTTCAAGGCTCCGACGAGTCGCGCGTTCGTTTTAAGGTCGAGGCCATCGCGCTCGATGATAAAGACGTCGCCTCTCTTGCCACCGCGATGCAGCAGCGCATCGAGAAAGCCTGCGACACCATGCTCGGCACGCCGGGCACGACCGCGCGCGTCCGTTTTTTGCCGTCCAAGACTACCGTCCAGACCGTGGAGGTTTCCGGTGAGTGATACCAACCAAGACAAGACCGCCCGCACGCCGCGCCTGACGATCGATCAGAACGCTACGCCGGCAGGCGAGTCCGCCGACACCAAGCCCGAGGCCGGCGAGCAGCACGACAGCGCTGCCAACGACTTTGACGAGGCCATGGGTCTCATCAAAGGTACGGGCGCTGCTATCTGGAGCTACGCCGTGCGCCACCCCAACACTACGCTCGGCGCCGTGGCAGGCTTTATCATCGCCGTGCTGGTACTTACGTTGGGCCTGTGGGACACGCTTGTCATCGCATTCTTTGTGCTGATCGGTGCCGTAATCGGCCAGATTCGCGACGGCGAGAACGGTATCGTCAACTTCTTCGGCCGCCTGTTTAGCGGCCGCTAATACGTATTCGACTGTCGCATCCGCGGCAGGCATAAGGAGGAACCATGGCTTTTAACACGAAGGTCGATGTGGCCGATACCGAGCTCGAGGCGAATGAGGCCGTCGTCGATGCCGGGGACGTGACGCTCGAGGACGAGGCACTCGTCGAGGCCGAGTCCGATGCGGACGAGGACAACGAGGAGATGGACGAGGAGGCGGACGAGTCCGAGGACTCGCTGACCTATTCCAACGGCGTGATCGAGAAAATCGTCGCCATGGCCACCCGCGAGGTGCCGCACGTTCTGGGCATGAAGGGCAACCTCATGCACTTTGTGCAGGAGCAGTTTGGTGCCGAGAACCTGACCAAGGGCGTGACGGTCGAGGTCACCGACGACAACCGCGTGGTCGTCAACATCTCGGTCATCATCGAGTACGGCGCCTATGCGCCTGCGATCTTTGACGACGTTAAGGCGCGTGTCACCGAGCGTCTGGCCGCGATGACCGGCCTTGAGGTGGCAGGCGTCAACCTGCGCATCGAGGATGTCATCACCCCCGAGGAGTACGAGCACCGTACCAGCCAGCACGAGTAACCTACCAAAAAGGGACAGGTTTGTTTTGGCAGGTTTTATCTGCGTAAACGTCAAACGGCCGGTCGCGCATGCAAAAGCGCGGCCGGCCGTTTTCTATATGCCCTCGATGCGGTCATACCGCTCGTCTAACTAAGGGTTGCAATCTTCGCGTTCCGCGTTACCCTAATGGGCGCATTGTTTCCAAATTGTTAACGAGGGGTTGCCGTAATGGCCGACGAACACGAGACCGAAAGCAAGGCATGGGCGATTGAAGCCGCTGCGGCAGAGGCGGCGTCGCGTGCCGCCGAGGAGGTACATCGTCCTCCGGTGGTGCCGATGGAGCGCGTTGTCGGTCGCGAGGATATCGAACGTGGCGAGCGCGCCGGCCGCAAGCGCAGCCAGGAGCCAGGCTTTCCGCGCTTTTTTGCCGAGCTCAATCTGGGCCTGATTCTCACGGCGTTCGCCATCGTGGCCTTTAAAACCCCCAATCACTTTGCCTTCGGCGGCACCTCGGGCGTGTCGGTCATTCTTTCCACGCTGTTCCCGACCCTGCCCGTCGGCGTCTTTATGTGGATTATCAACGCGGTCCTGGTCGTTCTGGGCTTTATCTTTTTGGAGCGCAAGGCGATTCTGTGGAGCGTCTTCGCTTCGTTTGCGCTTTCGGCCTACGTCTCGCTGTTTGAGCTCTTCATTCCGACGGATGTTTCGATGACGGGTGATATGTGGCTCGACCTGTGCTTTGCCGTCATCTTGCCGGCGCTCGGCAGCGCTATTGTCTTTGATATCGGCGCCTCGACGGGTGGCACGGACATTCTTGCCATGATCCTCAAACGCCGCACCACGCTCGAGATTGGCCGCGCGCTGCTGCTGGTCGATATCGGCATCGTAACCATCGCGGCTTTCCTGTATGGCCCGCGCGTTGGCCTGTACTGCGTGCTTGGCCTGTTTGCCAAGACGCTCGTGGTCGATAAGGCTATCGAGAGCATTCACCTTCGTAAGGTCTGCACGATCATTTGCGCCGAACCGCGAAAAGTCGAGGAGTTTATTGTCAAGCATCTCAACCGCACGGCAACGATCAGCCGTGGCTACGGCGCCTTCTCGGGCAAGTGCGTCACGGTGATTATGAGCGTGCTGAGCCGTCGCGAGGCAGTGCAGCTGCGCCGCTATACCCGCGAGATTGACCCTGGCGCCTTCATCACCATCGTCGATAGCTCCGAGATCGTGGGCAAGGGCTTCCGCGGCACGAACTAGCGCGGACGCACCCTTCGAATCATTGAATAAAGCCGCCTACGTTGCAAATCGGCCATCTTGGAGTATTTGTCCCCACATTGGGCGATAATGTTGCCAAAGACATCGTTTGCGATCCAGGTGATTCGCTCTAGATACGAAGGGATGATTTCGATGTTCTGTTCGCAGTGTGGCGCCCCCATGGGCGATAACGACAAGTTCTGTGGCGCGTGTGGCGCTCCTAATACCGGTGCTGCAACCTCTGCTCCTCAGGGGCAGTCTCAGCCTCAGCAGTTTGTTCCTCAGCCTAACGTGAACGTGCCCAAGGGCTGTGTAGCTCAGGCGTTTGAAGACATGACCAAGACGCCGGGCGTGCTGCAGCGCGTGTGCCAGATTGCCTTTTTGCCGGCGCTCATCTGTGTCGTGTCGGTGCTCGTGCTCTTCATTCCCGTTATCGGCGGTATCGCGGCTGCCTTCGGCTTTTTGGCTGCCTGTGCGGCAAGCGCGTGCGGTTCTGGCTTTGGCATCGAATGGGGTCGCGACCTGTCGCTCAAGGTCGATGACGGCATGGATCGTCCGTTGATGCGTTCCACGTCGTTTGGCCTTGGCGTCTTTTCGGGCGTTATTTCGAGCGTGCTCAAGGTTATCGCGGCTATTCCCGTTATTGGTGTAGCGCTTTCGCTGGTGGAGAGCGTGGTAATTGGTGCCGCGGGTGCGTACTCTTATTTCGGCTCCTATGCGCTTGAGGCCGCTCTATTTGGCTCGCTGGGCCTGTTTGTTCTGGCTATGATTGCCACGGCGGTCCTGGGTGTCTTCTTTACTATGTTCGCCGACATCGCCGTGATGCACTTTGCGGTGACCGGTCGCGTCGAGAGCGCGTTTTCGCTCGATAAGGTCTGGGCGGCCTTTAAGAACAATAAGACCAAGCTGTTCTGCGCATCGTTCCTTCCCGAGTTTTTGACGGGTCTGGTCGCCAACGTTATCACATGGATCCTGACGCTCGTCTTTGGCACCATTGCCTCTGTCGGTATGTATAGCTACTACTACCGTCCTACGGCTATTGAGGCGCTTGTTACCGGCGGTGGCATTACGCTCGTATTGTTCTTGGTGCTGACGGCGTTTGTCACGGTATTCCTCACGGTCTTTGGCAACATGCTCAAGCATCGTGCCGTTGGCTATTGGGTTGCGCGTTATGCAAGCGAGTGGGCCGACGAGGACAAGGATGACGTCCTGACTTTTGTGTTGCCGTTTGAGAAGAAGTCCGCTCCTTCGGGTTACAGCGCTCCGGATGCTTCGCCGGCACCTGCGCCCGAGCCCGAGTCTGCGCCTGAGCCTGCGCCTGAGCCTGCACCCGAGCCGGCACCCGCACCTGCGTCTGCAACGTCGCCCGCGCCGACGTCTGCCCCGGCACCGGCCCCCGCGCCCGAGGCGACGCCTGCAGAACCCGACTGGAATGCCGTTGCCACGCCGGCGGATGAGCCGGGCGATAATCCTGCTGCCGAAAACAATCAAACCGAATAGTCGGTCGAGGCGCCCTGGGCAACTGAGCCCAGGGTGCCTTTTTCTACTGTGAAAGCAAGAAAATACCTGGGAAAACGGTTGCAGCAAAATTTCTCGGAAATTGGTCAATGTTGCGCAACAACGTCGCGGCTATTGTTGAGAACATAGACGTGTAAGGTTTGAAGGCGTGCGACGCCTTAGGAAAAGGAGAAGCTTATGTTCTGTCCCACTTGTGGTTCTCCCATTTCGGATGATGCCAAATTCTGCCCTGTTTGCGGTTCTGCCATCGGTGCCGCTCCCACCGCTCCGGCCCCTCAGCCCGCGCCGCAGCCTGCGCCTCAGCCCCAGCCTGCTCCGCAGCCCACGCAGATTCAGCCCACTCCGGTTCAGGCAGTTCAGCCCCAGCCTCAGCAGCAGTACACCGGCCAGCAGCAGTGCGCCGGCCAGCAGCAGTATGCTCAGCAGCCTGCACCTGCCCCGATGGGCTATGCTCCGATTAAGACCGACCGTGGCGTGATCGGCTGGCTCCTGCTTTCCATCGTGACCTGCGGCATCTATTCGTATTACTTCCTCTATTGCCTTGCCCGTGACATCAATGTCATGTGCCAGGATGACGGCGATTCCACGCCGGGTCTGGCAGCATTCATCTTGCTGTCGTTCGTGACCTGCGGCTTCTACGGACTCTACTGGTACTACAAGATCGGTAACCGCCTGCAGGCTAATGCCCCTCGATATGGCCTGATGTTCCAGGAGAACGGTACTACCGTTCTTATGTGGCAGATTGTCGGCGCGCTGCTGTGCGGCCTTGGCCCCATCTTTGCCATGAACATCATCATCAAGAACACCAATGCCATGGCAACGGCTTACAACACCCGTCTTGGCGCTCGTGCCTAACGATAAGAACGGCGTGAACAGCTCCCAGGGACATAAGGGCGCGGCGGAGCTCATTCGCCGCGCCCTTTCTTGCATCGGCGCGCTCTTTGTCGCCTGGCTCGCACTCTACCTGCTCGATATCGGCTGCGTGTTTCGCCTGATGACGGGCATTCCCTGTCCGGGATGCGGCATGACAAGGGCCTGGCTGGCAGCACTGCGCCTCGATTTTGCGGCTGCCTTTGCCTACCATCCGCTGTTTTGGGTGGTGCCGATTGCGTTTGCGCTCGCGTTCGTGCGCGAGGAGGTGGCATCGAGCAAGCTAAAGCGTGGCATCGACATTGCGGTTGTTGTTCTGTGCGTGCTGGTCGTTGCCGTATGGATCGTGCGCCTTATCAACCCGGCAGACGCGGGCCTGCTCTTTGGTGGTCACGCTCCCGCCGGAGTTCCCACCGATATCATCCACCTCGAAATCCCACGCTGGCTCACCATCCTTCGCTCTTACCTGTCGTGACGGAGGACGCGCTAGAAAAGCGGTCGACACATAAGCGGGGGCGAACGTTGAGATAGCGTTCGCCCCCGCTTTGCTCTAGCCAGGTTGTTACGGGTGGGCGTGACGGCTACTCGTCGCGCTTCTCCTCGCGGCGAGCGGCAGCCCGCGCATCGTGGATGCCCTTGATGGCGGCATGGCGGGCGGTGCGGGCGTCGTGCATGGCGTCGCGGGCCTCGGCGGCCGTTGCCTTGGCAGAGCGCAGCTTGGCTGCCAGGTCGGGATTGGTCTCGGCAACCGCGGCGATTGTGGGGCCGTCGAGCTCTTCTTGCGTGGGCTCGGCCAAAAAGTCGATGGCATACTGGGCGGCTACCATGGAGCCCTTGGCGAGCACACTCTCGTCGATCTTGTAGAAGCAGGAGTGCTGGGCATAGGTGGCGCCGATCTGGGGATTGCGCGCGCCGACAAAGGCGAGCACACCTGGTACGCGACGCAGGTACTCCGAGAAGTCCTCGCCCGAAAGCGTGCCGCGGTAATGGCCCTCGCCTGTGGGGCCCAGGCACTTGAGCACAGCTTGGCGGCAGCGCTCGCTCGAGGCGGCATCGTTTTCGACCTTGTAATTGGCGATGGTGTAGTCGGTGAGCTTTGCCTCGGCGCCCAAGGCGGCCGCGGTATGCTCCACGATGCGGCGCATGAGCTCCGGCATTTCCTCGTGGGTCGAATCGCCGTAGGTGCGCACCGTGCCGGCGAGGTAGGCCGTGCCGGCGATAACGTTGCGCGCGGTTCCGCCGTGCAGCTCGCCGACGGTAATGACGGCCGGCTCGTAGGGACTGATCTCGCGCGAAACGATGGTCTGCAGAGCGTTGACGATCTCGGCGGCAACCATAACGGCGTCGTGACCGCGCTGGGGCATGGCACCGTGGCACGAGGTGCCGCGGACGTCGATGCGGAACCAGTCGGTATTGGCCATGCGCGGTCCGGGCTCGCAGCTCACGGTGCCGGCGTCGACCTCACTCCAGATGTGCGCGGCGTAGGCGCCATCGACGCCGTCGAGCACGCCCGTGCCGATCATGAGCTTGGCGCCCTGGCCGTTTTCCTCGCTGGGTTGGAAGACGATGCGGACTTCGCCGTGGATGTCGTCGGTCATATGGCGCAGGATTTGCAGCGTGCCGAGCATCATGGCGATGTGGCAGTCGTGGCCGCAGGCGTGCATGCAGCCCTCGTTGACGCTGGCAAACTCCTCGCCGGTCTGCTCGGTGACGGGCAGGGCGTCGATGTCGGCGCGCAGCAGGATGCGGCGGCGCGGCGTGCCGTCCTCGCGATAGGCGTCGGGCGCGGTGCCGCGAAGGGTCGCCACAAGACCCGTCTTAAGGGGACGCTCGTAGGGGATATTCATGGCGTCGAGCTGGTTGGCGATGTCAGAAGTCGTGCGCTCCTCGGCGAGACTTAGCTCCGGGTGCTTATGGAAGTGGCGGCGCTGCTTGATGATGTAGGGTTCAAACTCGGTAGCGATATCTTGGATGGCTGCGGTGACGTCGTCAGCCGCGCGAGCCTCGGTCGCCGCCATAATCTGCTGTGCCTTGGTCTTCGTCATGGTCGATTTGCTCCTTGCTGGGTTGATCGCAAAATCGTACAGGCTCTCTCCAGTATGCCACCTGCCGCTAGGGCTGGTAAAGTTGCCGTTTGCCGCTTGGGGTTTTGTTACAAGGGCGGGGGAGTACACTCGGGGGTGTTGAATTTCCTGCCAGAGATGGGGATGCCCATGCAACATATCGATCGGATTATCCGCTCCAAGAACGTCTTTACCGCGCAAGACGGCATCGATACCGCCCGCGAGCTGGCGATTGCCATCGCAGGCGACCGTATCGTCGCAGTCGGTGCGCCCGATGACGTGATTGCCGCCGCTCCTGCCGCCACGTCGGTTATCGACTACGGCGAGCAGTTTGTCTGCCCCGGTTTCCATGACGCTCATCTGCACTTCTTCCATACCTCGGTCGGCTCCTCGCCGTACATGCTCATGGATATGGGCACGTCCGAGGCTGCGCTGGTGCAGCACGCGCTCGAGTTTTCCAAGGACCTGCCCGATGACGCTTGGGTTGTGACCCAGGGCTGGCGCGACTACCGTTGGGACCCGCCCGAGCATCCTACCAAGGCGTCGCTCGATGCGGCATTCCCCGATCGCCCCTGCGTTATGTATTCGGGCGACGGCCATACGCTGTGGCTCAACAGCCGCGCACTCGAGGCGCTCGGCGTCACGCGCGACAGCGAGCCGCCAGCGGGCGGTGGCTACGACAAGGACGCAAGCGGCGAGCTCACGGGCATTGCTCACGAGGCGGCTGCCATGCAGCTGCTACCGCGCTGCCTTGAGTGGCTGGGCGAGGATCGCATCGCAAGCGCTTACGCCGATCAAATGAGGCGTATGGCCGAGCAGGGCATCACCTCGATATGCGATATGTCGCTCATGCCCATGCCGGGCTGCGACTTTATTCGCGACGATGTTTACGACAAGCTGCAGGCCTCCGGCAAGCTGGGCATCCGCGCCCATCTGTTTCCCACGCTGCTGGATGACCAGTCGCGCTTGGAAGAACTCCAGACCCGCTACGCGAACAACGCGCTGCTCTCGGCGCCAGGCTTTAAACAGTTCTTCGACGGCGTGTCGAGCGAGCATACGGCATACCTCACTGAGCCCTATACCAACCCGCGCTTCCCGGGCGACCAGGGCCGTCTGACGGTCCCCGTCGAGCGCATGCGCAAGTTGGTTCTGGCGGCAGCCGAGCGTGGCCACACCGTGCGCATCCACGTTATCGGCGACGGTGCCATCCATGCTGCGCTCGATATCTTTGAGGAGGCGGCAGAGCTGTACGGCCTGCCCCAGCACGGCCATAACACGCTCGAGCATCTGGAGAACCTCTTGCCCGAGGATATCGATCGCCTGCGCAAGCTCAACGTGGTCGCCTCGAGCCAGCCCTGCCACATCACGCTCGATCCGGGTGGCCCAGAGCGCGACCTTGGCCTGGAGCGAAGCCGAATCATGTGGCCGTTCGCAACCTATAAGCAGCGCGGCATCCGCCAAGCCTTCGGTACTGACAGCCCTATCACGCCCGTTACCAGCATGAACGTGCTCTACACGGCTATTACGCGCCAAGACCCCAAAAGCCACTGGCCCGAGGGCGGCTGGTTGCCGAGCGAGCGTATCGATGCGGCAACGGCTCTGCGCAACTACACCCTGGGCAGCGCCTATGCAGCGGGCGACGAGCAAAACCTCGGCAGCCTAGAACCCGGCAAATACGCCGACCTGGTAGTCCTGGACCAAAATCCACTCACCATCGATCCCCAAGAACTCCAAGCCACCAAAGTCCAAGCCACCTACCTAGCCGGCAACCTGATCTACGAGCGCTAAGTATTCATGTCTTACCGTTTAACGCGGCTCGGGCAGCTTATTTTGGGATGGCGCTCGAGCCGCGTTTGCGTTTCGGTGAGGATCCGCCATGTGCGTCCCTGCTCTGTTGGATTTGGGCGCGGGGTTGAGGTGCTGCTCCGTGCGTTCAATTTGGACATCAGCAGTGAAACCTCATGGTGTTTTGCATACTTCCAGTTGCAGATTGCATAAAAAAGCTGAGATGTTCTTTCCGGTCCTGATGTACCCCCGCCTGGGCCGTGCAAAAAACGGAGTATTCAGCACCGCGAGCTCTGCCGGTGCCGCTGCGGCTGAGTAACGTTACGGAGATTGACGTCATTTTGGGCTCCGGTACGGCGCGAAGTACGCCCATTTGTCCCAACGGGGTCTGCCCACCGACCAAAACCGCCCGCTGAAGGCGTTCTTGGGACCAATAAGGTATGTCCGGCGCGTATGCAGCCGTCCTGGCTTGCTGAATACTCCCAAAAATGCACGGTGCTCCCCAGGGGACCCGTGCGCGCAGCGAAGACCATGCCCACATTCCTATCCGCATCGCCATTTTGCTGCACTGACTTTTCTGAATGCCGGGCCCGAATTAGTTAACCTGCCTCCCGTGTGGCTCCGGAGGGGCGGGGCATAAGGTTTATCGCGAGTTCCGCACGAGCCGAAGGCCACTTAATGTGGCC
>UROC01000028.1 GCA_900549345.1 uncultured Collinsella sp.
TAAGGGCTCATGGTTGCGTGCCGCGATCGAGCACGACGTGCTTTCGAGCGTGATTCTGTACGGGCCGGCCGGTACGGGTAAGACGACGCTGGCCCACATTATCGCCAACCATACCAAGAGCGAGTTTGTCGAGGTCAGCGCCGTGACGGGCACCGTAAAGGACTTGCGCCGCGTGATTGACGAGGCCAAGACGCGCCTGAATACGTACGACCGCCGCACCATTCTATTCATCGATGAGATTCACCGCTTCTCTAAGTCGCAGCAGGATGCCCTGCTGCATGCAGTTGAGAACCGTACCGTCATTATGATTGGCGCTACGACGGAGAATCCGTACTTCGAGGTCAACTCGGCGCTGCTCTCACGTGGTCGAGTCGTGGAGTTTGAGCATTTAAAGGATGAGGATATCGCCATGCTTATCGAGCGTGCGCTCGAGGCACCTCAGGGCCTGAACGGCAAATTCTCGGCCGATGATGATACGGTCAAGACCATTTGCACGCTGGCAGCGGGTGATGCACGCTCGGCCCTGACGACGCTTGAGTTGGCGAGCGAGATTGCCGTCACGCGTCCCGATACCGAGGGGACGCCGGCTCCGGCGGCGGGGGAGCGGTATCCCATCACGGTCGACGATGTGAAGATCGCCAATCCGCGCCGTGGGTTTTCGTATGACAAAAACGGTGACATGCACTACGACATTATCAGTGCGTTCATTAAGTCCATGCGCGGCAGCGACCCCGATGCCACCATTTATTGGCTCGCGCGCATGATCGATGCAGGGGAGGATCCTAAGTTTATTGCACGCCGTATTATGATTCAGGCTTCTGAGGATGTTGGCAACGCCGATCCGCAGGCGCTTTTGGTGGCGCATGCCGCGTTTAAGTCTGCCGAGGTCATTGGCTATCCCGAGTGCCGCATTAACCTGGCTCAGGCTGCACTCTATGTGTGCTTGGCGCCTAAATCCAACGCGTGTGAGGCTTCAATCGATGCGGCGCTGGCCGATATCCATTCTAGTGGGCTTCGCGAGGTGCCGAGTTATCTACGCGATCGCCATCGCCCGGGCAGCGATGAATACGGTGTGTATAAGTATCCGCACGATTATCCCGAAGGCTGGGTCGACCAGCGCTATTTGCCCGAAGGCTTAGAACGCGGTGCATTTTGGCAGCCTGCCGGCCGCGGTTGGGAAGAATGGCGCGTAGAGCAAAGCGAACGCGACCGCAGCGGGAATGCACCGAAGTAGCTGCTGATAATTTTGTCCCACGTTGCTGCTCTTGGCATGTTCGGTCCCCTTTGGGGTACCATGGAAAGCGTTTGTATTTCGATTCCTTTGGGAGGCTTGTATGAGTCCCATTCAAATCGCCTTGCTGCTGCTCGCCGTTGTGGGCTATCGTTGAGCTTGCGCTCACCCTGCGTAAAACCCGCACCGTTGTCGACTCGCTCGACAAGACGGTAACCGACCTCAATAATACGATTGCCGAGGCGCAGCCCGTGGTGGCAAAGCTTGATGGTGCCGTTGACGAGCTTACGCCGGCACTTGCCCAGATGGAGCCGCTCCTCAAGTCGAGCAAGACTGCCATTGACGCCCTGACGTCCAATCTCGTTGAGGTTGAGGCGGTAGTTCGCGACATCTCCGAGGTCACGGGCAGTATGGCCGAGGCCAGCAATGCCGTATCGAGCGTGACAGATTCTGCGGCCGGCGCCGTGCAGAAGCTCTTCAATAAGGTGAAGGCTCCTGCAGCCGACGCCGATCGTAAGCTAGCCGCTGCCGCCGCCGAGGCCGAGCAGCCTACCGAGCGCGTTCTGATCGGTGAGGCTGAGGACGAGGCCGCCGATGGTGCGGATGCGGCTCAGAAGCCCGCAGCCAAGCCGGCTCAGTATTACACCTATACGCCCGCCGAGTCCTCTGAGGAGTCCTGCGATGAGTAGCGAAGCAACCTGCCCCATCACGCTGACCGTTGCCGGCGACCCGCGTCTCGCTCGCCTTGTGCGCATGACGGCAGCCAACGTTGGTGCCCTGTGCTCCATGTCTGTCGATCGCATCGAGGACATCCGCATGGCTGCCGAGGAGGCTTTCATCTTTGGGTGCACCGCGGTCGACTGCGACGACATCACCATCAAATTCGATGTCGATGAGACTCACGTTGGCATGACTATTACCTTTGGAGACCAGGCTACGGTTGATGAAAACGACCAGGCTGCGGTGTATGCCGAGCTCATCCTCGCGAGCGTGTGCGATTCCTACGAAAAGACTGCGGCGCCCCTGACGCTTTCCCTCGATCTCAAGGCGGATATCTAATATGACCGAACGTTCCCGGAGCGGCAAGACCGCTTGGGACAAGGAGAAAACCCGCGAGCTGTTTCGTCGCTACAAGGAGACCGGTGATCCGGACGCCCGCGAGCAGCTCGTCATGTCCCATATGAACCTGGTAAGGTTCCTTGCCAACAAATTTAAGAATCGCGGCGAGCCGCTCGACGACCTGATGCAGGTTGGCTATTTGGGCCTGCTCAAGGCAATCGACCGCTTTGACCCTGAGCGCGGACTCGAGTTCACCACGTTTGCCACGCCCACCATCTTGGGCGAGATCAAGCGTCACTTCCGTGACAAGGGCTGGAGCGTGCGCGTGCCTCGTCGCCTGCAGGAGCTTTCTGCCAAGGTTAACCAGGCTACCGACAAGCTTACCAACGAGTTGCAGCGCTCGCCCAAGGTCGAAGAAATCGCTGAGTACCTGGACGTGACCGTCGACGAGGTCCTGGAGGCTATGGAATCGTCTTCGGCCTATACCTCGGTGCCCATTGAGGCTCCTGGTGCGTCCGATTCCGACGATGCGCCCTCGATTCTCGACCGCTACGCCGACGACGACAACGAGCTCGACTTTACCGATGACCGTCTGGTCATTGAAGAGGCCATCCGCGATTTCTCGCCGCGCGAGCGCGAAGTCATCGAGCTGCGCTTTGTAAAGGGCATGACCCAGATCGAGATCGCCAAGAAGCTGGGCATCTCGCAGGTGCAGGTCTCGCGCTTGTTGCGCCGCACCCTCAAGAAGATTCAGGATAAGATTGACCCCGACGGAGTGATGATTCGTTCATGAGTGAGCACCCCCAACAAACAGATCGCACGCTGCGCGATACCCGCATTCTGACGCTTCGCATTTGGGCTGTTGTCGGCTGCATTGTCATCGCTGCCGTCATCTTTAACCTTATGGGCATCCTGGCACCGGTTATCGAGTTTCTCGCTGTTGGTTCCATCATTGCTTTTGTGATGTCCCCGATCACCAACTGGCTCGAGCATCATGGCGTTGGTCGTGGCATCGGTTCGCTTATCGCGCTTATTGTTGTTGTTGCCGTGCTCGTCGGTGTTGTTTGCATCTTGTCGCCGATTCTTTTTGGTCAGATCATGGAAGTCCTGAGCCGCCTGCCCGAGCAGCTTCGTGTTGCGGGTGGCGACCTCAACGAGATGGTCTCGCATGTCAAGACGCTCAACAACACGCCGCTCATGGAGTATTTGGACGATAATCTTTCGTCGCTGGTTACCGTGGCATCGAAGTATGTGTCTCAGATCGCTGCCGAGCTTGGCCGCGGTGTGTTCCCGCTCATCACCAATACGGCCTCGCAGTTGTTCGTGATCTTCCTTGGTCTGGTGCTTGCCTACTGGATGGCCTGCGATTATCCTCGCATGCACCACGAGATTTGCACCATCATCGGTCAGGAGAAGGAGACTTCGTACCGCTTTATGGTCGCCATCCTTTCTCGCTCTGTCGGCGGCTACATGCGCGGTATGGTCGTGACGTCCATCTGCGGTGGTTTCCTCGCCTTTATTGGTTTTATGATTATCGGCCATCCGTATGCTGCGCTCATGGCTATCTTTACCGGCATCATGCATTTGGTTCCGGTCGTCGGCCCCTGGGTGAGCGCGGCAATCGCCACAGTGCTCGGTTTCATGTTCAGCCCCATGTTGGCGTTGTGGACGCTCATCGTGACGATGGTCGCGCAAAACGTCACTGATAACGTGATTTCGCCTAAGGTCATGCAGAGCTCGGTGCAGGTGCATCCCATCATGAGCCTCACGGCGCTCGTTATTGGCTCGGCACTCATGGGCCCCATCGGCATGATTATTGCCATCCCGCTGTGTGCGGCCCTCAAGGGTATCTTCGTGTACTACTTCGAGAATGAGACCGGCCGCCAACTTGTGGCCTATGACGGCGCCGTGTTTAAGGGCACGCCGTATCGCGATGCCGAGGGCAACCCGGTCGCCGCCTACGACGCGCTTGGGGACGATACGTTCATCTATGAGTCCGAGCTCATCGGTAACGAGACTGCGCCCGAGGCTAAAGCTATGCCCAAGCCCGAGCTCGATAATCCTTGGATCAAGCTTTCGGACCTGCAGCCCGATGCCACGGGCTTCTTCAAGAACCCCTTCGCCAAGGATGATGATTCCAACACGGATGACGACACCAAAACCGGCATCGACGGCTCCATGGACGATGACGACAAGTAGCGGGGTAATTCGGGCTAACATTCATACGCGCTAACATGCAATTTCGCTGAAGGGCCGGCATTGTGCCGGCCCTCTTTTTTGCACAGGCTCGGTGGGATGGTAATATCGTTACGTTTGAACTGTTTCGATGTGAAACCGAGGAGATTCCCTCTATGAGTGCTGACTACCCGTCAATGACTACGGCCGAGATCCGCTCTAAGTTCCTCAACTTCTTTGAGGAGCGCGGTCTTAAGCTCTATCCTTCTTCGTCCCTCGTCCCCGACGACCCTTCGCTGCTGCTTGCCAACGCCGGTATGAACCAGTTTAAGGAGTACTACCAGGGCAAGAAGACCATGAAGGAGATCGGCGCGATCTCCTGCCAGAAGTGCGTCCGCACCAACGACATCGATTGCATCGGCGAAGACGGCCGTCACCTGTCCTTCTTCGAGATGCTCGGCGACTTCTCCTTTGGCGGCGTCTCCAAGCAGCAGGCCTGCGCTTGGGCCTTTGAGCTCATTACCAAGGAGTTCAAGCTGCCTCTCGACCGCCTGTACTTTACCGTCTTTACCGAGGACGACGAGACCCACGATGTGTGGCGCTCCCTGGGCGTTGCCGAGGATCATATCTCCCGCCTGGGCGAGGACGACAACTTCTGGGCCGCTGGCCCCACCGGCCCCTGCGGTCCGTGCTCTGAGATCTACTTTGACATGGGCGAGGAGGTTGGCTGCGGCAGCCCCGACTGCAAGCCCGGCTGCGACTGCGACCGCTTCCTGGAGTTCTGGAATCTCGTCTTTACCCAGTACGACCGCCAGGAGGACGGCTCCATGCCAGAGCTGCCGCACCGCAACCTCGATACGGGCATGGGCCTAGAGCGCATGGCCGCCATCATGCAGCACAAGACCGCCAATTACGACGGCGATCTGATGCAGCACCTCATCAAGCTGGGCGAGGAGATCAGCGGCAAGACCTATGACGCCGACGATTACTCCGGTGCCAGCCGCTCGCTGCGTATCATCGCGGATCACTCTCGTGCCGTCGACTTTATGATCTCGGACGGCATCCTGCCCGGTAACGAGGGTCGCGAGTACGTCCTTCGACGCCTGCTCCGCCGTGCCGTGTTCCACGGTCGCCTGCTGGGTATCGAGGGCGCCTTCCTGACCAAGTTTATCGACGAGGTCAACGCTCAGATGGGCGAGGCCTATCCCGAGCTGCTCAAGAACGTCGCGCTCGTCAAGGGTATCGTCGCCTCCGAGGAGGAGCGCTTCTCCATGACGCTCGACAACGGTCGCGTCTACCTGGATGAGGCCCTGGCAGCGCTTGCCGAGGGCGCTGTGCTTCCGGGCGATGTTGCCTTTAAGCTGCACGACACCTTTGGTTTCCCCATCGACCTGACCGTCGAGATCGCCGGCACCGCTGGCCACGACGTCGACATGGACGGCTTCACCGCCTGCATGGAGGACCAGAAGGCCCGCGCCCGCGCCAATGCCAAGGGCGACGCCTGGGGCAGCTTCAACGACGTGTGGGTCGAACTTTCCGACAAGGTCGCCGCGACTGAGTTCGACGGCTATGACAACGATGTGATCGTAGGCGCCAAGGTTGTTGCCATCGTGCGCAACGGCGAGTCCGTCGAGTCCGCTGACGCCGGCGAGGACGTCGAGGTCGTTCTCGACCGCACTCCGTTCTATGCCGAGATGGGTGGCCAGCAAGGCGATGCCGGCAAGCTTTCCGCCGAGGGCGTTGTTCTGACCGTTGCCGACACCAAGAACCACAACGGTCTGTATGCCCACGTCGCGCACGTTGTCGATGGCACGCTGACTGTCGGTGCCGCTGTGACCGCCACGCTCGACGCCGAGCGCCGTGGCTTCCTGCGCCGCAACCACACCGCCACCCACCTGCTCGACGCCGCGCTTAAGCAGGTCCTGGGCGAGCATGTCTCCCAGGCTGGCTCGTTGGTGACGCCCGAGCACCTGCGCTTTGACTTCACCCACTTCGAGGCCCTGTCCTCCGAGCAGCTCAAGGCTGTCGAGGACCTGGTCAACCAGCAGATCTTCGCTTCCAAGCCGGTTGTGACCCGCGTCATGGGCATCGACGAGGCCAAGGCCGCCGGTGCTGTCGCCCTCTTTGGCGAGAAGTACGGCGACGTCGTCCGCGTTGTCTCCGTGGGCGCCGAGGACCAGCCGTTCTCCCGCGAGCTCTGCGGTGGCACGCATGCCGCCAACACCGCCGAGATCGGTCTGTTCAAGATCATCTCCGAGTCTTCCACGGGCTCGAACGTCCGCCGTATCGAGGCCGTGACCTCCAAGGGCGCTCTCGACTACATGGCCGACCGCCTGGCGCTCGTTGACGCCGCTGCCGCTGCGCTCAAGTGCCGCGTGGATGAGGTTCCCGCCCGCGTGGAGAACCTGCAGGCCGAGCTGCGCGAGACGTCCAATAAGCTTAAGAAGGCTCTGACCGGTGGCTCCTCCGATGCTATCTCCAGCGCCATCGAGGGCGCCGTCGAGCTCGACGGCTACAAGCTCGTCGTCGCTGAGCTCCAGGGCCTTGAGGCTGCTGACCTGCGAAACGTCTGGGATACCGTGCACCAGAAGGTTGCCGGCCCCGTCGCCTGCGTCGTTGCCAGCGTGACCGAGAAGGGCACCCCGGCTCTGCTCGCCGCTGGCTCCGATGACGCCGTGAAGGCCGGTTTCCACGCCGGTAACGTGATCAAGCAGATCGCGGGCCTGGTCGATGGTCGCGGTGGCGGTCGTCCCAACATGGCCCAGGCCGGTGGCAAGAACGCCGCCGGTATCGCCGATGCCCTCGCGGCCGCCAAGACCGCGCTCGGCGCCTAAGAACATAAGTAGTCGCTGTGGTCGCGCTCGCACTGGACATAGGGGAGACCAGGATCGGCATTGCCGTCTCGAGCCGTGATGGCAAGATGGCAATGCCTGTCAAGGTGCTTCCGGCTGCCGAGGTCACTGGTATGGCAAAGACGTTTCGCTACCTGGTCGAGGACTATGAGCCCGATATCCTGGTGAGCGGACGTCCCTTGACCATGGCCGGTGAGCCCGGTCCCCAGGCCGAGCGCGTCGCCGCCGTGGCCCAAAAGATTGCCGACGAGCTCGAGCTTCCGCTGGAGTTTGAGGACGAGCGTCTGTCCTCGCAGGAGGCCAAGAGAATCCTGCGCGAGCAGGGGCTCAACGAAAAGCAGATGAGGGGCAAGGTCGACATGATCGCCGCCAGCCTGTTTTTGCAGACGTGGCTCGATCGTAAAAACGAGGAGGTTTCGCATGCCTAGTGCTTCCGATCCGCGCCAGCCGAATCGTACACGTCAGCCGGCGTCGCGCCCTGGCCAGCCTGGCCAGCGTCCGGCACAGCCGACGCAGCGCGCAGCTCAGCCTGCCGCGCGCCCGGTGCAGTCCTCCTCTCGCTCGGCCCAGCCTGTTCAACGGGCGGGTCAGCAGCCTTCTGTTCGTTCGGTTCAGCATCCGGCTTCTCACGCGGCTCAGCAGCCCACTGCTCGTACGACCCAGCCTGCAAGCGGTACCCGCTTTAAGCAGCAGGCACCTACCCAGCGAACGCAGGCCCCCCAATCGCATTCGCATCACGCTCGCGGCTCGCATGGCGTTGCTCCGGCGACCCGCTCGAGCTACAACACGCATGCTCGTCGCGGTGTCCAAAAGAAGAGTTCTCCGGTTCCCATGATCATCGGCGTTGTGGTGGCGGTGCTCGCGCTTGCTGCGATCGCTTTCTTTGTCGTGCCGGCCGTCAAGGGCTTCTTTGCCTGTGAGGATACGAAGGTCACGGCTGGTCAGCAGGTTACGGTGACCATTCCCGACGGTGCTTCGGGTGATGCGATCGCCTCGATTCTCTCCGAGAACCACATCGTCGAAAATCCCAAGGATTACTACGCGGCGGTGAAAAAGCTCAACGCCGATATGTCGCTCAAGCCTGGTACTTATTCGTTCACCACACTCATGGATGCGACCAAGGTTGTTCAGCAGCTCATGGAAGGCCCCAACGCGGGCTCCAATGCGCTGACTATCCCTGAGGGTCTGACAGTCGATCAAGTCGCCGACCGCGTGGCCCAGGCCTACGACAGCATCTCTAAGGAAGACTTCCTCAACCAGGCCAAGGCCTCCAACTACGTGGACGACTATAGCTTCCTTAAGGGCGCCGCCAACGACTCGCTCGAGGGTTTCTTGTTCCCCAAGACCTATTCGTTGGGTGATTCGCCGACGGCCGATGACGTGATTCGTGCCATGCTCGATCAGTTTAAGACTGAGTACAAGTCGCTTGACTTTGCGAGCTGCGAGGCCAAGATCAAGGAACGCTACGGTGTGGAGATGTCCGACTACGACATCGTCAACTTGGCCTCTATTGTTGAGCGCGAGGGCATCAACGCCGACCAACGTGCGCACGTGGCCTCGGTTTTCTACAACCGCCTTGCCGGCAAGCTCGACGGTCTGCGCTATCTCAACAGCGATGCGACCATGATGTATGTCACCGGTGGCGAGGTTACCGCCGACGACCTGCAGAGCGATAGCCCGTATAACACCTATAAGCACGAGGGCCTGCCACCCACGCCCATCTGCTCTCCGTCGCTCGAGGCACTCAAGGCCACGCTTGAGCCGACCGACTCCGATGACCTGTATTTCTACATTACGCAGGACGAGGAGTACTTCTCGCAAACCTACGAAGAGCATCAACAGTCTTGGAATTAGCATGAGGATTTTTAGCCCCAAACGATACGTTGCCTCGGTCGATCGCATCGACCTTGATACCCTGTGGGCCGACGGCAAACGCGCCATTCTGCTCGATCGCGATAACACTCTGGTGCCGCGCGACACCGAGCAGGTTCCCACTGCGGTTTCCGCTTGGCTCGACGCCGCCCGCGCCAAAGGCTTTAAGCTGTGCATGGTGTCCAACAACTGGCATCGCGACCAGGTCATGAGCTCTGCACGCGAGCTGGGACTCGAGGCCATTAGCCACGCCATGAAGCCCGCCCCGTTTGCCTTGAAGGTGGGTCTTAAGCGCCTCGGCGCCACGGCAGACGAGGCGGTGCTGATCGGCGATCAGCTGTACACGGACGTGTGGAGCGGTAATTTTGCCGGCGTTGACACTATTCTGGTCAAGCCGCAGGCAACCCAGGACCTGTGGTACACGCAGATCTTCCGTATCTTTGAGCGCCGGGCCCTGCGCGACCTTCCCTGCGAGGAATAGGTTTCGCCATGTCTCAGCACATCAAACACGGCTGCGACCATATCTTCTTTATCGGCTTTTTGGGCGCGGGCAAGTCGACGCTTGCGCGCAATGTGGGCACTATGTTCAAGCGTCGATTCATCGATACCGATCGCTTGGTTGTGCGTCGATGCGGCAAGTCGGTGACCGAGATATTTGAGACCGAGGGCGAGGATCGTTTTCGCGAGCTCGAGACCTCGGCACTCCGTTCGCTTCAAAGCGAGCGCAGCCTGCTGGTGTCGTGCGGGGGTGGCATCGTCGAGACGCCGGTGAACATTGAGCTGATGCACGAGATGGGTACATGCGTGTACCTCGAAGGCGACTTTGAGGACTCGTTGCGCCAGATTCGTCGCTCCGATACCCGGCCCGATTTCCGCTCGCCCGAGCACGCTGCGCGCTTGTTTGAGCATCGCCGTCCGCTGTATCGCCAGGCGGCCGATATTACCCTTGATATTCGCAACAAGTCCTTCGAGGACGTTTCCTACCTTTGTGCCGAGATGCTTTTGGAGCGTGGACTGCTATGATTCGCCGTCAACTTATCAATTTCCAAAACCGCAGTGTCGATGTCCGCGTCGGATTGGGGGCGTTCGAGGAGCTGTCGCGCATGTTTGCCTCGGCTGTGGGCAAGCCTAAGCGTGCGATGGTGGTTTGGAACGACGCCACATCCGAGCGTTTTGGCGAGGTTGTCGAACATGCACTTGTTGACGCCGGTTTTTCCGTGTCGCCGCTCGTCCTCGAGGTTTCGCCTGCCGGTGCTACGCTGGTCGATGCCGATACCGTCTTTGGCGCGCTGTCGGCTAACGGCATTACCTGCGATGATCTCGTTGTCGCTGTCGGCGACACGGCGACCTGCTCGGTTGTTTGCTGGTGCGCCAATCAGTGGTGCGGTCGCACCGAGTGCGCCTTGCTGCCGACGACGTTCGACGCCATGCTCACGGTCGCGACGACCATGAAGCCGCTTGTCGCCTCGTCGGCGCATGCGCTTCCCGCTATCGCGTTCCGTCCCGAGCCGGGCTTGGTCGTGTGTGACCTCGACCTTGTACGCGAGGCGGACCCCGAGGACCTCAAGCTCGGCTATGCGGTACTTGTTGGCACCATGCTTTCGAGCAGCAAGTCCCGCTGGAATCAGTTTACCGAGACCATTCCCGAGATTCTCGCGGGCGAGGAGGTCGCGCTCGTCAATGCCGTTCAGTGGTCTCAGACTGCCCGCAAGGACGTACTGATGGCCACGAACCCGAGCGCCCGCCATGCGCTCGATTTTGGCAAGATGGGGGAGCGTACCCTGCGCGCCTGCTTGGGCGATGCCGCGTCGCAGGTCCCTTCCTACCAGCTGTTGTCCGAGGGCATGCGCTTTGAGGCGCGCCTAGCACATGATGCCTGTGACTTTGATATCGATTACGTCTTTGAGGTCGATGACTGCCTGGAGGACTTTGGTATCGAGGAGCTCGCCTTCGATCTGGAGCCTGCCGCATATATCGAGGAGTTCCGCAGGCAGCAGTTTGCCCGTTCGAACCGTAGTATGTTGCCGCTGCCCGCGGCACTCGGCGCCATTCGTCTAAGGAGCGTTGAGGACGAGGTCCTCGACCGCCATGCTCACGCCTACTTGGCTTCTCGCAAAGAACTTCTCTAGGATTTATTGACATACATCGTCTTTCGTATCATGTTGAGGGGCGGGTTTCCAATCGGTTGCGAATCGCGCGCGATTCCATCTTTCGATCGAGGCCCGTCCCGCTTTTATGAGGACAATAAGAAAGGAATCTGCATGTCTGAGTTTGATGCCGGTCCTGCCGGTCGTATCGAGCGTGTCCGTGCCCTGATGGCTGAGCGCGGCTACGACGCTATCGTGGTGCGCGACGAGGCCAACCTTCGTTGGCTTACGGGCGTGAAGGGCGTCTTCGATTACACCTTCGAGTTCCCGCACGCTGCGTTTATTACGGCCGGCCAGTGCCTGTTCCATACCGACTCGCGCTATCTCAACAGTTTTGAGGAGAACACGCCCGCCGGCAGCCCCTGGGTCTACGACATGGACGAGGGCACCATCCCCGGTTGGGTCGCCGGCAAGATCGCGGCCAACAAGTGCCGCGTCTGCGCTGTCGAGGACGATATGCAGATCAATTTCTACCAGGGTATTCAGCGTGGCCTGGAGGACCGCTCCGTTGCCTGCATGCTGCCGCTGATGCATGACGACATCCGTAAGATGCGCGCCATCAAGGACGCCGAGGAGATCGAGCTCATGCGCCACGCGCAGTCGATCACCGACGCCGCCTTCCAGCACATGCTCGGCTATATTAAGCCCGGTATGACCGAGAAGCAGGTTCGCAACGAGCTCGAGAACTTTATGTTCGCCAACGGTGCCGACAGCCTGGCCTTTGGCTCCATCGTGGCGAGCGGCCCCAATACCGCCAACCCGCATGCCGTTCCGAGCGACCGCGTGATCGAGAAGGGCGACTTCGTCCTCATGGATTACGGCGCGGGCTACTGCGATTATCGTTCTGACATGACGCGCACCGTCGTGATGGGCGAGCCTACCCAGGAGCAGCTCGACCTGTACGCGCTCGTGCGCCGTACGCACGAGGAGTGCGTTGCCGCCATTCATCCGGGCGTCGAGGGCAACGACATTTTCAAGCTTTCCAAGAAGATCATTGGCGATGCCGGCTATGGCGATTACTACAACCATGGTCTGGGCCATGGCGTGGGCATTGACATCCACGAGCTGCCTAACTTCAACCGCAGCAAGAACATCATCGAGGTCGGCTCGGTTATCACCATGGAGCCCGGCGTGTACCTGCCCGGTGTGGGCGGCGTGCGCCTGGAGGACTACGGCGTGGTCACCGAGAACGGCTACGAGCCCTTCACCAAGACGCCGCATGACCTTCACGTCATCGATTGCTAGTCTACTTCGGTAGATAGTTTGGGGCGGGGCCTCCGGAGCAATTCGGACGCCCCGCGTTCTCTTTTTATGCGCTCGCTGCAGGCGCCGTCTGCAAGTGTATAATTTCGCTCGTATGTAATTTGGACGCTTGTGCGTTCTGCCCATAACAAGAAAGGTCGCTATGCCTACCATTTCTACCGCCGACTTCAAGAACGGCCTCGGTCTCCGCATTAAGGACAAGGTCTACACCATCGTCGAGTTCCAGCATGTCAAGCCGGGCAAGGGCGGCGCGTTTGTGCGCTACAAGACCCGCGACATCAAGAGCGGCCGCGTCGTCGAGAACACCTGCAACGCCGGCACCAAGTTCGAGAGCGTCATGCTCACCACCCGTGAGTTCCAGTACCTCTACAACGATGGCACCGACTACATCTTCATGGACAACGAATCCTATGAGCAGGTTCCCGTTCCCGAGGACATGGTGGGCGAGAACTCCAAGTGGCTGCGCGAGAACGACATCTGCCAGCTGCTCTTCGCCGACGATGAGCTCATGGGCGTGACTCCGCCGATGTTCATCGAGACCACCATCGTCCAGACCGACCCGGGCTTTAAGGGCGACACCGTCCAGGGTTCCACCAAGCCGGCCACGATCGACACCGGCGCTGTCATCCAGGTCCCCATGTACCTCAACGAGGGCGAGGTCATCAAGGTTGACACCCGCGACGGCAAGTTCGTCTCCCGCGTCTAGCAACCAACTCTTCTAGGAGGACTCATGCCCCAGGAAATCAAGATTGACGGCATCGGCATTTCGCCCGATGTTCTGACCGCCATCGTCTCGCGCGCCGTGTCCGATGTCGAGGGCATCGCCTCCGTTGGCGTCAAGGACCTTGCCACCAACCTTGTCTCCATGATGCTCTCGTCCAAGGCCCCGGCTTCCGAGCCGGCGGTCGAGACCGAGGTCGTCGGCGACAAGCTCGCACTCACCGTGCGCGTTGTGGTGTTCTTTGGCTATCCGTTCAAGAAACTCGCCGAGGCCGTTCGCGCTGCCGTGGTCGCTGCCATCGATGCCCAGGTGGGCGTTGAGGTCGAGCGCGTTGACGTTTGCATCGACGGCCTCGTTTTCCCCAAGGAGTAACCTTTGAGCCTTAAGGTTTATCGCGGGCGTACGCTTGCCCGCAGTCAGGCGCTGCAGCTGCTGTTCCAGGCCGAGGCCACGGACAGTCCGCTCGAGCGCGTCCTCGAGGGCGATTTCCTGATCTCGAAGGGCCCCCTCGACCCCTATGCGCTGGAGCTGTGCCGCGGTGCCTACGAGCATATCGATCGCATCGACTGTGCCCTGCGCGCCGTCGCCAAGAACTGGGATCTTATGCGCATGCCCGGCGCCGACCGCAATCTGCTGCGTATCGCCGTCTACGAGATGCGCTTCCTCACCGACGAGGAGGTCTCGGACGCTATCGTGATCAATGAGGCCGTCGAACTTGCCAAGGCCTATGGCACCGACCAGTCCGCGTCGTTCGTCAACGGCGTGCTGGGTAAGATCGCTCGCAGTGAAGAGCTGCCGGGCGATGATCTGTACCAGGAGCTGCTGGCCGAAGATCGCGCTCGCGAGGAGGCACAGGCTGTCGAGGCTGCCGCTAAAGTTGCGGCTGCTCAGGCCGAGGCTGGCGTGCTGGCCGAGGACGCGGACGCTGCTGAGGCCGTCGAGGAGTAGTCATGCCAGAGGGTTCTGTCCGCAACTTTGACGAGATCTCGGACCGTTTGGATCAGATCATCGCTACCGTTCGCTCCAAGGACACCTCCTTGGAGCGTTCGCTCGATCTGTTTGACGAGGCGATTGAGCTGGGCTCCCGCGCGGTCGACATGGTCGATAAGTTTGAGCTGACGCCGCGTGAGGCCGACAAGCTCGAGCAGGAATACGATGAGGATGCGGCAAACGAATCCCAGGATAGCTAGGCCGCATCTCCGGATACGAATGGTTGATGGCATTCATGAAACGCGTGCGTCTTGATGACGAACTGATTTCACAGGGCATCTGCGCCGATCGCGCGGATGCCCTTCGCACTCTTATGGCCGGCTTGGTCTCGAGTGGCGGAGAGCGCTTGACTTCGCCGGGCCTTAAGGTGACCCCGGGCCTGCCGTTGCACGTGAAGGGGCGCATTCCCTATGTTGGCCGCGGCGGTCTTAAGCTCGAAGGCGCGCTTGATGCGTTTGGTATCAATCCGACGGGCCTTGCCTGTCTGGATGTGGGCTGCTCTACCGGCGGCTTTACCGATTGCCTGCTTAAGCGCGGAGCTGCGACAGTTGTCTCGGTGGACGTGGGTCGCGCCCAGTTCGATTGGTCGTTGCGTCAGGACGATCGCGTGACGCTGCATGAGCGCACAAACGTGACGCAGCTGCCTGAGCTTGGCTATGCCGGCGCTATCGACCTGGCTGTGTGTGACGTCTCGTTTACCAGCATCGCGAACATTATCGATGCGGTGCTGGCGTGCCTGGCGCCTACGGGTGCATTCTGCACGCTCGTAAAGCCCCAGTTTGAGGCGCCGGCTGCGCTGGTGGGCGAGGGCGGTATCGTGACCGACCCCGCCGTCCGCCGCGATACGCTCGTGGCGGCGATTGAGCTTTTTGCCGCCAAGGGCCTGTTCCCGCTTGACGTGTGCGTGTCGCCCATCCATGGCGCTAAGGGCAACGTTGAGTTTTTCTTGTACGGCACAAGGTTTGTCCCCGGGGAGCGCGCCGACGATGAGCTGCAATCCCAGGTATCGGCTTTGAGCGAGAAAGCTGCAACGCTATGAAGGTCTTTCTGGTTCCCAATTACTACAAGCAAGAGGCGGTCGAGAGCGGCCTGATGCTCGAGCTTTGGCTTTCGCGCCAGGGCTACGAGGTCGCATGGGCGGCCGATCAGCGATCGAAGATTCAAAGCACGCCTGATATTGACGGCTCAGATCTGGTCATTACACTCGGCGGCGACGGTACGTTGCTGCGCGCTGCGCGCATCCTCAACCATCGCGAGATTCCTATCCTCGGTCTTTCCTATGGTCACCTGGGCTTTTTGACGGCCGCTAGCCCCGAGGAGCGTGACATTTTGCAGGTTGTGAGTGATGCCCTGTCCGGTGAGCTGCACGTGAGCCGTCGCGCCACCATCGCCGCGGATATCGTGTCCGTGCGCGACGATGGCACGAAGGATGTCGTGCGCACGTTCGCCCTCAACGACATGGCGCTCACGCGCGGCCCCCTGTCCGATATGGTTGAGTTCGACATCACGGTGTCGGGCCACCATATCGATCGACTGCGTGGCGACGGCGTGGTTGTATCGACGGCGACTGGCTCCACCGGCTACGCGCTATCCGCCGGCGGCCCCATCGTCAGCCCCGATTACACGGGCATGGTCTGTGTGCCGATTGCTCCGCATACCATTCAGGCTCGCGCCTTTTTGACTTCGCCGAGTGATGTCGTCGAGATCTTTATGTCTGATGATCGTCCGAGCGTTCCGGCGATTGCTATCGATGGACAGTTTATTACCTGCGATGGCACCGTTGAGAGCGTGGCGGTGCGCCGCGGGCCCGGAGATGTGTTGCTGCTGGATTACGGCCCCGAGAGCTTCTATAACTCGGTGAGCCGCGTATTCTACGGAGTCCGTCATGATCGATGAGTTGCAGGTTTCTAACATTGCACTCATTCGCGAGGCGACGCTGGTGCCGAGTGCCGGCCTGACTGTCCTGACCGGCGAGACCGGCGCCGGCAAGACCGCGCTGCTCTCGGCCCTCAAGCTTATTTTGGGTGAGCGCGCGGATTCGTCGACGGTGCGCGAGGGCGAGGCGCTGGCGAGTGTCGAGGCGCGCTTGTTCGACGGCCCGCACGACACGGAAGGCTTCACGGTCCAGCGCAGCCTTTCCGCTGAGGGCCGCAGCCGCGTGAAGATTGACGGCCGTATCGCCAGTGTGCGCGAGCTTTCGGAGTGCGTCGGCGTGATGATGGATCTGTGTGGCCAGCACGAGCACCAGCGCTTGCTCGATCCGGCGCATCATGTTGCCATGGTCGATGCCTGGGCAGGGCGCCCGGCACTCGAGACGCTGGATGCGTACCGCGCCTGCTTTAAGGCATCGCGCGCTGCCGCCAAAGAGCTTCGCCGTGTGGAGGAAGCCTCACGTGTGCAGGGAAGTCGCGTCGAGGAGGCGCGCTTTGCCCTCGAGCGTATCACCGAGGTCGACCCCAGGCCAGGCGAGTACGAGGAACTCGAGGAACTGCTGCCGCGCTCCGAACATGCCGAGGTACTGGTTGCCACGGCTAACGATGCCCATGCGTCGCTTGCTGCCGAAGGGGGAGCGCTCGATGCCGTGAACAGTGCCGTGGCAGAGCTTTCCCGAATGGCTACCGTCGATCGCAAACTGGGCGACATTGCCGATGCACTCTCGGATGCTTGTATCTCCCTTGAGGATTGCGCGAACGAGCTTCGTGCCTATCGCGATGGCATCGCCTTCGACGCGCGCGAGCTCGCTCGCATGCGTGAGCGGTATTCCGACCTCAAGGGCCTGCTGCGTCAGTGGGGTCCCACCATGGACGATGTGTTTGCCATGCGCGATCGCTCTCAAGAGCTGCTGTCCCTGGTCGATGATGGCGATGAGCAGATCAAAAAGGCGCGTGAAGCACTTGGCGCGGCGGAGCGCGAACTGTTTGCTGCCGCCAAGGCGCTTAAGCGCGCTCGCAATACGGCGGCCCCGCGCTTCTGTCACGAGGTTGGCCGCCAGATGGCTCGCCTGGAGATGGGCGGCGCCGAGCTCGTCTGGGAGTCGCGTGATCTTCCCCGTGCTGAGTGGACGCCCGTTGGTCCTTCGAGCTACGAGCTGCTATACCGTAGCGGTGCCGGCTTGACGCCGCGTCCCCTGCGTCGAATTGCGTCGGGCGGCGAGCTCAGCCGCGTCATGCTGGCAAGCAAGGTTGTCCTCGGTAACGCCGACGGTGTCGATACGCTCGTGTTCGATGAGGTCGATGCCGGTGTCGGCGGCTCCACGGCGCGTGCGCTCGCGGGCGTGCTGGCAGATCTCGCCGCTACACATCAGGTGATTGTCGTAACCCACTTGGCGCAAGTCGCCGTCATGGCCGACAAGCATTATGTTGTCAGCAAGGAGCCGGGCGATGTTCCCCAGACGCATTTGGACGAGGTAACCGGCGAAGCGCGTACCGCCGAGATCGCCCGCATGCTCAGCGGCGATCAGTCCGAGGCAAGCCTGGCGCACGCCAGGCAGATGCTTGCGGAGGCGCGTGCCTAGGCCGAGCCGCCACATGCATGTCCAGCCCGGCCGCCACGAAACGGGTCCATCTACTACGTTTGGTAGGGCATCGGCAACCACGCCAAGAATTGCAAAAAGAAAACCGCAGGTAGAACGCCTGCGGTTTTCTCTATTTTGAGTGTATGGTTGGCGGCTGCGGTTAAAACGTAGTAGATGGACGGTTTTCGTGGCGAGAGGCGTCTATCGGCTCCCCAAGTCGCCTACTCCACGACCTTATCCGGTTGGATGAGCTCCTCGTAGTAGCTGATGTGCTCTCGGGCGTCCTCGATTTCGGGCAGCAGGAAGTTGTAGATTACCTCGATGATCATCGTGGCGCTGATCTTGGAGAACGCAAAGTCGCCCGTCGTCAGCAGCGCTTCATGGTTGACGGTATTAAAAGTGTAGTCTGCCAGGCGCGCGAGCGGGGATTTGCTGTCGCTGCTGATGACGACTACGGTTGCGCCGCAGTCGCGAGCTGCTTTTGCCATGCGATTCAGCCGGCGCGATTTGCCGGAGTTTGAGATGAGCACGATGACGTCACCGGGGCGCAAAGTGAGTGCAAAGCCGATTGATGTCTCGCTAATGGTGCTCGCCATGCAACGCAGGCCCAGCTGCGAAAACTTAAAAGTCGCATCGAGCGCGACCGCGTTCGTATTGCCTACAGCCGCAAACTCAATAACCCCTGCATGCTTAAGGGCATGTACAACAGCCGCCAGCGTATCGTGGTCGATCCCGTCGATGGTCGCATTAAGCTCGCTCACCTTGGCGGCCAGGATGTTCTTGAGGCTCTGCTCCATATTGTCGAGCGAGACCTCGTCAGTCAGGCCCTCGTTGCGCTGGCTTTCCAAATCCCTCGCCAGAGAAAACTGAAAGCTGCGGAAGCTACCAAAGCCCAGCTTGCGGCAGAAGCGCGAAACGGTCGCTTCGGACGTGGCAGCGGCGCGCGAGAGCTGAGCCGCCGTGAGGCGTGGCGCCTCGGACTGGTGCTCCAATATATAGTCGACAATGCGCTGCTCGGACTCGCTGTATCCCTGGTGGGTACTAATGAGGGAAAGTGCGCTCTTGCTACTATCGGTCATGGATGGCTCCTGGTTGGCATGAAAATCGGACTCGTTTTGTATTCTCATAGTATAGGGGGATTTTCAATTACAAGATACACCTTGCCGTTTCAAGTGTTGATGGTAAACTTTCACCTACCGTTTACGGTTATGAAAGAACCTTTCACCGGAGAATTGCGCCTTGTCTCTTCTCACGCGGACGGTAGGTTGGTATCTTTCAGTTGTGGAAAAGCGCGCAAGGACGCGCGTGTAGAGGAGCGCCTGCGGGCGCAAAACTTAAAAAGGAGGGACACATGGCTAAGTTTGACATCATCGCCGCCACCGGTTGCCCGACTGGCATTGCGCACACCTTCATGGCGAAGGAGGCGCTAGAGAAGGCAGCTGCCGAGCGCGGTCTGACCATTAAGGTCGAGACTCATGGCCAGGTCGGTGTCGAGAACGAACTCACCAAGAGCGAGATCGCCGGTGCCAAGGCCGTCGTCGTCGCAGCCGACAAGGATGTCCAGGCTGAGCGTTTCGCCGGCAAGCCCATGGTTTCCGTTGGTGTTTCCAAGGCCCTGTCCGTTGAGGCCGCCGGTAAGCTGATTGACCGCGCACTCGCCGCCAAGGGCGACAGCACGGTTGCAGCCGCTGCCGATGTCGAGGACGAGGTCGAGGAGAAGGAGTCCATCGGTCACGTCATCTACAAGCACCTTATGAACGGCGTCAGCCATATGCTGGTCTTCGTCGTTGCCGGTGGTGTCTTGACCGCTGTTTCGTTCCTGTGGGGCATTACGTCCTTCGATTCGACGGCGTCTGATTACAACAGCTTTGCCGCTATGCTCAAGATCATCGGCGGCATTGCCATGAACCTCATGGTTCCCGTGCTTTCCGCCTACATCGCCGAGTCCATCGGCAAGCGCCCGGCGCTCGTCCCCGGTTTTGTTGCCGGTATGATCGCCATCCAGGGCCTGCCTGTTAACGCCGAGACCGGCATGATCGACGCCGGTGGTGCCGGCGTGGGCTTCGGCTTCCTGGGCGGCATCGTCGGCGGCTTCCTCGCCGGTTATGTCATCCTGCTGCTCGAGAAGGTCTTTGCCGGTCTGCCCAAGAACCTGGACGGCCTCAAGGCAATCTTTTTGTACCCGCTGTTCTCGACGGCTATCGTCGGCCTGGTCATGCTCGGCATTTCCGGCCCCATGGCTGCCATCAACACCGCCATGATGGACTTCCTCAAGGGCCTGTCCGCCTCTGGCGCCGTTGTCCTGGGTCTTGCCATCGGCTGTATGTGCGCCTTTGACATGGGCGGCCCGGTCAACAAGGCTGCTTACGTTACCGGTACCGCTATGCTCACCGAGGCCCTGGCCGCCGGTGTCGGCACCGACACCTACAACTTCGGCACCAACTTCATGGCTGCCGTCTCCGCCGCTTGCATCGTTCCGCCGCTGATCACCACCTTCGCCGTCGTTGTCGGCAAGAAATACTTCAGCCAGGAGGATCACGACGCCGGTATCGTCAACCTCATCCTTGGTTGCACCCACATCACCGAGGGCGCCATTCCGTTCATGACCAAGAACATCTGGCCCGTCATGCCCATCATGATGCTCGGTTCCTCTATCGCGTCGATCCTGACCATCATGTTCAACGTTCACGATCCGGCGCCTCACGGCGGCTTCCTGGTCCTGCCCGTTGTCGAGAACGGTCCGCTGTGGGTCCTCGCGATCCTCATCGGCGCTGTGGTCGGTGGCATCCTGTTCGTGGCCTTCAAGAAGTATGACTTCGAGAAGAACCAGAAGGCCGCTCCTGCAGTCAAGCCGGTTGAGGCTCCCAAGGCCGCTGCTGTCGAGGCCCCCAAGGCCGAGGCTTCTGACTTCGTGAAGGTCGAGAACGTCTTTGTCGCCGAGGACTTCGCTTCTCGTGACGAGGCTCTGAGCTTCGTTTCCAACCAGGCCGTCAAGGCCGGTATCGCAAGCGACGCCGACGCCGTGATGAACGCCTTCCTGGCCCGCGAGGCCGAGGGCACCACGGGCATGATGGAGGGCTTCGCCATCCCGCATGCCAAGTCCGACGCCATTACCGAGGCTGCCGTCATCGTCGTCAAGGACGAGTCCGGCGTGACCGGTTGGGACACCATGGACGGCGCTCCCGTCAACGTGGCCATCGCCCTGCTCATCCCGGGCGCCCAGGCTGGCACCACGCACCTCAAAATCCTGTCCAAGGTCGCCGAGGCGCTCATGGACGAGGACTTCCGTGCCACCGTCAAGGGTTCCACCGACGCCGCCGAGATCGCCAAGACGATCAACGCCCGCCTGGTCTAATTCCACGGTACGCGAATAACATCGCCCCCTGTAACAAAGGCGAGGACTCCACCAGGAGCCCCCGCCTTTTTCATACAGCCCGGCACTTAGGGACGTTTCATTCCTGCCGGCACCCCGGGACACTCCTTAGTCCCCGACAGGGCATAAATAGCCCTCATCGACTGAATCACCCACGCGAACAATAATTCAGCCAGAATTCCTTTTGCACGATATTTCTTGGACGGAAGCATGTTCCCGCAGCTCGCCTGCTGGGCGGGGCGGTTAAGTTTGTCGCGAGTTCCGCACGCAAAGGAAAGCACTT
>UROC01000029.1 GCA_900549345.1 uncultured Collinsella sp.
GGAGGCCTCGCGGCCTCCCCCTTTTTTGCGTTTGATAGAGAGCTGTAATACAAGAACTTGCCTTCGTTTAGCTTGTCTTACTGTTTGGCTGTATTTTGAGTCCTTCTTTTCTATTTGCGCGATAATAACTCCCATTGGCGTAAGGGAGGACTTGATGTTTACCGTTTTTGTCTTGGGCAATATTGCTTCGGGTAAGTCGACTGCCTGCCGCTATTTCGAATCTCGTGGCGCTATGCTTATCGATCTGGATGAGCTTGCAAAATCGCTGTATGTGCCGGGCTCTGATATCGTTAGCGCTCTTGCGGATGAATTCGGTTGGGACATTTTGGATGAGATAGGCGGCATTCGCCGCAGCATCCTCGCTTCTCGAGCTTTCGCTTCTCCTGATTCGGTCACACGGCTCAATGGCATCGTGCATCCCGTTCTGATTGAACAGCTTTCGCTTAGGATTCTCGATCCGGTTTGTTGTACGGTTTCATCTCCCCGTTATCCCTTTGCGGTGGTCGAGGTTTCTGCTCCGACTGGTTTTGAGGATGCATTTGGCTTGGCTGATGAAATTCTGGTCATTAGCGCCCCTTTGTCAGTTCGTCGCGAGCGCGCTATTCAACGTGGCATGGAGCCATCCGATTTCGATGCTCGTTCTGCTTGCCAGCCCGAAGAGTCTGCGCTCTGCAATCTCGCTACAACGGTGATTGATAATGCCGCTGGCGATAATTCGCTCTTTGAGCAGCTTGACTCATGGCTTGCATGCCACGGGTTTATAGATACTGCGGACAAGGAGGAGGCCGATGCCTAAGGCACGTTTCTTTACGTGGTATCGCGTGGCGCCACTTGCCGTTGTGTTCGTCTTCGGCCTTATTTCGCTCGTCTACTCGTGTGCTCCTGCCGCTTTCTTTAAGCCACTGTATCCGATTGACTACGAGGCATATGTAAAGCAATCCAGTATTTCGCATAATCTGGATCCGTATCTGGTGTGCGCTGTCATTAAGTCGGAATCGAATTGGGATCCCGAGGCCGAGTCGAATCAGGGTGCTCAGGGATTGATGCAGCTGATGCCCGAGACTGCCCAGGATATGATCGCCAAGGGCCTTGTCGACGGAGAGGTGTATTCGGCCGACAATCTTAACGATCCGGCTACGAATATCGAGTTTGGCTGCGCATACCTCTCGTATCTTCTTACCTATTTCAACGGGTCGACGGATAGTGCCATCGCCGCCTATAACGCCGGTATGGGCAATGTCGACGGATGGGCGCAGCAGAACACGTCACTCCATAATGCGATTACCTTCCCTGAAACTCAGGCTTATCTGATTCGCGTCAATAATGCCTGGGTTCGATATAAGACTCTCTATCCCGAGCGGTTCGTATAGGACTAAGCCCACCGCCTGCGTATACTGCAGATGTATGAGTTAGGAGTATCCATGGCGGAATTTGAAGTAGAACGCGTTGGTGGTGAACTTAAGCGCTTTGGCGTTGAGGGCGCTGAGGTGCCGTTTGAAGTCGTTTCCCCCTATGAGCCTGCCGGTTCCCAGCCCAAGGCCATTGAGTCGCTTGTGCAGGGCGTGAGGGACGGAGATCGCTATCAGGTTTTGCTGGGCGTGACTGGTTCGGGCAAGACCTTCACGATGGCAAAGACTATTGAGGCCCTGGGAAAGCCGACGCTGGTCATGGCTCCGAATAAAACGCTTGCCGCTCAGCTTGCGAGCGAGCTCAAAGAGTTCTTTCCCAATAACGCTGTGGTCTACTTCGTCTCGTACTACGACTACTATCAGCCCGAGGCGTATGTGCCGCAAAGTGATACATATATCGAGAAAGACTCATCGATTAACGAAGAGGTCGAGATGCTGCGCCATCAGGCGACCGCATCACTGCTCTCTCGACGAGATGTGATCGTCGTCGCATCGGTCTCGTGTATCTATGGCATTGGCTCTCCTGAGGACTATGCGGGCCTAGCCCCGAACGTCGACAAGAAGGTGCCGCTCGAGCGCGATGACTTTATCCATGCACTTATCGACATTCAATATGATCGCAATGACTATGACCTGGCACGCGGCACGTTCCGCGTGCGCGGCGATGTTGTCGACGTGTATCCGCCTTATGCCGAGCATCCGTTGCGGTTTGAGTTCTTTGGCGACGAGGTCGAGCTGATTGCCGAGATCGATGAGGTCACCGGTGAGATGCTGCGTGAGTACGAGGCCATCCCCGTATGGCCGGCATCGCACTACGTGACCGAGAAGCCGAAGGTCAAGGCGGCTCTGAAATCGATCAGCGAAGAGTGCGAGAAGCGCGTGGCGGAGCTCAAGGCGACCGACAAGTTGCTCGAGGCGCAGCGTCTGCAGCAGCGCACCGATTATGATCTTGAGATGCTCGAGACGATGGGCTTTTGCAACGGCATCGAGAACTACTCGCGTCATCTGGACGGTCGCAAGCCGGGCGAGCCGCCGTTTACCCTGATCGATTACTTTCCCAAGGATATGCTCTGCATCATCGATGAGAGCCATGTGACGGTGCCGCAGATTCGCGGCATGCACGAAGGTGACCGCTCGCGTAAGGTGACGCTGGTGGAACACGGTTTTCGCCTGCCCTCGGCGCTCGATAACCGCCCGCTTCGTTTCGATGAGTTTGAGGCAAGGATCCCCCAGTTTATCTATGTTTCGGCCACGCCGGGCGACTATGAGCTGCGGGTGAGCCAAAACGACGTTGAGCAGATTATTCGTCCGACCGGTCTGCTCGATCCCAAGATCGACGTTCGTCCGGTCCGAGGCCAGATTGACGATCTTGAGGACGAGATTCGCGAGCGCGTTGCCCGCAAGGAGCGCGTGCTGGTGACCACGTTGACCAAGCGCATGGCCGAGGACCTGACCGACCATCTGCTCGACGCGGGCATTAAGGTCAATTACATGCACTCTGATACGGCGACAATGGACCGTGTCGAGATCTTGCGAACGCTGCGCGAGGGCAAGATCGATGTTCTCGTTGGCATCAACCTGCTTCGCGAGGGCTTGGATCTTCCCGAGGTCTCACTGGTGGCAATTCTCGATGCCGATAAGGAAGGCTTCTTGCGCAACCGCCGTTCGCTGATTCAGACGATTGGCCGTGCGGCCCGTAACGCCGATGGCGAAGTCATCATGTATGCAGACGTTGTGACCGATTCGATGAAAGAGGCCATCGAGGAGACGCAGCGCCGTCGCGAGATTCAGATGGCATATAACGAAGAGCATGGCATTGTGCCCAAGACGGTGCGCAAGGCCATCAACGACATCTCAAGTTTTATTGCCGAGGCCGAAAAAACCGTGGGTTCCAAGGGGCGCTCGAAGGGCGACTCTCTTGGCCATGGCGCATTCTATACGCCCGATGCGTCGGGCGAGGGCGGCGTGCCGGAAACGGTGGCGCCCGAGCAGACACTTGCGGAGCAGTTGGAAGAACTGCCGCATGACGAGCTTGTGCGGATCGTCGAAACCATGGAAGAGGATATGCGTAACGCTTCTGCCGCCATGGACTTTGAGGAGGCGGCGCGCCTGCGCGATGCCGTCGTTCAGATTCGGGCGATGCTCGAGGGTGCGTCTGAGGACGAGACGATCGAGCGCTTACGTTCGCAGGCCCGCAAGGGTTCCACGTTCGCATCGGGCAGAAAACGCCAGGGTGCACGGTTTAAGAAATAGTGAACAGGCCCCGAGTTCCCTGTGGAGCTTGGGGCCTGTGTCTTTTGCGCGCTGGAATTCGTGCGTTAGAGGTCTGCGATCAGGGCTTCGGCACAACGGATGCCGTCGGTGGCCGCGCTCATGATGCCGCCGGCATATCCAGCTCCCTCACCACAAGGGTAGAGGCCCGGGGTCGACACGGCATGGCACGTTCGGTCTCGGGTGACAGTGACCGGTGAGCTCGAACGAGTCTCCACGCCGGTAAGAACGGCATCGGGGCAGTCGTAGCCGCGTAGCTTTTTTCCGAGTAGGGGAAGTCCCAGGCGGAGCGACTCGATGATATGCTGCGGCAGGGCTTCGTCAATTGCCGTCCAGGTCACACCGAGCGGATAGGTGGGCTTTACCTTTCCGGGCGCCTTACTGGCGCGTCCTGCGAGGAAATCTCCGACAAGCTGTGCTGGTGCGTTCCAGTTGGAACCGCCCAGGCGATAGGCGGCCGCCTCGCAGGCACGCTGGAGCTCGATGCCGGCGAGCGGGTCATTGTTGGGAAGGTCCTCAGGCGTGACGTTAACGAGCAGGGCGGCATTTGCGTTGCGTCCGTCGCGGGCATTGAGACTGGCCCCGTTGACGCACAGATGGCACGGTTCTGAAGAGGCGGCAACAACCTGTCCGCCGGGGCACATACAAAACGAGAACACGCTGCGGCCGTTGGGAAGATGGGCAACAAGTTTGTAGGGGGCCGCCCCGAGCGCTGGATGTCCCGCCGAGGCTCCATATTGGGCTCGGTCGATGTCGCGTTGCGGATGCTCGATGCGAACGCCCATGGCAAAGGTCTTTTGTGCGAGGGCCACGTTGTGGTCCTTAAGGAGCTCAAAAATATCGCGAGCAGAATGCCCGCAGGCGAGGATGAGGTGCTTTGTCTCGATTGACTCGTAAGCGGCGTCTTGGGACGATTGGACATCAATGCCGGTGATGGCGCCAGACGCGTCGATGCGAATGTCGACGAGCTTCGTTCGATAACGGACGACACCTCCGAGCTGCTCGATGCGCTGGGATATAGCGGTGACAACCTTGGGAAGGATGTCGGAGCCAATGTGCGGCTTGGCATCCCACAGAATATCGCGGGGCGCACCCGCCTCGACGAAGGTTTCGAGGATAAGACGATGGGCGGGATTTTTTGTTCCCGTATTGAGCTTGCCGTCCGAGAAGGTCCCCGCGCCGCCCAGACCAAACTGGATATTGCTCTCGGGGTCGAGGATGCGCTCCTTTAGAAAGAGGTCGATCGCCCGCGAGCGGCGAAATGCCGGGTCGCCGCGCTCGATGAGCAAGGGCTTAAGACCTGCTTCGGCGAGCGTAAGCGCAGCGAAAAGGCCGGCGCATCCGGCGCCGACAACGACAGGGCGTTCTTGAGGTGCGTCGGAGGCGGGGGAGGGGAATGAAGGCTCATAGTCTTCTATCGCGCGTACGCGCGAGCGGTCACGCTCGGCAACGCTGTCGATCGCTTCTCGCTCGAGGTGGGGACTAGTCAGCTCAACACGAAAGCTCAGGATAAAATGGACGTCTCGTTTTTTGCGAGCGTCGATTGACTTGCGGTGGAGCTCGATGGACTTGATCTCGGAGTCCTTGCAACGTAGGACGCACTTGGCGACTCGCTTGCCAACAATGAGACAGGCATTTTCATCGCCGGCTTCATCGAGCGACGCGTTGACTTGGGTGATTTCAATCATCGAGGTCTCCTTAGAGGCAAGAAAGAGGCCGTCCGGTATCCCAGACGGCCCGAATGCGTTTTTGATTATAGACTGCGCGGCTACAGGCTGCTTGCAGCGCGAATGCCCGAGATCCAGGCCCACGCAAGGTTAAAGCCTCCGCAATCGGCGTCGATGTCGAGCGCTTCACCGCAGACGTAAAGCGGGGCGTCGACAACGCTGCGCGCGCGTAGGCTGGGTGTTGAGATGCTCTCGACAAATATGCCACCACGCGTGACCTGTGCTGAGCGCTCCTCGGCTGTTCCCTCGACGAGCAACTTAAAGTGTTTGAGGATCGAGACCAGGTGGATGACATCGTTGGAGCCTGGATGGCACTGCTCGAACGCTGTGCAGACGACGCGGGAGAGTTGCGGGGCGAGCATGCCGTCGAGCCAACGGGGATCGCGGGGTGAAAAGCGGCCGAGCAGTTCAACGCGTCGGTTGAGCGTATCGAGCAGCTCGTCTTTGGAGAGGTCGGGGAAAACGTCGAGCAGGATCGTATCGCCGTGCTGGATACGACGAGAGAGGTTGAAGACAGCGACACCCGAGATACCGAAGGTTCGAAACAGCACTTCACCGTCTTCGTGCCAGAGCTCATTATGATTGCGGGCGAGCGTCAAGCGGGCACGGACGCGCAGGCCATCCAACGTCTTGAATGCCGCCCGATCGCCAACGACCGTTGCCGATACGGGGCAGAGGATGGGGCGCAGTGAAGTGAGGGGGAGGCTAAACGTATCGGCGATACCGGTGGGGTTGCCGCCCGTGGCGATAATTACGGCATGTGCCTGCAGGGCCTCGTTCTTGCGAGGGACATCGGCGAGCGCTTTCCGAAGCGAGCGGAGCTCCGATTTTCGGTCGTCGTGCTTTTTTGCCTTGAGTGCCCGCGCTGGACGGTCTATTTGGAGTGCCCAGCCTTCGGAAGCTTTGTGCGCCGAGGCAACGTTGGCTCCGCAGATTAAGGTGATACCTAGGCGGTCGCAAACGCTGAGAAGCGCGTCGCGCACCGATTCGGCGCGAAGGGAGCGCGGGTACAGCCGGCCTTCCTCGGAGGTTGTCATGATGCCCAGCGAGGAGAAGAAACCCATAAGCTCTTGTTCGGGCTGGGGGCCCATGACGGATGTGACGAATGCTGGGTGGTTATACCGCTGAGGATCGATCGATACGTTGGAGAGGTTGCAGCGGCCGTTACCGGTCGCAAGGAGCTTAAGGCCGCAGGCGACATCGCGCTCAACGATGCAGACGCTTTTGCCAGCGCGTGCGGCCGTAATGGCGGCGGCGAGGCCTGAAGCCCCGCCGCCGATTACCAAGACGTCATAGAGGGCGCTCGCGTTCACTTAGGCCTCGTCGGTCTCGTGCGGGGTAATAGCCTCGACGGCAGAGACCGCCTTGGGCAACATGCCATCGGGCAGCGCGGTCTCGACCTCGCCCTTATCGCAGGCCTCGGCGAGTGCCGGATTAATGGGAAGCTGGCCCAAGATGTCGAGGTTATAGCGCTCTGCGACCTCGGGGAGCTTGCTCTTGCCAAAGACCTCGATCTTCTTGCCGCAGTCGGGGCACTCAATATAGCTCATGTTCTCGACAATGCCCAGAATGGGGACGTTCATCTTCTCGGCCATGTTGACCGCCTTGGCGACGATCATCGAGACCAGATCCTGCGGGCTCGTGACGATGACGATGCCGTCGACCGGCAGCGACTGGAAGACGGTGAGCGCGACGTCGCCTGTTCCCGGAGGCATGTCGACCAGCAGGTAGTCGATGGGGCCCCACGAGGTCTCGCTCCAGAACTGCCTAATGGCGCCTGCGATGACCGGACCGCGCCAAAGGACGGGGTCGGTCTCGTTTTGGAGCAGCAGGTTGGAGCTCATGACCTTGACGCCGTGCTCGGAGATTTCGGGCAGCATAAGGTTGCCAAGGGCATGGACGTGGCGTCCACTCATACCGAACATCTTGGGGATAGAGGGACCGGTGATGTCGGCATCGAGGACGCCGACCTTGTGGCCGTGACGGGCAAGCTCGGTGGCGATGGCACCGGTGACAAATGACTTGCCGACACCGCCCTTGCCGGAAAGCACGGCGATGACGCGCTTGACCTCGGACAGCGTGTTCTCCTCAAATTGCGACGGCGACGTTTGTCCGCCGGCGGCCTGTGCGTGTTCGCAACCCATGTATGACTCCTTTGTATATGCTGGGGCCGGGGCCCCGCGATGTGACACGAGCGTCATTGTACCCTCGTTTGCGAGCGGGAGTCATTTGCGATGCGTTTGGGCCGAGCGTGCTTGCAATACGATGGGCCCAAGCGAATGGGCGGGCTTACTGAACTTTGCTGGCGAACTCGAGGTATTGCATGCGCTGCAGCTTGTCGATCGTCGAGGCGTAGGGGCTGTCTTCCGATTCCAAGTCGTAGCGCAGCCCGTCGGCACCGAGATAGCCGGCGACATTGATGGTGGGCACATCTGACCTTGTCGCAAGCAGGGCCTTTTGGTAATTGGTGAGCGGAGCGCCGATCTTATTAAGGGTAATGGCTGCAATCTCGTTTGCCCCGACGGTGTCGTAGACGTTGAGCTCGGTATTGCCGGCGATCTCATAGTTAGCCCAGACGAGATATGTCGACTGATAGATACGGAAAGCGTGGCTTGCCGTATCTTCCTGAGGGTACAGCTCGTCGTTGAGAGTCGTTGCGGCGCTCGGCTGATGGTCGCCAAAAAAGACAAGAACAACCGGTCTGCCGATATTGCGGAGCTCGTTGATAAAGTACTCGAGGTCCCGGTCGGATGCGTTGATGCAGGTGAGATAGGTGTTGAGCGCGCTGTTGGCGCCTTCGCTGGCTCCCTCGACCCAATAGTTTGTCAGCTCTTCGGCGGGAACGGTGCCATAGTCGTAGCCGCCGTGATTTTGCATCGTGACGTCAAAGATGAACTGTGGCGCTTCGTCGGTTCTAAGCAGGTCGAGTATCTTGTCGTAGGTAGCGTAGTCGCATACGCCGGCATGGTAATAGGGCACACCTTCGAAATCGCCGATTGAAAGAAAGTCTCCAAAGCCCAGCTGCTGATAGATTTTATCTCGATGGTAGTTGACGGGGTTTTGCGGGTGCATAGCGGTAGTGGTATACCCAAGCTCTTTAAGGTCCTTTGCCAGGCTGTTTACGCCATTCATCTGATACAGCTGATAGGGGATCTTGCCTAATCCGACAAAGGCCGTTGTCGCTCCGGTCAAAAATTCGAATTCGGAGTTCGCCGTTCCGCCACCGGCGACCGAAGCGAGCATGGTGCCGCGAACAAGTGTGTCGGGAAGCGAGTTGTAGAATGCGGGGCCGAAGTACCCGGCCGCCTGGAGCTGCTCAAAGCACGAAAGGTCGCTAAAACTCTCGTTCATGACGGCAACAATCGTCGGCTTGATTTCATTGAACTGGGCAACGGCCGCCGCGCGCTGTTCGCTCGAGCCATATGTGCTGTCGTAGACGGCGGCGAGCTCCTGCTCGATGCTCTGCGCCTCATCGGGCGTATAGTCTTCGGGCTTCTCAATGGGCAACTCGTTGACCATTTCGGTGAACGAAGTGATAAAACCCTGAGACGCATACGTGGTGATGGGCTGCCAACGGTCAAATCCAAAATCCAGCGCCTGCTCCAAGTCGATGTTGGAAAAGCCTGAGAGCCCCACAACGGTCACTAGCAGAAAAGCACAGAGGTTAGCGGCGATAGCGGGGAAGACATGGGTGGGCGTACGGAGCTTTCGCGGTCGGATGAGCGAAAGAAGCCCCAGGGAAATCTCCAGCAGGGCGAGAGAGGTTACGATTCCGGCGGTAAAGGTAAACTCGTATCCCTCGCTCACTTCCATTGCGGTGCCAAGGGCCAAGATATCGCTTGGCAGGATGGCTTCGCCTTTAAACGTTATGACGAAGTGCTCGGCAATGCCAAGGACGCAACAGACGACGGGCACGAGGACCATGACGCCTCCATGACGCTGTCCCAGCAAATAAAGGGAGAGCAGAACCGTCGCGAGCAACCCGACGGAAAACCCGAATGAGTTGGCGGGAATGCGATAGAACGTTTCGTTGCAGGCAATTTCGATTGAAACGAACGAGAGCGCTGAAACAGCGGCGATGACAAGGATGTCGCGGCAAATACAGGCAACCGTTCCCGTCGCAAGGTCGGTTTGGTCGATAAGTCCCGAAACCAAGGGCTCGACAAGAAGCATGACGGCGGCAGCACCGAGCGCCGAATAAGAAAGGACCCATAGGGAGCTGCCCTCATTTACGAGCGATTGATTCGTAATCCATGCAGCTACCACGCCGAGCGGGATGAGGAGCGTCGCGCACCAAAAGACGCGGGCAATGGGTGGCTTTTCGTTGCGTTTGATTGAAAAATACACGCGCACGACGACGGCGGCCACGATAAGGACGGCGATGAATATGGGCAGATTGGCCATGTCGCTCGAAGTGATTTCAAGGGGGATATCTTCGGTCATGGACGTTCCTCTGGTACAGCAAATTAAGTTCAGTATTAGATTACTGTAACCTTTCCACGGCATTTCGAGAAACAAAGCGCCCGATACGCAAAGCTAAAGGTCTGCGAATCTTGTATTACGAACATCTGTGCGCGTCGAGTGCGCTAAACTCATCGGCAGTATGATTCGATGCAATAGGAGGCAAGGAGCTTCCATGTCTGATTCCTCTATCGTTATTCGCGGCGCTCGTGAGCACAACCTCCGTGATATCGATGTTTCCATTCCGCGTGACCAACTCGTGGTCATTACCGGTCTTTCTGGCTCGGGCAAGAGTTCGCTGGCATTCGACACTATCTATGCCGAGGGCCAGCGTCGATACGTCGAGAGCCTTTCGAGTTATGCGCGCCAGTTCTTGGGCCAGATGGACAAACCCGACTTGGATTCAATCGACGGCCTTTCGCCGGCGGTGTCGATCGACCAAAAGACGACATCTAAAAACCCTCGCTCGACGGTTGGCACCGTAACCGAGATTTATGACTATCTGCGTCTGCTGTTCGCCCGTGTGGGCACCCCGCACTGTCCCGAATGCGGCCGCGTCATTGAGCGCCAGACGACCGACCAGGTCGCCGATAAGGTCCTGGCGGCGGGGGAGGGCCGCCGCGCGTTTGTGCTGGCACCGGTGGTGCGCGGGCGAAAAGGCGAGTACACCAAGCTGTTTGAGGACCTTCGCGCCGAGGGCTTTAGCCGCGTGCGTGTCGACGGCGAGGTTCGCTCGCTTGATGCCCCTATCGATTTGGATAAGAAATTCAAGCACGATATCGAGGTCGTGGTCGACCGCATCGTGATCCGTGAGAACTCGCTGGGCCGTATTGCCGAGTCCGTTGAACAGGCGACTGCGCTGGCGCACGGCAATGTGAACGTATACTTGCTGCCCGACCGCGACGCTCCCGAGGGGACCGAAGGCGAGTTGCTGGAGTATTCGCTGGCGTTAGCGTGCCCGGAGCATGGACACTCCATCGATGACCTGCAGCCGCGTGATTTCTCGTTCAACGCGCCCTATGGCGCGTGCCCAGAGTGCGATGGCCTGGGCTTTAAGAAGACGGTCGATGCCGAGGCCCTAATCGAAGACCCCTCGAAGTCGATCGCCGACGGGGTTTTTGGCAGCCTGTTTGGCAACTCTAACTACTATCCGCAGATTTTCGCTGCGGTCTGCAAACACTTTAAGGTGAGCGTCGATACGCCGTGGGAGGATCTGCCTCCGCGGGTGCGTCGCGCGTTTTTAGACGGCATGGGCGACCAGAAGATTTCGGTCGACTATCAAAAGCTCGATGGGCGCCGCAGCCAGTGGGACACCAAGTTTTCGGGCGTGCGCAATATCCTGTACGAGCGCTATACCGAGACGACGAATGAGAACACCAAGGCGCGCTTGGAGAAGTACATCCGCGAGGAGCCGTGCTCGAGTTGCCATGGTGCTCGTCTGCGCCCCGAGATGCTCGCCGTTACCGTAGGCGGTAAGTCCATTTACGAGGTCTGCTGCCTATCGTGCCGCGAGTCGCTCGAGTTTTTTGAGGGCTTGGAGCTTACCGAGCGCCAACAATTTATCGGTGGGCGCATCGTCAAGGAAATCCTGGAGCGCTTGCGTTTTCTGGTCGATGTCGGACTCGACTATCTGACCCTCGATCGTGCCTCGGCGACGCTTTCCGGAGGCGAGGCCCAGCGCATTCGCCTGGCAACGCAGATCGGCGCCGGCCTCATGGGTGTGCTGTACATTTTGGACGAGCCATCGATTGGCCTCCATCAGCGCGATAACGAGCGCCTGATCAAGACGCTTGAGCGCCTACGCGATATCGGCAATACCGTCATCGTCGTCGAGCATGATGAGGATACGATTCGTGCTGCCGACTATGTGATCGACATGGGCCCCGGCGCGGGCGTGAACGGCGGACACTTAGTCGCGGCGGGAACGCCTGCCGATATCATGGCGTGTCCCGAGTCGATGACGGGCGCTTATCTGACCGGCAAACGAATGATCCGGGTTCCCGATGAACGCCGCAAGCCCGGTCGCGGCTGCCTTAAGATCACGGGCGCCCGCGCCAACAACCTCAAAAACGTTACCGCCAAGATTGAGTTCGGTACGCTTACGGTCGTTACCGGCGTGTCGGGATCGGGTAAGAGCTCCCTGGTTACCGACACTATCGCACCTGCCCTTACGAATGCCATTCACCGTTCGACGCGCCCTGTGGGTCCGTATAAGAAAATCGAGGGCATCGAGTGTATCGATAAGGTTATCGATATCGACCAGTCGCCGATTGGCCGCACGCCGCGTTCCAACCCTGCTACGTACATTGGCCTGTGGGATGATCTTCGCGCGCTGTTTGCGAGTACGCCGGAGTCGAAGGCGCGTGGCTACTCGCCGGGACGTTTCTCCTTTAACGTGAGCGGCGGTCGCTGCGAAGCATGCAAGGGCGACGGACAAATTAAGATCGAGATGCACTTCCTTCCCGATATCTATGTCCCCTGTGAGGTCTGCGGCGGCAAACGCTATAACCGCGAGACGCTTGAGGTCACCTACCGTGGTAAGACCATCTCGGACGTGCTCGACATGAGCGTCACCGAGGCACTGGCCTTCTTTGGGAATATCCCGCAGATTAAGCGCAAGCTCCAGACGCTGTACGATGTAGGCTTGGGCTACGTGAGCCTGGGCCAGCCCGCTACGACGCTCTCGGGCGGCGAGGCGCAGCGTGTGAAGCTCGCCAAGGAGCTTCATCGACGCCAGACGGGCAAGACGTTCTATATTTTGGATGAGCCGACGACCGGCCTTCATTTTGAGGACGTCCGCCAGCTGCTCGATGTGCTGCAGCGCTTGGTCGATGCGGGCAACACGGTGCTGGTGATTGAACACAATCTTGATGTCATCAAGGTTGCCGACCGTCTGATCGATATGGGCCCCGAGGGCGGTAACGGCGGCGGAACCGTCGTGGTTTCGGGCACACCGGAGCAGGTTGCGGACTGTCCGCAGAGTTATACGGGCAAGTTTTTGGCGCCGTTGCTCAGGCGTGACCGGGAGCGTCAGGCTCAACTTGATGCTCAATAAATAGGCGATTCAGTTTATGGGCGCCATCGACTCCTTGTGATTCGATGGCGCTTGCTGTGTCGAAGTGACGTATGCAGCCGAATTGGACATATACTTAATCCTTGCGTCCGAATGCGAGGGAAAGGATATGCCATGGCAAAGGCTGTAAAGACGCCAAAAACCAATGCGATGCGCGAGCTGGAAAGCGCCGGCATTTCCTATGTTCTACATACGTACGAAGACGATGGTGATGAGTCGGCGGGCCTGGGGGTCGCGATTTCGGAGCAGCTTGGCGAGGAGCCCGGTCAAGGATTTAAGACCTTGGTCTGCGTGACGCCGTCCAACGACCACGTCGTGTGCTGCATCCCTGTTGCCGACGAGCTCGATCTAAAGTCCGCCGCGCGTGCCGCGGGGGAGAAGTCCTTGGCCATGATGCATGTGAAGGATTTGCTTGCGGCGACTGGCTACGTTCGCGGCGGCTGCAGTCCGGTCGGTATGAAAAAACGCTACCGGACGCTCATTGATGAGACATGTGTCCTTTGGGATACCATTTTTATTTCGGGAGGCAAGCGTGGTTATCAGCTCGAGCTTGCACCTGATGATTTAATTGCATTTTGCGGGGCGACAGTTGCCGCGATTACGAGAGAGGACTGAGCGATGCCGCAGGAAGAATTGAAGCGCGGAGCTCATTTTGCAGAAGAATCTGCGCCTCAGACACCCTCATCCGAAGCTTCTTCATCGCGAGATGACACTGACGACATGGGCTCGTCGGACTACTCCACGGTTGGTCGTTCCGCCGGGCTTATGACCATCCTGACCATCGTGTCTCGCGTCACTGGTTTTATCCGCACGTGGGCAATGGCGGCCGCTATCGGCATGTCGCTACTCTCGTCCTCCTATCAGGTCGCCAACAACCTGCCCAATATGCTCTACGAACTCGTGATGGGCGGCATGCTCGTGACGGCGTTTTTGCCCGTGTACATGGGCGTGAGGCGTGAGCAGGGTCGCGAGGCCTCTAACGAGTACGTGGGCAACCTGCTCGGCATTCTGCTTTTGGTGCTGGGTGGCATTTCGTTGCTGGGGACCGTGTTCGCCCCGGGCTTTATCTGGACGCAATCGTTCCTTTCGGGTGACGGCGGCAGCATGGATACCGCTGCGTTCATGTTCCGTTTCTTTGCCATCCAGATTCTGTTTTATGGTTTGGGTTCGGTGTTCTCGGGCGTTCTCAACGCACACCGCGACTACTTCTGGTCGACGTTTGCCCCGGTCCTCAACAATGTGATCGTCATTGCGAGCTTTATGGGTTTTGCGCCCGTGTCCGCACAGTTTGGCGAACGTGCCGGCATCATCTTGATTGCGGCCGGTACGACCCTCGGTGTCTTTGTTCAGATGGCATGTCAGATTCCCGCGCTTGGCAAGCACGGCGTGCATCCCCATATCCATATCGCCTTTAAGGACCCCGCGCTGCGCCAGACGATTGCGCTCGGTATCCCGACGCTGCTCGCCACGGTGTGCATGTTTGTCTCGACTTCTATCACCAACGCTGCCGCGCTGGTGGTCCAGCCCGAGACTGGCCCTTCCGTCATCGCCTATGCGCGCCTGTGGTACACGCTGCCCTACGCGCTGATTGCCGCCTCGCTTTCGACGGCGCTCTATACCGAGCTCTCTCACGACGCACAGGAGAAGGATTACGACAGCGTCCGCACGGGCATTTCGCGTGGCGTCGCCCAGATGCTGTTCTTCCTGATTCCATTCGCGCTGTACCTGATTGTCTTCGCGCGTCCGCTCAACATGATCTACTGCGCTGGCAAGTTCGATGAGTCCGGTGTGGCGCTGGTGTCGGAGTTCCTTATCTACCTGGCACTTTCCCTGCCGCTCTACGGCGTGGTCGTGCTGATGCAGAAGAGCTTCTCTGCCTTGCTCGACATGAAGCCCTATAGCCGCTATTGTCTGTATTCCGCCATCGGCCAGGCCGGCTCGGTTCTGCTGTTTGGCGTTGTGCTGGGCTTCGGTATGCCGGCAATCGCGCTTTCGTATGTCGTCGACTACGTGATCTTGGTCGGTTGCTCGCTGTGGTGGCTGCGTCGTCGTCTGCGTGGTCTTCAGGTTAAATCTATCCTGCATGGCGGTTTCTTTGGCCTTTTGCTCGGTGGCCTGGGTGCTGCCGCAGGCGCCGGCGTCATGTGGGCGCTTGAGCACTTTGTCGGGGCACTTGGCGGCTCGATTCTGATTACTCTTGGCTACGTTTGCGTTGCGGGTGTCGTCTCGCTTGCTGTTACCTTTGGCCTTGCCGTCGTCCTTAAGATGCCCGAGGTCTCGGCGCTGATTCGTCGCAAGTAGGTGCGCGTGGCCGGTCACGACAACATTCCAACGCTTGCCGAGCAGGTTTCGCGCGTTCCCACGCAGCCCGGCTGCTACCTTTGGAAAGACGCCAAGGGCGATGTCATCTACGTGGGCAAGGCGAAAAACCTGCGCGCCCGTATGCGTCAGTACGTGACGCTGCAGGACGAGCGCCAGAAGATCCCGCTGATGATGCAGCTGGTGGCGAGCTTTGACTATATCGTGGTGGAGACCGAGCACGAGGCGTTGGTGCTCGAGCGCAATTTGATTGGTCAGTACCATCCGTACTTTAACGTCGACCTCAAGGATGACAAGAGCTACCCCTTTATCGCCATTACAAAGGGCGACCTGTATCCCGCTATCAAATACACGCGTGAGCGTCATAAGCCGGGAACGCGCTATTTTGGACCTTATACCGATAGCCGCGCGGCACGTGAGACGATAGATACGCTGCGCAAGGTTATCCCCATCTGCTCCGCATCCTGTGCGGAGTGGCGTCGTTGTCGCCGTATCGTCGAGTCCCACAAGGGCGAGGAAGACATCGTCAATATGATTTGCGCGCAAAACGGGCGCCCCTGCTTTGACTACCATGTCGGGCGCGGCCCGGGTGCGTGTGTCGGCGCGATTTCCCCGGCAGACTATGCCAAGAACGTCAAGCGTGTCGAGCGCTTTTTGTCGGGCCATCGCAAGGATGTCGTCGATGAGCTGACCTCCGAGATGACGGATGCCGCTGAGGCGCTCGACTTTGAGCGCGCGGCACGCGTCAAACGTCGTTTGGAGGTCATCAGGGGTCTGGACGATCGTCAGCAAGTCGTTTTTCCCTCCAGTGTCGATATAGATGTCATCGGTTTCTATCGCGAGGAGACCATCTCCGCCGCTTGCGTCTTCGTCGTTCGCGAGGGCCGAACAGTTCGCACCTGCGAGTTCATTCTCGACAAGGGTCTTGATGTTGACGAGGAAGAGCTCCAGTCGGGCTTTCTTAAGCGCTATTACGACGAGACGGCTGATATTCCAGCTGAGGTCAACCTTTCCGTCGAGCTTGAGGATGCGGAAGCGCTGGGGGAGTGGCTTGCGGGCAAGCGTGAGCGTTCCTGCCATCTCCATAGGCCGCAGCGTGGCGAAAAGCACCGTCTGCTCGATATGGCATCCAAAAATGCGCGCCATGCCCTCATGCGCTACATGATGCGAACGGGGTACGCTGACGACCGCACCAATCAAGCGCTCCTGGAGCTCGAAAGTGCGTTGGCGCTGCCATCGCCGCCGTTGCGTATCGAGTGCTTCGATATCTCTACACTGCATGGCACCTTTACGGTCGCCTCGATGGTGGTGTTTACCAACGGGCGCGCCGACAAGAGTCAGTATCGTCGTTTTAAAATTCAGGCCGAATTGGACGAGGCAAACGACTTCGTGTCGATGTCCGAGGTTTTGGGACGACGTTATGCTCCCGAGCGCATGGCCGACGAGCGCTTTGGCTCGCGCCCCGATTTGCTCGTTGTCGATGGCGGTAAGCCGCAATTGACCGCTGCGATCAAGCAACTTGAGGCTCTTGGGCTCGATATACCAGTTTGTGGCTTGGCAAAGGCCGATGAGGAGGTTTTCGTGCCTTGGGACGAGACTCCCGTCGTGCTGCCGACCGGGTCCGCGTCGCTCTATCTAATTAAACAGGTGCGCGATGAATCGCACCGTTTTGCCATCACGTTCCATCGCGAATTGCGCGATAAAGCCATGACGGTTTCGGTACTCGATGACGTTCCAGGCGTGGGACCCACCAGAAAACGTGCCCTTATGCGCCATTTTGGCTCGATGAAGCGTTTGCGCGCGGCGAGCGAGCAAGAGATCGCGGAAGTTCGAGGCATTCCTGCCGATGTCGCCAAAGCGGTTCACGAGGCGCTCGTTGCATGGAATGCCGAGCGCGCCGAGGCGGCGGCAAAGCAATCCGAAAACTAAACACGCCTCTAAACAACTGATATACATGATTGCGTGATTTTCAATCATTTATTTCACGGCGATTACCAGCCGATTTCGGGTTTAATTGACGCTAAAACGTTTGACTAGCCATGGTGAACAACCCTGCTATCCTGCGGGTTGACGAAGACTGATATCTCACCTCGTCGATACATACTGTCTGGCGAATCGTTTGTCAATGAATTCGGTGAACGGTAGCAAATACCGTTCAAGCGTATGTATGTATCGGTCGCCGAGCGCGGCACCTCAGTTGGGTTCGTCGGTAGGTAAGGTATATATCGTCCGCAAGTTGCGCGGGGGCACGTCTAGGCGCTCCCGGGTAAGATTCTCTATTGATAGGAGAAGACATGGCCATCATCAACAAGGGTATGTCCAGGCGTTCGTTCCTCGGCCTCACCGGCAGCGTCGCTGCTGTCGCAGGGCTTGGTCTCACCGGCTGCGGTGGCAGCTCTAGCGACGAGGGTTCCGCTTCCGGTTCCACCGATTCCGCCAACCGTGGCGGCGGCGTGATCACCGCTGGTTCCGCTTACGCTCCGTCCAGCTTCGATCCCGCCAGCACCGGCTCCGCTGTGGGCCTGGGTGCTAACTGGCACGTCGTCGAGGGCCTCTACGGCATCGATTACCACGACTACAGCACCTTCAAAGAGCTCGCCACCGACGATCCCAAGTCTGTGGACGACACCACTTTCGAGGTCACCATCCGCAAGGGCGCCAAGTTCTCCGATGGCACCGAGGTCACCGCTGACGATGTCGTTGCCTCCTACACCGCTTGCGCCGCTTCCGCTACCTATGCTCCGTTCTTCCAGCCCTTCGAGTCCATCGAGGCCAAGGACGCCAGCACCGTGACGGTCAAGACCAAGGTCCCCAACTTCTCCCTGCTCAAGGATCGTCTGGCCATCGTCCGCGTTACCCCGGCCACCCAGACCGAGGAGGATCGCGCCAAGCAGCCGATCGGCTCCGGCCCCTGGATGTACGACTCTATCTCCGATACCGAGATCACCCTGGTTCCCAACCCCGAGTACAACGGTGAGTATGCTGCCGAGGATAAGAAGATCCAGTACAGCATCCTGACCGACCCCACCGCTCGCGTTACCGCTCAGCAGGAGGGCTCCACGCTCGTTATGGAGCTCGTTACCGCTGACGCCGTCGACCAGCTCGAGAGCGCCGGCTGCAAGATCGATAACGTTCAGGGTTTCGGCACCCGCTTCATCATGTTCAACGTCGCCAAGGAGCCTTGGAACAACGTCAAGGTCCGTCAGGCTGTCATGTATGCGCTCGACACCGAGAAGATGGTCAGCAACACCTTCGCCGGCCTTGCCACCGCTGCCAGCTGCTACCTGCCCAAGAGCTTCACCAACTATCATGAGGCTTCCACGGTGTACAAGACCGACGCCAAGAAGGCTAAGAAGCTCATCGAGGAGTCTGGCATCACCACGGGAGCCATCACCCTGCGCACCACCGACAACGAGCAGATTAAGGGCATGGCCGCCCAGGTCAAGAATGACCTCGACGCTCTCGGCTTCGATGTGACCATCCAGACCGATACCTCGCCGGCCACCTACGCTGCCATCGACGGCGGCGAGGCCTACGATATCCTCCTTGCCCCTGGCGATCCTTCCTGCTTCGGCGCCGACCCCGACCTGCTGCTCAACTGGTGGTACGGCGACAACGTCTGGATGCAGACCCGTTGCCCGTGGAAGGAGTCCGCTGAGTGGCAGAAGCTCCACGGTCTCATGGACGAGGCTCTTGCCGCCGAGGGCGATGAGCAGCAGAAGAAGTGGAACGAGTGCTTCGACATCATTGCCGACAACGCCGTTCTGTACCCCGTTGTCCACGTCAAGACCGTCTCCGCTTCCTGGGACGATCCGTCCACTGCGCCCAACGGCGAGGCCCTCGATGGCTTCAAGGGCATCGGCACGACGAGCATGTCCTTCAGGGGCGTTGCGACCGTCAAGGCGTAAGACTCGCTTGAGTCTGTATGCAGGATGTCGGTCGTTGGGACCGTATCCTCATAGTTGAAACAAAGACCCGGGCGACCTCGATGTCGCTCGGGTCTTGTAATGAGTATCCGTACTCATATACCAGTTGGTCCTACCGACAAAAGAAAGGGGAGAGAACGTGAACAACTTGCTACGTTTGATTGGAAGGCGTCTTGTGGCGCTGCCGATCATGGCATTGGGCGTCACCGTCCTGGTGTTCTTCCTTATGTCGTTCTCCAAGACCGACCCCGCCTACACGGCGTTGGGTGACGGTGCCTCGCCCGAGGCGGTTGCCGAGTACCATGAGAAGTATGGTCTGGACGACCCCTGGCCTGTGCGCTACGTGCGCTATATGGGCGATTTGATCCATGGTGACATGGGCACCTATGGTGCTGCTCGCAACTCCGTTGCCAAGCGCATCTCCACGGCCCTGCCCGTCACGATGCAGCTGACCTTCATCGGCCTTGCCATCGGTGCGGTCGTTTCGTTTTTACTCGGCGTCATCGCGGCACTGTATCGCGACAAATGGCCGGACCAAGTGATCCGCGTCTTTTCCATCGCCGGCTTGGCAACCCCGTCGTTCTGGCTTGCCGTTCTGTTGATCCTGCTGTTCTCTTCCTACCTTAAGGTGCTTCCGGCATCGGGTGCTCTGCCTCACTTCACCACGAATCCGGCTGGCTATCTGGGACGTATGATCATGCCCGCTATCGCCTTGGCATTTCCGCTGACGGGCCAGATGACTCGTATCGTGCGTACCGCCATGGTCGAGGAGCTCGATAAGGATTATGTCCGTATGGCTCGCGGCGCCGGCGTTCCCGAGAAGGTCGTCGTCGGCATCAACGTTCTTCGCAATGCGCTGATCACCCCGGTCACCACCCTCGGTCTTAAGATCGGTTACCTCATGGGCGGCGCCGTCGTCATCGAGGTTATCTTCAACCTCCCCGGCATGGGCACCGCGATTCTGCAGGGCGTTCAGGGCAACGAGGCGAACCTGGTTCAGGGCGTCGTTATCGTCGTTGCTCTTGCCTTCATCATCATCAACATCGTGGTTGACATGCTCTACCTGCTCATCAACCCGCGCATCAGGACGGTGTAGATTATGGTAAAGATTCGAGAGAAGCAAACCGAGCAGCTCGAGAAGGCTGCCTCCAAGGGGCTCAAGCTCGGTGGCTGGAAGAAGATGACGCTGTCTTCTAAGATTGCCGCCGTCGTGTTGGTGCTGGTCGCCCTGACTGCGATTCTGGCGCCCCTTCTTGCCCCCTATAGCCCGGTCGAGATTTTTACGGCTCGCCAGGCTCCCGGCAACGGATTTATCTTCGGTACCGACGATAAGGGTCGCGACATTCTGTCGCGCATGCTCTACGGTGGTCGTTACTCGCTGATTATCGGCTTTGGCGCCACTGCCATGGCTCTGGTCTGCGGCTCGGTCGTGGGCGCCCTTGCGGCGGTTTCGCGCAAGGCCGTTTCCGAGACGATCATGCGTATCCTGGACATCATCATGTCCATCCCGGGCATCGCCCTCGCGGCCGTCTTCGTCTCCATCCTGGGCAACTCCGTGCCGTCGATCATCTTCGCCATCGGCTTTATGTACGCTCCGCAGATTGCCCGTATCGTGCGCGCCAACATCGTGTCCGAGTACGGCGAGGACTATGTCCGCGCGGTCATCGTTTCCGGCGCCAAGGCTCCGTGGATTTTGATCAAGCATGTTCTGCGTAACTGCATCGCCCCGATCATGGTCTTCACCGTTACCCTGGTCGCCGACGCCATCATCTTCGAGGCCTCGCTGACCTTCATCGGCGCTGGTATCCAGGAGCCCACCGCTACCTGGGGCAACATCCTC
>UROC01000030.1 GCA_900549345.1 uncultured Collinsella sp.
GTTCGCGCCTACAAGGAGCAGGCCCAGTCCCTCTCCGCTCGCCTTGGCGCCCTGCGCGATGTCGAGCTCAAGCGTGACGATCGCCATGTGCCCGACGAGTCTGTCGAACCGATTCTCTCGGTCCGTGACTTCTGCATTCAGTTTGAGCATCACGGCGATATCAACGTCGTCGACCATGTCAACTTTGACGTCCGTCCTGGTCAGACCATGGGCCTGGTGGGCGAGTCCGGTTGCGGTAAGTCCATCACCACGCTGGCCATCATGGGCCTGACCGACGATGACGAGCACCTTTCCGGCGAGGTCCTCTGGGAGGGCCGCGACCTGCTCAAGATGAGCAAGAAGGAGTGGTTCGGCCTGCGCGGTACCGATATCGCTATGGTCTATCAGGACGCCCTGTCCTCGCTCAACCCCTCCATGCTCATCTCTGCCCAGATGAAGCAGCTCACCAAGCGCGGCGGCACCCGCAGCGCCGAGGAACTCCTGGAGCTCGTGGGCCTCGACCCCAAGCGTACGCTCGAGAGCTACCCGCATGAGCTTTCCGGTGGCCAGCGTCAGCGTGTCCTGATCGCTATGGCCCTTACCCGCGACCCCAAGCTGGTCATCTGCGACGAGCCCACGACCGCTCTGGACGTTACCGTCCAGAAGCAGGTCATCAAGCTGCTCAACGACCTTCAGGCCAAGCTCGGCTTTGCCATGATCTTCGTCTCGCATGACTTGGCGCTGGTCGCCGAGGTCGCCCATAACATCACGGTTATGTACGCCGGTCAGGTTATCGAGCAGGCGCCCACCAAGGAGCTGCTCACTAACCCGATCCACGAGTACACCCGCGGTCTTCTGGGCTCCGTTCTGTCCATCGAGAGCGGTTCGGGCCGTCTGCACCAGGTGCCCGGCGCCGTTCCGAGCCCGCGCGATTTCCCCAAGGGCGATCGCTTCGCGCCCCGCTCGAGCCATCCGCGCATTGGCCTGGACACCCGTCCGGTCTTCAAGCGCGTGCCCGGCACCGAGCACTTCTATTCCGAGCTCCCCGACGAGGTGCTCAAGGCAAATGGTTTGACCCCTCACGCGGAGGTGATGTAGATGAGCGAGACCGCAGTCAACGGCGTCGAGCCGATCATCTTCCTTGATGACGTCCACGTCACCTTTAGGACCCGTACCGGCTCGATTCTGCACCCCAACCTGGTTCACGCCGTCCAGGGTGTAACGATTAGGCTCATGCCCGGTCAGACGATCGGCATCGTCGGCGAGTCCGGTTGCGGTAAGTCCACCACCGCCAACGTCATGTGCGGCCTGCAGGCCCCCACGAGCGGCAAGGTCTACTTTAAGGGCAAGGACGTAACCAAGCGTACCGCCGAGGACCGTCGCCACATGGGCCGTGTCATCTCGGTCGTGTTCCAGAATCCGGCTACGGCGCTCAATCCCCGCATGGTCGTTCGCGAGCAGCTGCTCGACCCCATGCGCGTCCACAACCTGGGTACCGAGGCCGAGCAGGAGAAGCGCGTCAAGGAGCTCCTGGAGCTCACCGGTCTGCCCAGCTCCGCCGCCGAGGTTCTTCCCGGCCAGCTTTCGGGCGGCCAGCGCCAGCGCGTCGCAATTGCCCGTGCCCTGTCGTTGAACCCCGATGCCATCATCGCCGACGAGCCCACCTCGGCTCTGGACGTTTCGGTCCGCGCGCAGATTCTGAACCTGCTGACCGACCTTAAGAAGGAGCTCGGCCTGGCCATGGTGTTCATCAGCCATGACATCCAGACGGTCCGCTATATCTCTGACGACATCATCGTTATGAATGGCGGCAAGATCGTCGAGCAGGGCGAGGCCAAGCAGGTCTTCCAGCACCCTCAGGACCCCTACACCAAGATGCTGCTCGGTGCTGCGCCGTCGCTGCTGCATCCCAAGCTCGGCGAGTAGCCTCGCTTTCCCTCCCGTGCGCCCGGTTCCCTTGCCGGGCGCACCTCCGTTGCGATTTCGAAAGGTTGGGTTCACGAGCCATGCCAAGTGCTCAGGAGCTACAACAGCAATTTGGTGGGTATCGGGGCGCCATGCCCCGTCCATCAGATTTCGATCTCTTTTGGAAGGACCGCATGGCCGAGGCCGACGCCGTCGGGCTTGACTATGCGATCGAGACGGCATCGGTCACCGATGCCGTGACCTGCCAGCTTTTCGACCTCTGGTATACCGGCATGTGTGGCGCTCGCCTGCATGCCAAGTACCTTAAACCCGTCTCGGACGAGCCCGTGCCATTGGTACTTCAGTTCCATGGGTATCCGGGTGCAAGCCGCAGCTGGTTTGAGCAGGCGTCGTTTGCGGGCATGGGCATGGCACTCATCGCCCTCGACTGCCCCGGCCAAGGAGGTCCCTCCGAGGACATTGGTGGATTTGAGGGCACAACGGTCGCGGGCCATATCGTCGCCGGTATCGACGGCGATCCGGCCAACCTCTACTATGTCCGCATGCACCAAGATATTCGCATCCTGTGCCGCATCGTTCGCGAGCTCGAGGGCATCGATCTTGCCCGTGTGTTTGTGAACGGCGCGTCGCAGGGCGGCGGTTTGGGCATTGCGACCTGTGCACTTAACAGCGAGCTTATCAATCGCGCCGCCATCCTCTATCCCTTCCTGTCGGATTTCCGCCTGGTCTGGGATTTGGATGCCGACGACATTGCCTACGAGGGCCTGCGCTATTGGTCTCGCTGGTTTGACGAGGACTCGACTCGTATCGACGAAGCCTATGCCAAGCTGGCGTACTTCGATTCCAAGAACTTTGCCCCTATGGTCAAATGCCCCGTGCTGTTTGGCACCGGCACAGCCGATACCGTCTGTCCGCCAGCGACGCAGTTTGCGGTCTATAACAACCTGACCTGTGAAAAGCGTCATGAGTTCTTTGAAGGCTTTGGCCACGAGGAGATTCAGGATTTTGACGATCTGATCATTCCGTTTTTCTGCAAGGGAGGGGAGGCTCATGTCTAAGTGCGAGAGCAATGTCAACGAGCTGATTGTCTCCGACCTTGTGGGGATTCCCGGAACGGTCTCGTCAAGGCTCGCTGATTTCCGGGATTGGCGCGGTGATGCTTCTGCGGATGTTTCCGAATTAGAGATAGCCGCTTCGGACCTTGAGGTTTGCGGGCCGAGTATTACGGCGATCGATTTCGCCAATCCGTATGCCCGCTACTCCGAGGTTTCCTTTGAGCTTGGTGGCGATGTGGTCCACGCACGTTTGATCGAGCCTGCCGGTCGCGCCCGAGCATCCGAGCTTGTGCCGCTATGTCTGATGTTTCACGACATCGACCGACCCGTGCGGGGATGGCATCACATGACGAGGTTTGCGGCCATGGGATATGCCGTGCTTGCGCTGGACGATGAGGCGATTGGATCCAGCGAGCTGCAGCAGGGGATTGCCTCTCCTGCTTTTGTCAAGCGCGTCCGTTGGGGTTGCGCGATGGCGAAGGTGGCGCGCAATCTTGATGGCGTGGACCCCGACCGCATCTTTGCATGGGGCGAGGGCCTTGGCGGCGGAGTCGCGCTGGCGGTTTCTGCTCTGGACGAGCGGGGCCTCGCCTGCACGGCGGTTGCCAATCCAATTCCCGGTGGCCTCGAGGCGTTGTCGTCTCGGGTGCGTGGATCGGTGCTCATGGGCACATCGCTCATGGATGCCGTGAGTGATCCCAAGGGCCAGTTTGCCGTATTCAACGGTCTTGAGTGTGACCGGAGGCATATCATCTATGCCAAATACGCTCATGAGCGCATCAACGCGTTTGAAAACGAAGTCATCGACTTTTTTAACCAAACGTTCTACCCGTGTTCTTTGGCCTAGACGGCCTGGACACTGCCAACAAGAGTGGGTGGCATAGGGCCGCCCGCCAGACAACTAAGGAGATTCTTGTGGCAACTCAGAAATTCACCGGCGTTATCCCTCCCGTCGTTGTTCCCGATACCGAAGATCATCAGCTCGATGTTGTCTCCTTTGAGCGCAGCATCAACCGCATGATCGATGCCGGCGTCGATGGCCTGTTCTTCTTGGGCTCTTCGGGTGAGGTCGTTTTCTCCACCGACGAGCGTCGTCGCCAGATCATCGCCGAGGCCGTCCGCATCGTCGACCACCGCGTGCCTGTTCTGGTCGGCATCATCGATACCGAGACCGAGCGCATGATTGAGCACGGCAAGGTCGCTCAGGAGCTGGGCGCCGATGCCCTCGTCGCCACCTGCCCGTTCTATGCCCTGCAGGGCATGACCGAGGTCGAGGAGCACTTCCGCATCCTGCACGAGGAGCTTGACCTGCCCATCTTTGCCTATGACATTCCCGTCTGCGTTCACACCAAGCTCCCCTGGAAGCTCCTTGCCAAGCTCGGCGCCGAGGGCGTCCTTGCTGGCGTCAAGGATTCCTCGGGTGATGACATCTCGTTCCGCTACCTCGTTCAGGAGAACGAGAAGAACGGCCATCCGATGAGCATCCTCACCGGCCACGAGGTTGTTGTCGACGGTGCTTACCTCGGTGGCGCCGACGGCTCTGTCCCGGGTCTCGCCAACGTTGAGCCCGAGGGCTACGTTCGTCAGTGGAAGGCCGCTCAGGCTGGTGACTGGGCTACCGTCAAGGCCGAGCAGGATCGCCTCAATGAGATTTCGCACATCTGGGATGTCACCTCGGGCGTCCAGGGCTATGCCGGTGGCGTCGGCGCCTTCAAGACCGCTATGAACCTCATGGGTATCTTCGACAGCCCGACCATGCCGCGCCCGGTGAAGGCCATGACCGGCGAGAACGTCGAGGCTATTAGGAAGGTCCTCCAGGACAACGGTCTCCTGTAAAGCTTCCCCAGGCACCCGATCTTGGGGCTCAAGTGGTCGGGCGTGACCCATTAGGTCAACGCCCGACCACTTTCACCCCAACCTCGGGCACCTGGGAAACCTTTATCAACCTGTGGCGATAATTCTGCCCTCATTTCCTGTAGTTGTTTTTATCTCCGAAGGAGAGCGACATGGAGAACAAGTACGTCTGTTCTGTCGATATCGGCGGAACTAAGATCGCGACTGCCATCATGGAGTACCCGGCTGACGGTAGTGTGCCCCATCCCGTTTTTGAGGCCGAGGTTCCCACCGAGGCCCAAGAGGGCGGCGAGGCCGTCTTCCAGCGTATCAAGGCGTCCATCAAGGCTGCTCTCGAGGCGAATCCCGATGTCGAGGTCCTTGGCGTCGGTATCGGTGCCGCCGGCGTCGTCGATCCCAAGACGGGCGCCATCGCGTATGCCAATGAGATCATGCCCGGCTGGTCCGGCGTTCAGTTGGGGCCGCGTCTGCGCGAGGATCTCGGTCTTCCCGTTGCCGTTGTAGGCGACGTGCAGGCTCATGCTCTGGGCGAGGCCCACTGGGGCGTCGGCAAGGGCAAGTTCTCCGTCTTATGTCTTGGCATCGGTACGGGCATCGGCGGCGCATATGTCGAGAACGGCCGCGTGATGCAGGGCTTCCATGGTGCTGCTGGCCATATGGGCCACATCGAGTGCTCGGCTGCCGCCGGCATTCCCTGCGCCTGCGGGCGTTCCGGCCATCTGGAGTCGGTTGCTTCGGGCACTTCCATTGGTCGTATGTACGATGAGCGCTTTGGCCGCGTCGACCCCAGCCGTCCTTCGGTCGGTCGCGATGTGAACGACCTGTGCCGTGCAGGCGACGCAAAGGCGACCGAGGTCATCCATGATGCCGGCTTTGCGTTGGGTGCCAGCTTGGGCTCGCTCGCTAACATCCTGGACCCTGAGGTTATCGTGCTTTCGGGCGGCGTGATTCACCAAGGTCCCGATTGGCGTTCGCAGACGTGGAAGGATTCGGTGCACGAGGGCTATGCCAGCCAGGCGCTCGATCCGCTTCAAGACACGCCGATCCTCATCGGTTCTCTGGAGGGCGATGCTCCGCTCATCGGTGCCGCTGAGCATCTTCTTGCCTCGTTGAAGTAAACGTATCTGCTGTAGGAGCCTCCCGAGACAACACGCCTCGGGAGGCTGTTCTGAGAAAGGTTGCAGCCTTATGACCGTCGATCCTTTGATTCAATCCCTGAAGGGCAAGCTCGTCGTGAGCGTTCAGGCGTATATGGGCGAGCCGCTTCGTACGCCCGAGACCATGGCTCAAATGTCTCGCGCTTGCGAGCTCGGCGGCGCTGCCGCCATTCGCTGCCAGGGCCTTGCCGACATTGCCGCCATTAAGGGTCGCTGTGAGGTTCCCGTCATCGGCCTGTGGAAGGATGGGCACGAGGGCGTTTACATCACGCCGACGCTGCGTCACGCTCGCGCCTGCGTTGCTGCCGGTGCCGATATCGTGGCGATCGATGCCACCGATCGTCCGCGTCCCGATGGCAAGACCGTCGAGGACACCTTCCGTCCGCTGCACGAGGAGGGTGTGCTCCTGATGGCGGATTGTGCCACCATCGAGGACATTCGCCGTGCGGTTGATATGGGCTTCGACCTTGTATCCACCACGCTTTCTCATGGTGTCGCCGCCATCGACTGCACCATGGCCGATGGCCCCGATCTTCCGCTTCTGCGTCAGGCGACCGAGGAATTCCCCGGTCTTCCCATCATCTGCGAGGGCCGTGTGCACACGCCCGAGGAGGCTCGCGCCGCGATTGATGCTGGCGCTTGGGCCGTTGTCGTCGGCACTGCCATCACGCATCCCACGAGTATTACGAGTTGGTTCAAGGCTGCGCTTGAGGCGTAAGACAGGCCTCGTATCCGCTCGGGGCGGTATACTCAATATAGGCAATTGACCGCGCGGGATCCGGGTTGCTGGGTCCCGCGCTTGTTTTCGGGAGGCAGCACATGCAAAAGGGAGATGCCATGGATGCGGCGGAGCGCTCGGAGCGCATCCCCGATATCGTCATCATCACCGGAATGTCCGGATCGGGCCGCACGCAGGCCATGCACGTGTTCGAGGACATGGGCTATTTTTGCATCGATAACCTGCCTCCGCGTCTGATCGCCCAGCTTGCCGCGCTCGTCGGCATCAATACGGGCGTGGGCAGGCATCTCGCCGTCACCTGCGATTTGCGTAGCCAGGGACTGTTTGACGAGTTGCTCGATGCGGTCGCCGCGCTCGAAGAACGCGAGATGAGCTGCGACATCGTGTTCCTAGAGGCTTCTGACGAGGTGCTGATTCGTCGCTACAGCGAAAATCGCCGCCGTCATCCCATTGCCAAGCCGGGGGAGACTACGGCCGATGCCATTCAGCGCGAGCGCCTTCAGCTGCAGGGCGTGCGCGAACGAGCCGATATGATCATCGACACGAGCCGCCTACGCACCTCTGCGCTGCGCAACAAATTGCGCATGGCGTTCTCCGAGTTGTCCGACCAGCAGCTCATGGACGTTCACGTGTTCTCGTTTGGCTTTAAGCACGGTATGCCCGTCGAGGCGGACATTATGATCGACGTTCGCTTCCTGCCCAATCCGTTCTACGATCCCGAGATGCGCACCATGACCGGTCTCGATAAGAAAGTCTCCGACTTTGTTCTGGACCATCCCAAGACGCAGGAGTTCTGGAAGGCCTGGACGCAGCTGCTCGATACGGTCATGCCCGGTTATATCGCAGAGGGCAAGCCGCAGCTTTCTATTGCCATCGGTTGCACGGGCGGTCAGCACCGCAGCGTTGCCATCGCCGAGGCCACGGCGCGTTATTTGGAAGGCGCCCAGTATCACGTGAGCATCTCCCACCGCGACCTGTCGCGCGCCAACACGAAGGCATAGGCCTGCATGTCGTTTACCGCTGAGGTGCGCGACGAGCTTGCGCGCTGCGAACCCGAATGTGAATACTGCGATTTGTCGACGCTTGCCGCCCTGACGCGTGTGAGCGGTACGCTTTCGTTGGCCGGCTCCGGGCGGTATCGTTTGACGGTCGCGACCGAGACGGGAGCCGTCGCGCGCACGATGATCACGCTGACGCATCGCATCCTTAAGCTCAAAACGGAATTCACCGTTCGTAAATCGGTCTTGCATAAGGTCCGTAACTATCTCATTACCCTGCCCGATCAACCCGACCTGGACAAGGCTCTGGTGCTGCTGGGCATTCTAGACCGCAGGGGAGGGCTCGTTGCTGGTGTTCCCCGACACATCGTTGCCCGTCCCTGCTGCAGGCTTGCCTACATCCGCGGCGCGCTCATCGCGGGCGGCTTCGTGGCCGATCCACGCGGCGATTTTCATTTGGAGATCGCGGTGCAGGGCGAGCAATATGCCAAGGGGCTTTGCGACCTGTTGGGGCAGATTGGGGTCCATGCTCGTGTTAATGCGCGGCGGGGGTCATATGCCGTGTACATTAAGAGCGCCGAGGAAATCGAGCATTTATTAAAGCTGATTGGTGCCAAGCGCAGCGTTGCCGAGATTGAGGAGGCGCGCGCGGTCAAGTTGGTTAAGAACGATGTGAACCGTCGCGTGAACGCCGAGCTCGCCAACCAGACCAGAAGCGCCGGTGCTGCCCAACATCAGCTTGCGCTTATCGATGAGCTCGAGCAGCGCGGCCTTCGCGATGCGCTTCCGGATGCCTTGGCGGTCTTTTGCGACCTGCGCGAGCGCTATCCCGATCTGTCGCTGCGTGATTTAGGGGAGATGGCTGACCCTCCCTTGTCGAAGTCGGCCCTCTACCATCGAGTTTTGAGGCTTGAAAAGCTCATTGAAGCAAACGGGTAGTTTAAAGTATCGACTTATATACGGATTTAGCTGCTATTTTATTCTTTAAAACGTTTTAACGTAAATTTGATTTTCAATTTCGAGCATTCTCGTGAAATTCAAGTCAAAAAAAAGGTATATTAGGCGAGTGGTTAGTTTGTGGGCCTCAACGGCGGGCGCTGTAGCTTGCGGGGGCCTTACGAAAGGAGACACAATGGCAGTAAAGGTTGCTATTAACGGCTTCGGTCGCATCGGTCGTCTGGCTTTCCGTCAGATGTTCGGTCATGAGGGCTCCGAGATCGTCGCTATCAACGACCTCACCTCTCCCGATATGCTCGCTTACCTGCTGAAGTACGACTCCACGCAGGGCAACTACGCTCGCGATCACGAGGTCGTTGCTGGCGAGGATTCCATCACCGTTGACGGCAAGGAGATCAAGATCTACAAGGAGGCCGACGCCAACAACCTGCCTTGGGGCGACCTCGACGTCGACGTCGTTCTCGAGTGCACCGGCTTCTACACCAGCAAGGCTAAGGCTCAGGCCCACATCAACGCTGGCGCCAAGAAGGTCGTCATCTCCGCTCCGGCCGGCAGCGATCTGCCCACCATCGTGTACAACGTCAACCACGAGACGCTGACCGCTGAGGACAACATCATCTCCGCTGCTTCCTGCACCACCAACTGCCTCGCCCCGATGGCCAAGGGTCTGAACGACTTCGCTCCCATCGTGTCCGGCATCATGACCACCATTCACGCCTGGACCGGCGACCAGATGCCGCTCGACGGCCCGCAGCGCAAGGGCAACAAGCGTCGTAGCCGCGCCTGCGCCGTCAACATCGTCCCCAACACCACCGGTGCTGCCAAGGCTATCGGCCTGGTTCTCCCCGAGCTCAACGGTAAGCTCATCGGTGCCGCCCAGCGCGTCCCGACGCCGACCGGCTCCATCACCAACCTCTACGCTGTCGTTGACAAGAAGGTCACCGTCGACGAGGTCAACGCCGCTATGAAGGCCTACGCTTCCACCATCTCCGAGACCTTCGGTTACAACGAGGACGACATCGTCTCCACCGACATCATCGGCGAGACCCACGGCTCCATCTTCGACGCCACTCAGACCATGTGCTCTGACCTCGGCAACGGCCAGACCCTCGTTCAGGTCACCTCTTGGTACGACAACGAGAACTCCTACACCTCTCAGATGGTCCGCACCATCAAGTACTTCGAGAAGTTCGTTGCTTAATTTAGCTTTTAGCGAATAGCTCGTTGAGCGTCTAAAGAAGGGCGCGGCCTCATAGGGCTTACACCCTAGGGTCGCGCCCTTTTTATAGGAAATCGTCTGCCGTAATGGGAGGCAGACACGTACGAAAGGTAGAAGCAAACATGGCCTTTACCAAGAAGACCGTCCGCGACATCGATGTCGACGGCAAGCGCGTTCTCGTCCGCGTTGACTTCAACGTGCCTATCAAGGATGGCGTCGTTGGCGATACCACCCGCATCAAGGCTGCCCTGCCCACCATCAACTACCTCGTTGAGCACAACGCTCGCGTCATCCTCATGAGCCACCTCGGCCGTCCCGATGGCACCGGCTTCCAGCCCGAGCTGTCCCTCGAGCCCGTCGCCAAGAAGCTCGCTGAGCTCTCTGGTCTCGATGTTGCCTTTGTCGCCGACACCTACGGCGAGAAGGCTGCTGAGGCTGTTGCCGCCGTCGAGCCGGGCAAGGTCCTCGTTCTCGAGAACGTCCGTTTTGACAAGCGTGAGAAGAAGAACGATCCCGAGATCGCCAAGAAGCTCGCTTCCTATGGTGACGTCTTCGTTCTCGATGCCTTCGGCACCGCTCACCGCGCCCAGGGTTCCGTCGTGGGCCCCGCCGCTTACCTGCCTGCCGTCGCCGGCTTCCTGCTCGAGAAGGAGGTCGACACGCTGACCGGCATCTTCGCCGAGCCCGAGCGCCCCTTCGTCGCTATCGTCGGCGGTTCCAAGGTTTCCTCCAAGATCGGCGTTCTCGATCACCTCATCGACTCCGCTGATACCCTGATCATCGGTGGCGGCATGGCCTACACCTTCTTCCTGGCTCAGGGTCTGACCGTCGGTCAGTCCCTCAAGGAAGAGGACTGGGTCGAGCGAGCCGGCGAGATGCTCAAGAAGGCCGAGGAGAAGGGCGTCAAGATCCTGCTCCCCATCGACAACCGCGTTGCCGATCACTTTGGCGAGGACGCTGTCCCCGAGGTTGTCGCTTCCGACGCTATCCCCGACGATCGTGAGGGCATGGACATCGGCCCCAAGACCGAGGAGCTCTACGCCGAGGCCGTCAAGGGCGCCAAGACCGTGTTCTGGAACGGCCCCATGGGCGTCTTCGAGTTCGACAACTTCGCTCACGGCACCCAGGCTATCGCCGAGGCCGTCGCCGAGGCCGACTGCACCTCGATCATCGGCGGTGGTGACTCTGTCGCGGCTGTCAACAAGTTCAACCTGGCCGACAAGATGAGCTGGATCTCCACCGGTGGTGGCGCTTCCATGGAGCTCGTCGAGGGTAAGGCCCTGCCCGGAGTGGAGGCGCTTCTCGATGCCTAATCGCACCCTTCTTATCGCTGGTAACTGGAAGATGAACAACGACGTCGCCGAGGCCGCCAAGCTCGCCGACGAGCTGGCTCAGGCTCTGCCCGAGGTTCCGGCTGGCGTCGAGGTGCTCGTCTGCCCTCCGACCATTGACATCACCACGGTTCATGACCGTATTCAGGCTGCCCCCATCGCCCTCGGTGCTCAGAACGTGTACTGGGAGGCCAAGGGTGCCTTCACCGGTGAGTCCTCTTGCGACATGCTCAAGTCCGCTGGCTGCACCTACTGCATCATCGGTCACTCCGAGCGTCGCGACTACTTCCACGAGACCGACGAGGATCAGAACAAGAAGGCCAAGGCCCTCGTTGCCGCCGGTCTTGTTCCCGTCTTCTGCTGCGGCGAGTCCCTCGAGGTCCGCGAGGCTGGCACCTATGTCGAGCACGTCGTGAACCAGGTCAAGGCTGGCCTTGCTGGTCTTGAGATCACCTGCCCCAAGCAGGTCGTCGTCGCCTACGAGCCCATCTGGGCTATCGGCACCGGCAAGACCGCTACCGCCGAGGACGCTCAGGAGGTCTGCGGCGCTATCCGTGAGACCCTCAAGGAGATGTTCGGCGAGGAGCTCGCCGACGGTATCCGCGTCCTGTACGGTGGTTCCGCTAAGCCCGGCAACATTGCCGAGCTCGTCGCCAAGCCTGACGTTGACGGCGCCCTCGTGGGCGGCGCTTCGCTCAAGGCTGCCGACTTCGCCTCTATGGTCGTCAAGGCAGGCGAGTAGGACATATGGCACAGCGTCATCTTCCTGCACTCCTGATCATCATGGATGGCTGCGGCCTTGCTCCGGCTGATGGCGAGAACGCCGTCGCCGCTGCCAAGACGCCCTTCCTTGATAGCCTGTACGAGAAGTATCCTCACACCACGCTCGGTGCTTCGGGCGAGGACGTGGGCCTTCCCGACGGCCAGATGGGCAACTCCGAGGTGGGTCACCTCAACATCGGTGCCGGCCGCATCGTGTTCCAGGAGCTTTCGCGCATCAACAACGCCATCAAGGACGGCTCCATCGCCAAGAACGAGGTCTTCGTCAAGGCTATGGACGACGTCAAGGCCGAAGGCAAGACCCTGCACCTCATGGGCCTTATGAGCCCTGGCGGTGTTCATTCTCACATGAACCACGTCGAGGCTCTGGTCAAGATGGCTGCCCAGCATGGCGTCAAGACCGTTCGCGTCCACGCCTTCATGGATGGCCGCGACGTCGACCCGCAGTCCGGTGCCGGCTACATGAGCGAGTTCTGCGCTTTCCTGGCTAAGATCTCCGAGGAGACCGGTTGCGACGCTCGCGTTGCCACCGTTTCGGGCCGCTATTGGGCCATGGACCGCGACAACCGCTGGGAGCGCATCCAGCGTGCCTACGACGTCATGGTCAACGCGTCCGATGCCGATACCGACCCCGTTGCCGGTATCAAGGCCTACTACGAGAAGGATCCGCGCGGCGACGAGTTCGTCGAGCCCTTCGCTGCCCACAACGAGGGCATTCACGAGGGCGACGCGGCCATCTTCTTCAACTTCCGTCCCGACCGCGCTCGTCAGATGACTCGCGTGTTCACGGACAAGGAGTTCGACGGCTTTGAGCGCGAGCAGATTAAGCTTTCGCACTTTGTGACGATGACCGAGTACGATCCGACGTTTGACGTCGAGGTCGCCTTCCCCAAGACATTCCCCGAGAACGTTCTGGCCGACGTTATCGCCGCCAATGGCCTGAAGCAGCTGCACACCGCCGAGACCGAGAAGTACGCCCATGTGACGTTCTTCCTCAACGGCGGCATCGAGGAGCCCAAGGAGGGCGAGGAGCGCGTGCTCGTCGCTTCCCCCAAGGTTGCTACCTACGATCTGCAGCCCGAGATGAGCGCTCCCGAGGTTACCGAGAAGCTCGTCGCCGCTATTAACGAGGATCGCGCTGATTTCTACATCGTGAACTTCGCGAACTGCGACATGGTTGGTCACACCGGCGTGTTCGACGCCGCCGTTAAGGCCGTCGAGGCTGTTGACGATGCTCTGTCCAAGGTTGTCCCGGCGATTCTCGCCAAGGGCGGCTTTGCGCTGATTACCGCCGACCATGGCAACGCCGATCACATGTTTGACGTTGCTTCCGACGGTTCCAAGCATCCGTTTACGGCTCACACCACCAACCGCGTGCCGTTCATCATCGTTGATGATAAGGCCAAGCTCACCGGTATCGAGGACGGCCGTCTTTCCGATATCGCTCCGACCATGCTCACCATGGCTGGTATTGAGCCTTCCGCCGAGATGACGGGTCGCGTGCTCGCCACCGAGGCCTAATAGAAAACAAATACCGTTTTCTAGTAAGGGGGTTGTCCACAACCGGACGACCCCCTTTTTGGTATTTCTGCCATTTCTACCCCGTCCCTAAATGGCAGGTGGGGGAGTGTTGGAGGTTGTGGTACAGTACTGGAGTTTGAATTGTTCTATTAAGGAGCTTATCTATGGGTCCGTTTCAGATTCTTCTGTTTGTCGTTTGGGCTGTTTCTGCCGTGGCGCTGACGATTCTCGTTCTGATGCATTCCGGTAAGGGCACCGGCGTTTCGGATATGATCGCTAGCTCGCTGTATAACTCCAGCTCTGCCACGGGCGTCATGGAGCAGAACCTCGATCGCCTGACGGTAATTATGGCCGTCGTTTTTGCCGTGTGTGTCGTTCTGTGCATGTTTTTCTTCCCGCAGGGCATCGTCGGCTACTAAGTATCGGCGTATATACGTTTGTAAAGGGTCCCGCATGTGCGGGGCCCTTTTTGTTTACAGACTTTTAATAGAGTCAAAATATCCCCACATACTTCGCCTAACTAAAGAAATTCTCGACCGTTAACCGGAATCAGCGCCAAATTGTGCATAAAATGCGCTACTGTATTGCAAAACGTTGGCCCGCATTGCATAACCAGCCATAACGGCGGACCGCGTTTGAATGGTTCAATTGGGCTGTCTCGACGTTGCCCGATCGAATTCACTTTGTCCTATCTCATAAGGAGGATGGCATGGCTGATTCTATGTTCCACCAGCCCGTTATGGGTCGTCGCGCCTTTGTTGGCGGCACCCTCGCTGCGAGCTCCATGGCTTTTCTTGCCGCATGCGGCAAGAAGGGCGGCGACGCTTCCGGATCTGACTCCGGTTCGACGCTGAACTTCTACATCAACAACCCGGTCTGCATCGACCCCTACAATGTCCAGGAGGATCAGGGCACTCAGGTCGAGTACCAGCTCTTCGACGCTCTGACGGAGTACGACCCCGAGAAGGGCGAGATCGTTCCGCTGGCTTGCGAGTCCTTTGAGGCTAACGACGACGCCACCGAGTTCACCTTCAAGATCAAGAAGGCTAAGTTCCACAACGGTGACGACGTTACCTCCAAGTCCTTCAAGCTCGGTTGGGAGCGTCTAGTCAACACCAAGTCGGCCATCGCCACCGAGTATGGTCCTTCCGAGGTCTCCTATCACCTTTCCATGGTTGAGGGCTATGACGATCTGCTTGCCGGCAACGCTACCGAGCTCAGCGGTGTTACTTGCCCCGACGATGAGACCCTCGTCGTCAAGCTGTCTTCCGCTTACGCCGACTTCCCCTTCGTCGCCTCTCACCCGGCTCTGTCCCCGGTTCCCGAGTGCGCCGAGTCCGACGTCAAGAGCTTCTACCTTGCCCCGGTCGGTAACGGCCCGTTCATGATGGACGGTAAGTGGGAGGATGGCCAGGAGATCAACCTCAAGAAGTTTGACGATTACTATGGCGACAAGGCCAAGATCGATGGCATCCACTTCCAGGTCATCAAGGACATGGAGACCGCTTACAAGGAGTTCCAGGCCGGTAACCTCGATGTCTGCGACGTTCCCGTTGCTCAGATCGACGCCGCCAAGAAGGACCGTGGCGAGTCCAAGGACGGCTACACCATGGGTGACGGCGAGCATATGCTGCTCGGTGCCGAGCCTTCCACGTACTATCTGACCTGCAACACCACGGCCGAGCCGTTCAATAACGCCGACCTGCGCAAGGGCATCTCCCTGGCCATCAACCGTGAGGCCATCTGCAAGACCATCTTCAAGGGTACCCGTACCCCCGCCGACGGTATTGTTCCTCCGGGAATCGCCGGCTACAAGGAGGGCGCATGGGAGTTCTGCGCCTATGACGTCGACAAGGCTAACGAGTACCTCGACAAGGTCGCTCCCGCTGGCGCTAACGGCGATCGTGGCATTAGCGTGACCCTTTCCTACAACCAGGACGGTGGTCACAAGGAGATCATGGAGTCCATCATCGGCGACCTCGCCAAGGTTGGCGTTACCGCTGTCTCCGATACCCCTGAGTGGTCTGCCCTGCTCGAGCAGTATCAGAACTTCAACTATCAGTTCGGCCGTCTGGGCTGGATCGCCGATTACCCGATCATGGACAACTTCCTGTACCCGCTGTTCCACTCCGACTCCCTCGGTGGCGACAACCGCTCCGGTTACAGCAACCCCGAGTTCGATGCCAAGGTCGACGAGGCCCGCACCACGGTTGATGACGAGGAGCGCATCGCCAAGATGCGGGAGGCCGACGCCATGGTCGCTGCTGACTGCCCGGTTATCCCGGTGATGTTCTACACGCACACCATCGCTGGCTCTGACCGCGTCAAGCATCTCTATGTTGATCCGCAGAAGCACGCCGATCTGGGTACCGCCGAGCTCGCCTAAGGGTTTTGCAGCTTCCGTGAGGGTCAAGTATTTACGTAGACCTCATGGGAAACATACAGTTCTCCCTAACCTGGGGTAAACTGGCTGATGGTAATTTTGGGATGCCGGTCTGGCGATCGGCATCCCATTTAGGTTAATCCCTAGATAGGGGAGTGGTATGGGTAAGTACATCGTTAAACGTGTGCTTCAGTTCATCCCGGTGTTTTTGGGCGTTACGCTGATTCTGTTCGCCCTCCAGAATATCGTGCCGGGAGATCCGATCAAGCTGATCGGTGGAGACAAGGCTCTGTCCCCCGAGGTGGAGCTTCAGCTTCGCGTGCGCTATCACCTGGTCCAGACGGACGAGGACGGCAACGCGATCCTTGACGAGAACGGCGACCCCGTTCAAACGTCGCTCGTGGACCGTTACTTGTATTACATGAACGGCCTGCTTCATGGCGATCTGGGCAATTCGTACCAGCGCAAGCTGCCGGTTACGGAAATCTTTGCCCAGAAGTATCCGTATACGGTCAAACTTGCCGCGTGCGCCATCGTGCTCGAGGCAATCATGGGTATCGGTGCGGGTATCATTTCGGCGGTTAAGCGTTATTCCTTCTGGGATATTTTGGTAACGCTCACCACGTCGATTCTCGTTGCCGTCCCGGCCTTCTGGCTCGGTATGTTGCTGCAGCTGTTCTTTGGCGTCATTCTCAAGGACGCCACGGGCGGTGCATTCTCCATGCCGATCTCGGGTGCCGGCGGTTCCAGCTCTCAGTATCAGGATTGGATGCACTATGTGCTTCCGACCATTACGCTGGCTTCGGTTTCGACCGCTTATGCCGCCCGCATTATGCGCTCGCAGCTGCTTGACGTCATGAACCAGGATTACATCCGTACGGCAAAGGCCAAGGGTCTCTCCAATCGCGCGATCATTATCAAGCATGCGCTTAAGAATGCACTCATCCCCGTCGTTACCTATATTGGTGTCGACTTCGGCGGCATGCTTTCGGGCGCCATCCTGACCGAGACGGTCTTTAACTGGCCCGGCATCGGCTTCGAGGTCTACCGCGCCATTAGCATGCGCGACTGGCCCATCGTTATGGGCGGCGTTACGCTCATTGTTGTCGTCGTTATGGTGATCAACCTGCTCGTCGACATTAGCTATGCATTCCTCGACCCGCGCATCCGCCTTGGCGGTCCGTCGGATAAGGCCTAAGGGAGGTACGTCTCATGCAGGAAACTGATTCTCAGTCTCAGGAGCAGGCTACCGCCACCAAGGCCGCATCTGCTCCCGCCAAGTCCCGCACGCTGTGGGGCGACGCTTTTAAGCGTCTTCGTAAGAACAAGCTCGCCGTTATCGGTGTCTGCTGGATCATCATCGTTGTTGTGGTCGCCCTGACCGCCGATCTGTGGGCTAAGCCCTGGCTCGGCTCTCCTACGGCTTCTGACTCGACCACCATGGCCGAGACTTCGCTGCTGGCTCCGTGTGCCGAGCACCCGTTTGGCACCGACTCTCTTGGTCGTGACATTCTCGTCCGTGTTATCTACGGTGCACGCGTTTCGCTTTCCGTCGGTATTATGGCCACCGCCATCTCCACGGTGATCGGTCTGGTCATGGGCGCCCTGGCCGGTTTCTATGGCGGCATCTGGGATACGATCATCATGCGCTTCGCGGATATCTTCCTGGCGTTCCCGTACGTGCTGTTCGTTGTTGCCATGATTGCCGTTATCGGTCGTGGTCTTCAGAATGTCTTTATCGCCATCGGCATTCTCGGCTGGCCTTCGATTGCGCGCGTCTTCCGATCCGCAATCCTGACGGTCAAAGAGAACGACTATGTTGACGCTGCGCGTGCGATGGGTGCATCTGATGCTCGTATCGTCGTACGCCACATCTTCCCGAACTCCGTTGCCTCCATCGTCGTCTACGCGACTATGAACATTGGTGGCGCCATTCTGACCGAGTCCGCTCTGTCCTTCCTCGGCATGGGCGTTATTCCGCCTACGCCTTCGTGGGGCTCCATGATTCAGGACGGTCAGCAGTATCTTCTGACTGCTCCCTGGATGATGATCATGCCCGGTTTGGCAATTCTCTCGACGGTGCTCGCCTTCACCCTGCTGGGTGACGGTCTGCGCGACGCCCTCGACGTCAAGATGAAGGACGCATAAGGATGAAGAAGAACAAGAACTATGTGGACCTGAAGGACCAGCCGGTTCCCGAGGGCCAGCATCTGCTCGAGGTCGATGACCTTAAGATGTATTTCCATACCGAGGACGGTGTCGTTCGCGCTGTCGACGGTGTGTCCTACACGCTCGATCGCGGCGAGACCCTGGGTGTCGTCGGTGAGTCCGGCTCCGGTAAGTCCGTGACCGCCATGACCATCATGGGCCTCATCTCGATGCCTCCGGGAAAGATTGAGGGCGGCGACGTTCGCTATCGCGGTCGTTCTATCCTCGAGATGACCGAGGAAGAGATGCAGCACATCCGCGGTAACGACATCGCGATGATCTTCCAGGATCCTATGACCTCCTTGAACCCGGTCTATAAGATCGGCAAGCAGGTGGGTGAGGGCCTTCGTCTGCACCGTGGTTACTCCAAGCAGGAGGCGCTCAAGCGCGCCACCGAGCTTTTGGACCTCGTTGGCATTCCCGAGCCCGAGAAGCGCGTCAATGAGTATCCGCACCAGTTCTCGGGCGGTATGCGTCAGCGTGTCATGATTGCTATGGCCCTTGCCTGCGATCCCGATATTCTGATTGCCGACGAGCCTACGACTGCTCTGGACGTTACCATTCAGGCTCAGATTATTGAGCTTATGCAGGAAATGCAGGAGAAGAACGGCAACGCCATCATCATGATTACCCATGACCTGGGCGTCGTCGCCGATATGGCCGATAAGATCATGGTTATGTACGCCGGCCGTCCTGTCGAGTTCGGTACTGCTGAGGAAATTTTCTACGAGAGCCGCCACCCCTACACCTGGGGCCTTATCCGCTCCATCCCGGAACAGGCCATCGATGAGAAGAAGCCTCTTACGCCGATTCACGGCAACCCGCCTTCGCTCATGAACTTGCCTGAGGGCTGCGTTTTCTCTCCTCGTTGCCCCTATGCGACGGACAAGTGCCGCAAGCAGCGCCCCGAGCGCGTTGTCACCGAGTCTGGTCATTACTCTGCGTGCCACTACTCCGGTGACCCCGAGTTCCTCAAGAACGCTCCTGAGACGTCCCGTACGCGCAAGGATTCCAAGAAGGGAGGCGAGGCGTAATGGCAGATACCAACGAGCGTACTCCGCTGCTGAAGGTCGAGCACCTCTCTAAGGAGTTTCCCGCTGAGTCCGGCATGTTCGCCAAGCGCTTCTCTAAGCGTGTCGTCTCTGCTGTGAATGACATTTCGTTCGAGATTTATCCGGGCGAGACCTTTGGCCTGGTCGGCGAGTCTGGTTGCGGTAAGTCCACCACGGGCCGCACCATCATGCGCCTGACCAAGCCGACGGCCGGCAAAGTGTTCTTCCAGGGCAAAGATGTTGCCGAGATGAGCAAGCATGAGATCAAGGACATGCGTCGCGAGATGCAGTTCATCTTCCAGGACCCCTATGCTTCGCTCAATCCTCGTATGACCATAGGCGAGATCGTCTCCGAGCCCATGACCATTCATGGCGTGGGTACCAAGGAGGAGCGCATTGAGCGCGTCCGCGAGCTGCTGGACGTCGTCGGCCTGAACCCCGAGCACATCAACCGCTATCCGCACGAGTTCTCGGGCGGTCAGCGTCAGCGTGTCGGCATCGCCCGCGCGTTCGCTCTGAAGCCCAAGCTGATCATCTGCGACGAGCCCGTCTCTGCACTTGACGTATCCATTCAGGCCCAGGTTCTGAACCTTCTTAAGGAGCTCCAGGACAAGTTCGGTACCGCATATCTGTTTATCGCCCACGACTTGTCCGTCGTGCAGCACATCTCTGATCGCGTTGCCGTTATGTATCTGGGTAAGATGGTCGAGGTTTCGGACTGGAAGACGCTCTATAGCGAGCCTCACCATCCGTACACGCAGTCGCTGCTGTCTGCCGTGCCGGTTCCCGATCCTGATATCCAGAAGACCCGCAAGCGCATCATCCTCGCTGGCGATCCGCCGTCGCCGCTGGATCCGCCGACCGGCTGCCGTTTCCACACGCGCTGCCCGATCGCGCAGGGTATCTGCTCTGAGAAGCTCCCTGAGTTTAAGGAAGTTGCCCCGGGTCACTGCTGCGCCTGCCACTTCGCCGAGCCGTTCCCGATCAAGGAATCGCACATCGACCTGTAGTCGGTTGTTAACGTTCGGGCCCGTGCTGGACTTAGTTTTCAGAACGTCCTCGACCATGGAA
>UROC01000031.1 GCA_900549345.1 uncultured Collinsella sp.
CGTAGTTCAATGGTAGAACCCCAGCCTTCCAAGCTGATGACGCGGGTTCGATTCCCGTCGCCCGCTCCATAAGAATTGTTTTAACGGCTTTGGTTTCCTTTGGGGATCAGAGCTGTTTTCGTTTACGCGCCGGGCGACGGGAATCGAACCCGCCAGGGTGCGGAGCTGAGAAAATGCGTGAGCATTTTCCAGCGCAGCACGCAAGGGCCGAAGGCCCGCAGCGAAGCAAATCCTTGGACTTCCCGTCGCCCGCTCCAAGCTATATAATCGCAGGCCAATATGCTAATTTGGCTCGCGTTTATTTTTATACCGTCCGACCCCGCAGGGCAAATGAACCAGGAGCGTTTGTCCCGAATCGTAAGAAAGAAGTGATTTCCATGGCACAGAGTAAGGCAGAATACCCCACCTCCGATTGCCTGGCGCCCGCCGCGATCGAGGCGAAGACCGAGGCCGCAGGCGTTACCAAGGCCAACCTGCCGGTCTCGAAGGCCTTTTTGCTCGCCATGTTCGCCGGCGCGTTCATCGCCTTCGGTGGCCTGTTCTTCACGGTCTTTCTGAGCGATCCCACGCTTTGCTGGGGCGCCCAGCGCTTCGTGGGCGGTCTTGCTTTTTGCCTGGGACTGGTGCTCGTGCTCATTTGCGGCGCGGAACTGTTTACCGGCAACTCGCTTATGGTCTGCGCGCTTAAGAGCAAAAAGATCACGCTCGTCCAGATGCTCAAGGCTTGGGCTATTGTGTGGATCGGCAACTTTGCCGGCGCCCTGTTCGTTGTCTTTTTGATTTACATGGCAGCCATTTACAAACTCAACGGCGAGGCCGTCGCCAACACCATGGTGAGTGTCGCCGCCGGTAAGGTTGCGATCGGCGCCGTCACCATCTTCTTCCGCGGCATTCTGTGCAACATCTTTGTGTGCCTGGCCGTATGGATCGGTACTGCCGGCAAGACCGTGGTCGATAAGGTCGTGGGCATTCTGCTGCCCATTGCCGCCTTTGTGGCCTGCTGTTTTGAGCACTGCGTTGCCAACATGTACTTTTTGCCTATGGGCATTTTGATGCACTCCTGCGGCTATGGAGCCGATGTCGCCGGCGCCGATGCCCTCAACGCTGCCGGGTTGGCGCTCAACCTTACGGTCGCCACGCTGGGCAATATCGTGGGTGGCGCCCTGATCGTGGCGCTGGGCTACTGGTTTATCTACGCCAACAGGGAGGCCTAAGGACCCAAGCCATAACCGACCAAAGAGGGACAGGTTTATTTGGCAGGTTTTGGACGAGGCGCTTCGACGCCTTGTCACGAGCTGCCATAATGGACCTGTCCCTTTTGCGTGCGCGCCGGTATTTTTTTGCCCGATGACGATCGCGGGGGACCAGCTTTTTATTGAACATGTCGAAAGGCTTTTCATGAGCGACTGCGAATCCATGTCTGGCGAGGTGCGCGGCCGCCTGCGTTCCATTCCCGCCGTTCACGAGTTGCTTGCCGAGTGGCCGGTCATGAAGGCTGCTGGCGATGCAGGCGACACGATGGTACGCGAGGCGATTGACGCCGAGCTCGATGCCGAGCGCGCGGCGATTCGCTCCGGCGCTCCCGCTAGGAACAAGCGCGAGCTCGCCTTGGCAATTGAGCAGCGGACTCATCGCCTGTCGCTGCCGACCCTGCGCCCTGCCGTCAACGCGACGGGCGTTGTGATTCACACCAATCTGGGCCGCGCTCCGCTCGCTCCCGCGGCGGTGCAGGCGGTGACCGATGTCGCCCGAGGCTACAGCACGCTTGAGTATGACGTCTCAATCTGCGCTCGCGGGGGCCGCAAGGAGCATGCCGCACGCCTGCTGCGCACGCTCACGGGGGCTCAGGACGCCTTGGTTGTCAACAACAATGCCGCCGCGGTGCTGCTGGTGCTTGCCGCGCACGCGGCTGGCAAAGAGGTCATCGTGAGCCGCGGCGAGCTTGTCGAGGTGGGCGGCAGCTTCCGCATCCCCGACATCATGGCGGCTTCGGGTGCCAAGCTTGTCGAGGTTGGCTCTACCAACCGCACACATCTGGACGATTATCGAAGCGCCATTACGCCCAACACGGCGATGATCTTGAAAGTTCATCCTTCTAATTACCGTATCGAGGGCTTCCACGAGGAGGTTTCCGCGGCGGAGCTTTCCGCGCTGGCGCATGAGCACGGGCTGTTGCTGTACGAGGACCAGGGCTCGGGCGCGTTGCTTGCAGACGGGGTGCTCGCCGATGCGGGGGAGCAGCCAACATCCGCTTCGCTTTGCGCCGGCGTTGACGTCGTCTCGTGCTCGGGCGACAAGCTGCTCGGCGCCTCGCAGGCGGGCATTATTCTCGGTAGCGCCCAAGTAATCGCCGTCTGCGCTTCGCATCCGCTCATGCGCGCGCTTCGTCCCGGCAAGCTCACACTCGCGGCGCTCGAGGCCACTTTGCGACTGTATGTGACCGGTCCCGATGCGGCGCATCGGGAGATCCCGGTACTCAACATGCTTTCCGGCGCGCCGGCTCCGCTCGAGCGCCAGGCCAAGCGCTTGCACGACCGCATGCTGCGCAAGCTTCGCGAGGCTCAGTGCGAGGAGGCCGTGGAGCTGCAGGTTGTCGAGGGCGCCTCTACTCCCGGCGGCGGATCGCTGCCGACTGTCGAGCTCCCTACATTTTGCGTTGCCGTCTGTCCCGTCGATGGGCGTCTATCCGCCGATGGCCTAAAGCGCGCTATGGTACAGGAGCCCGATACGCCGGTTGTGACACGCGTGCGCCACGACCAGGTGCTGTTTGACGTTCGCACGCTTTTGCACGACACCGACCTTGACCTGTGTGCGTCTGCGTTGGCGGATACCGTGCGGGCGGGTTTGCGTCGATGACTGCGCGTGAGCTTGTCGAGTGTCCCGTTGTCGTTGGAACAGCAGGACACGTCGACCACGGAAAGTCGGCCCTTATCGAGGCGCTGACCGGCAAAAATCCCGACCGTCTGGAGGTCGAGCGACGCCGAGGCATGACTACGGAGCTCGGCTTTGGCGAGCTCGAGCTTCCCAGCGGCAAGCTTGTCGGCCTGGTCGACGTGCCCGGGCATGCGCACTACCTGCGCGCGATGGTACAGGGTGCCACCGGCGTGGACGTTGCGTTGCTGGTGGTTTCTGCCGTCGAGGGCGTGATGCCGCAGACGCGAGAGCACGTGTACGTGTTGGAGCTGTTGGGCGTGAGGCACCTCGTGGTGGCGCTCACGATGCGCGATCTGGCCGATGACGAGACGGCGGAGCTCGCCGAGCTCGACGTGATGGACTTCCTCGGCGATACCGTCTTTGCCGATGCGCCCGTGGTGCCTGTTTCCTCGCGCACGGGCGTGGGCATCGAGGACGTTCGCCTTGCCCTCGATGCAGCCATCGACTCTTTCCTGGCCGATGCCGCATCCCGCCCGGTGCGCCCCGGTCTGGCCCCGCGCCTGCCCATCGACCGCTGCTTCACCATCAAGGGATCCGGGACGGTCGTCACGGGCACGCTTCACGATGCCCCCGTAGCGGTGGGCGACGAGCTCGTCTCATGTCCCGCGGGCGTGCGCTGCCGCGTGCGCGCGATTCAGGTGCATGGTGATACTCCTCGGGCGTTGCCCGGACAGCGCGCGGCGCTCAACATCGTGGGCGACGGTGCGGGCGACCTTCCGCGTGGCGAGGTCCTCTGCGGGTCTGGTGCCGAGGGCTCGACGCTCAGGCTCATCGCCCGCTTCACGTATCTGGGGCGCGAGGGCACCAAGCCCGCGTCCTTCGAGTCCGGTACGCGCGTTCATGTGATGGCGGGTACGGCGGAGGTCCTTGGCCGTGTCATGCTCATGGAGGGTGAGGGACCCATTGAGGCTGGCGAGACCCGCATCGTGCAGGTCCGTCTGGAGGAGCGCCTTCCCGTGCGATCGGGCGACGGCCTCATTGTGCTCGCGTTCTCGCCGGTGGTGCTTATCGGCGGCGGTCGTGTTCTTCTTTCGCGGTGCCGCCGCTCGCGCGTCCTCTCCGCGGGCGGGTGCGCGCTGCTCGGGGCCCTGGATGCCGACGACCGCGCCGCCGCCGTTGCCGCATGGTTGGGGCTGCAGCGCCTGCCCGTGCCTGCCGCGGCCGCAGCCCGTGCTCTCGATCTTTCGAGTGCCGAGGCGGCTGCGCTCCTGCACGGGGCGGTTTCCTCGGGTGACGCCGTGGCGCTTCATGCCGAGCGCTCGACCGAGGAGCTCTATGCCGCCCCCGCTGTGCTCGATGCCGCCCTCGCCACACTCTCCGTCACGCTGGCCGCCATGCACGGGGCCGCGCCCAAGCAGACGGGTTTCACGCCGGGCGAGGTCGCGCATGCCGCCTGGCCGACAGCGGGCGAAGACGTAGCGTCCGCGCTCGTCCTCGAGGGCTGTGCGCGCGGCGTGTGCACCGTCGACGGTGCCGAGGTGTTCGACCCGCACTCTGCCGCTGCGGCGATACGTGTGGTGCGCGAGGCGAGCCAGCGCATCGTGGCCACCCTCGACGAGGCGGGTCTCGGTGCGGCGACGCTGCCCGAGGTGGGTGAGCGTCTGCAGCTCGATCGCGACACCATGACGCGTGCCCTGCGCGAGCTTTCGCACAACCGCGCGATCGTTAAGATCGAACGCGACGTTGCCTTGTCTGCCGCCGCCGAGGCCCATGCACGTGAGGTCGTCGCCGCGGCTATCGAGGCTGCTGGCGGCGTTGCCACGACGAGTGTGCTGCGCGAGGCCTTAGGCGTGTCGCGCAAACGAGCCATTAGCATCTTGGAGCACCTGGATGCGGTGCGTTTTACGACGCTCGACAAGGAGGCCGGCGGCCTCAGATCGCTTCGTTAGGGGTTGCCGTATCACTGTCCGCCACAAAACCTGCCTATCTACTACGTTTAAGTGACTACCCTCGACCATTTCAAAAACCGCAAAAACAAAACCGCAGGTAGATGACTTGCCGATGTTACGAAAAAGTGGGTATGGCTAACCCTTGCTGGTTAAACGTAGTAGATGGGCCGTTTTCGTGGCGCGACACTGCGTGTTTGGTAAAATACCGCCACGTTTGGGAACGGATGGGCTCCGGTGGGCCCCGCGGTCCTCAAAACCGTTGTGAGGCGTGCAAAACGTCTTGGATGTGTTCGATTCACATACGTTCCCGCCAACGCATCCTGCCAACCACCACAAAGGTGCCTGTCCTCTTTGTGGTGGTATGGACCACGTGGACGAAACAGCTTCGAAACACGCGATTTGTGCGTCGGGCGCTCAAAAACGCCTCTACCTGCATCGTAATCAAAACGAAACATCTGCTCGTCGGCTTATGCGAAATTTTCCCGCAACAGTGCGATATTATCCATACTCGATAAAGCTCACGGCGCATGGGGCGCCGCGAACGACACCTTTCTTTTCCATCAATTGGAGGAAGCATGAGCTACACGCAGAAAGTTCTCGACGAGCTCAAGGCCCGCTATCCCGAGCAGCCTGAGTTCATCCAGGCCGCGACCGAGATCCTCGGTACCATCCAGCCGGCGCTCGACGCCCACCCCGAGTACGAGGAGGCCGCCCTGCTGGAGCGCCTCGTCGAGCCCGAGCGCATCGTTATGTTCCGTGTCCCCTGGGTCGACGACCAGGGCAAGGTCCAGGTCAACCGCGGTTACCGCGTCGAGTTCAACTCTGCCATTGGACCCTACAAGGGCGGCCTGCGCTTTAACCCGACGGTCACCCTGGGCATGCTCAAGTTCCTGGGCCTGGAGCAGATCCTCAAGAACAGCCTGACCACCCTTCCCATGGGCGGCGGCAAGGGCGGTTCCGACTTTGACCCCAAGGGCAAGTCCAACAACGAGATTATGCACTTCTGCCAGTCCTTCATGACCGAGCTCTATCGCCATATTGGCCCCAATACCGACGTTCCCGCCGGCGACCTGGGCGTTGGCGGCCGCGAGGTTGCCTACATGTTCGGTCAGTACAAGCGCCTGACCAACGAGTGGACCGGCGTCCTTACCGGCAAGGGCCTCTCCTTTGGCGGCTCGCTCGCCCGTACCGAGGCCACCGGCTACGGTCTGGTCTACTTTGTGGACGAGTACCTCAAGAGCCGCGGCGAGTCCTTCGAGGGCAAGAACGTCGTCGTTCACGGCTCCGGTAACGTCGCTATCTACGCGGTCCAGAAGGTCGCCCAGCTCGGCGGCAAGGTCCTGGCTTGCTCCGACACCCACGGCTGGGTCGAGGATCCCGACGGCATCGACTACACCGTGCTCGAGCATGTCTACAACAAGAAGCGCTCCGGCCACGACAAGGGCGTCACGCTCGCCATGTACGTTGACGAGAAGCCCGGTGCCGTGTGGCACGAGGGCGACGGCCGCGGTGTGTGGCAGCTGCCCTGCGACATCGCGCTGCCCTGCGCTCGCGAGAACACGCTGCTGCTCGAGGACGCCCAGGCGCTCGTCGCCAATGGCTGCAAGGTGGTCGGCGAGGGCGCGAACATGCCCACGACCATCGAGGCCACGACCTACTTCCAGGAGAACGGCGTCGCCTTTATGCCCGGTAAGGCTGCCAACGCCGGCGGCGTGCTCGTGTCCGGCCTCGAGATGAGCCAGAACGCCGAGCACCTGTCCTGGACCTTCGAGGAGGTCGACGGCAAGCTCGAGCAGCTCATGCGCGGCATGTTCCACAACGTGGACGACACCGCCAAGAAGTATGGCCAGGAGGGCAACTTTGTCATGGGCGCCAACATCGCCGGCTTCCTGAAGGTCGCCGACGCCATGCTCGCTCAGGGCGTCTGCTAAATTCAGCTTGACATAGCTCCGTTCAGCACCAGCTGATGAGCTTAAGGCTCCCGACCATATCGGCCGGGAGCCTTTTTCTATGATGGTGAGGGTCGTGCGCCCTCGTTTGGTACACTTAGAGATACTGGACAAGTAAAGAGATGGGGGAGAACGTGCTCAAGTTCGGTTCCTACGTCCGTGTTGGAAACGCGGCCGAAGCCTATGAGCTCTTGCAGAAGAACCGCAACAACAAGATTGTGGGCGGCGGCATCTGGATGCGCCTGGGTTCGCGTCGCGTGGCGACGGCGATTGATCTTTCGGCCTGCGGACTCGATCAGATTGAGGAGACCGAGACCGAGTTTCGCATCGGTGCCATGTGCGCCCTGCGCCAGCTCGAGCGCCATGCCGAGCTCAACGCGCTTGTCAACAATGTCTTTGAGTTCGCCGTCCACGACATCGTGGGCGTGCAGCTGCGCAATACCGCCACGGTGGGCGGCAGCATCTACGGCCGCTTTGGCTTCTCGGACGTTCTCTCGGCGTTCCTGGCGCTCGATTCCTATGTTGAGCTGACGGGCGCCGGTCGCGTGCCGCTCGCGGAGTTCGTGGACATGGGCTACGTACGTGACGTGATCGAGCATGTCGTGGTCGTCAAGCACGATTACCGCGCGAGCTATGAGGCCGTGCGCAAGGCCGCGACCGACTTCCCCTCCTTAAACGTCACCGCCGCCTGGTGGGACAACAGCTGGCACGTCACCGTGGGCGCCCGCCCGCTGCGCGCTACCTTGCTGCAGGGCGAGGCATGTGGCCTTTCCAGCGAGCAGCCTTCCGAGGACGAGCTTCGCGCCCTTGCTGCATCCGTGCGTGCCCTGAGCTACGGAACCAACCTGTGGGGCTCGGTCGAGTACCGCCGTCGCATCTCGGCACCGCTCGCCGTCCAGGCCGTGCGTCGTGCCGCCGGCATCGAGCTTTCTGCCGCGCTTGCCCGCGAGCTCGAGACCGTGCAGATTCCTAAGTTTGCCACGGACGAGTATTCCTGCCGCCGCGTGCCCGGCGTCGATTCTAGCGAGGTGCGCTAATGGCTGCCAAACTCATCGATCTTTCCTTTACGCTCAACGGCCGCAAGGTCAAGGTTCAGATTGCCCCCGACACTATGCTCTTTGCGCTGCTGCGCGAGCAGGGCTGTGCGTCGGTGCGCTGCGCCTGCGAGACCACCAACTGCGGCCTGTGCACGGTGTGGCTCGACGGCGACCCGGTGCTGAGCTGCTCGGTTCCCGCCGCCCGCGTTGAGGGTCACACCATCACCACGCTCGAGGGTCTCAAGGCCGAGTCCGAGGCGCTTGCCCGCGCGATGGCTGCCGAAGGCGCCGAGCAGTGCGGTTTTTGCGCCCCCGGCCTTATCATGAACGTGCTGGCGCTTGCCCGCGCCGCCAAGGAGGACCCGAGCCTCGTCGCCACGCGCGAGGAGCTGTCGCGCCAGCTCGCCGGCAACCTCTGCCGTTGCAGCGGCTACGAGAGCCAGCTGCGCGCCATTGTCCGCTTCCTCAACGAGTCCGGCGTGCAGGTGGGCTTTGAGATGCCCGAGCTGCCGGTCAACGACACCAGCTGCGACGGTGTCTCGTACAAGCAGATCACCCATAAGCAGCCCAAGAAGGACTCGAAGGCGCTGCTCGAGGGCCGTCCCGTCTACACGGGCGATATGGTGCCCGCCGGCGCCCTGATCGTCAAACTCAAGCGCAGCCCCTATGCCCGCGCCAAGATCCGCTCCATCGATACTTCGCGCGCCCTGAAGGTGCCCGGCGTCGTGGGCGTTTACACTTACGAGGACGTGCCCAAGCGCCGCTTTACCATCGCCGGTCAGAGCTATCCGCAGCCGAGTCCCTACGACCGTCTGATCCTCGAGAACCTCGTGCGCTACCAAAACGAGGAGGTGGCGATCGTCGCCGCCGAGACCGAGGAGGCCGCAGACAAGGCGCTCAAGCTCATCAAGGTCGACTACGAGGTGCTCGAGCCCCTGCTCGACTTTACCCAGGCGCTCGATAACGACATCGTGGTCCACCCCGAGGGCGACGTGACCTTTATGTTCCCGCAGGGCGGCGATGTCCCGCGCAACCTGGTGTGCAGCGGTACCAGCGATTTTGGCGACCTTGACGAGGCCTTCGCCCAGAGCGACATCGTCTTTGAGCGCACCTACACCAGCCAGGCCACGCAGACCGCGCCCATGGAGACCTTCCGTGCCTTCGCGACGACTGACGCATTCGGACGCATCTCGGTGACCACCTCTACGCAGGTGCCCTTCCACGTGCGCCGCATGGTCGCGCAGTCGCTCGACATTCCGCAGTCGCAGGTGCAGGTCATTAAGCCGCGCATCGGCGGTGGCTTTGGCTCCAAGCAGACGGGCTGCTGCGAGATCTTCGTTGCGTTTGTGACGCAGCAGACCGGCCGTCCGAGCTACTGCTGCTACACCCGTGAGGAGACCATCACTGCGGGCAACTCGCGCCACCAGATGCAGATGACCGTTAAGCTGGGCGCCATGAACGACGGCACCATCACGGCCATCGACCTGCACACGCTGTCCAACGCCGGCGCCTATGGCGAGCACGCCACCACGACGATCGGCCTTTCGGGCCACAAGAGCCTGCCCATCTACAACCACGTGAAGGCGAGCCGCTTTAGCTGGGACGCCGTCTACACCAATACCAACCGTGGCGGTGCGTATCGTGGCTACGGTGCCACCCAGGGCCAGTTTGCCGTGGAGAGCGCCGTCAACGAGCTCGCCGACATGCTGCACATGGACCCCGCCGACCTGCGCCTTAAGAACATCGTGCGCGAGGGCGAGACCATGCCGCAGTACTACAACGAGAAGCTCAACGCCTGCGCACTCGACCGCTGCCTGCTGCGCGCGATGGACATTATCGGCTGGCGCGACAAGCCGCTGGCCGTCGACCTGGGCGACCGTGTGCGCGCCCTGGGTTGTGCGCTCACCATGCAGGGCTCGGGCATTTCCAATGTCGACATCGCCGGCATCGACATGCGCCTGGAAGAGGACGGCTTCATTACCATCGGCACCGGCGCCACCGATAACGGCATGGGCGTCGACACGATCTTGGCGCAGATTGCCGCCGAGGAGCTGGGCGTGGAGAGCTCGCTGATCGTGGTGCGCGGCGTGGACACCGACGTGTCGCCGTTCGACGCCGGCTCGTACGCGAGCTCCGGTACCTACGTGACGGGCCTTGCCGCCAAGAACGCCGCGACCGAGCTGCGCGAGAAGATTTGCGCCAAGGCCGCTCAGATGTGGGACGTTGACGCCGCCGACGTGGTCTTCGACGGCCAGTACGTGCGCCTGTCCGACGAGCGTGCCGCTCGTGAGCAGAACCGCTACCTCACACTGCGCGACTTTGCCAACCTGTGCGTCAAGAACATCGCTGGCGGCGACGCACTGACCTCGCATGCTTCTGCCTGCCTGCCCGTTTCTCCTCCGCCGTTTATGGCCGGCATTGCCGAGGTCGAGGTCGACAAGGCCACCGGCAAGGTGACTGTTGTGGACTACGCGGCGGCCGTCGACTGCGGCACCGTGATCAACGAGGCACTCGCGCGCGTCCAGGCCGAGGGCGGCATTGCCCAGGGTATCGGCCACGTGCTCTACGAGATCGTCGAGCACGACGACCGCGGCCGCCTGCGCACCGGCAACTTTATGAGCTACAAGCTGCCCACGCGCCTGGATATCGGCAGCATTCGCGTGGCCTTTGAGCCGAGCTACGAGCCGACGGGTCCGTTTGGCGCCAAGTCGATCGGCGAGGTCGTCATCAACACGCCGCTCGCCGCCGTTGCCTCGGCCGTGGCGCACGCGACCGGCCATCAGGTCCGCTCGCTGCCGATCACGCCCGAGAAGGCCCTGCTGGGGGAGTAGCGGGTCGGCGAACAAGTCGTAATTGGCGGGGCGGGGCAACTCGTCCCGCCTTTTGCACTCGTGGTGAGGTCGTGAGCCTGTAAAACGTGTGCGTGCGCTTGCCGTTCGTATCTGCTATCATTCCTAGTCTGTGCGCTCATGCGGGCGTGGCGGAATTGGTAGACGCGCCAGATTTAGGTTCTGGTGGGATTCCCGTGAAGGTTCGAGTCCTTTCGCCCGCACCAACGCATCTGCGTCGGCTTCGGCCGTCGCGACTCTTTGTTGCATAAAGGTACCAGCACCTCAGATAAGCTGGGCAGTATGAGGAGGAACGTGTTGAACATCACCGCTTCTGACGTCAAGGACGCCAAGCTCACCGCTACGGTCACCATACCGGCCGCCGACGTCGACGCCGCGATCAAGAAGGCCTACAAGGACACCGCCAAGAAGTACCGCTTCCCGGGCTTCCGTGCCGGTAAGGCTCCCCGTCCGGTCATCGACTCTGCTCTTGGCGCCGAGGCTACCCTCGCTCAGGCCACCAACGACCTGATCGCCGCCAACGAGCCCGCCGTCCTCAACGAGCTGGACATCGTCCCCACCAAGAACGGTGACTACAAGGAGCTCGACCTCGCCAAGGATCACGAGGACTACACCTACACCGTCGAGTTCTCCCTGCGTCCCGCCGCTGAGCTCTCCTCCTTCGACGCTGTCGAGATCGAGATGCCCCCTGCGGAGGTCACCGAGTCCGAGATCAACAACCAGGTCGAGATGCTCCTCAACTACCGTGCCACCTTCGAGGACGTCGAGGGTCGCGCCGTCGAGGCTGACGACTATGTGACCGTCGACCTCAAGGCCGTCGAGAACGCCGACAACTTTGCCGCCGAGGGCCGCATGCTCATCGCCGGTAGCGACAGCAACCCCAAGGAGTTCAACGAGGCCCTGATCGGCGCCAACGTTGACGACGTCAAGTCCGTCACCTGGACCGACGAGGCCGAGGAGGGCGAGGAGGCCGAGACCCACACCGTCGAGGTCACCGTCAAGGGCATCAAGGTCCGCAACACCCCCGAGCTCACCGACGAGCTCGTCAAGTCCGACTTTGGCTTCGACAGCATCGACGCTATGCGCGACGCCATCAAGATCGAGATCGAGCAGGACAAGGCTTCCCGCCTCCCGGCCGAGAAGGAGAACCGTTGCGTCTCCGCTCTCGCCGAGCGCCTGCAGCTCGACGAGATGGATGCCGACTACGAGCAGTCCGTCTTTGAGGAGCTTGGCCAGAACTTCCTGTCCAACCTCGCTGCCCGCGGCATGACGCTGGACACCTGGCTGCCCGCTTCCGGCCTGACCATGGAGCAGTTCATCGGCGACCTGCACAAGCAGGCCAACGACGTTGCCCGTGAGTCCCTGGCGCTCGACGCTCTCGCCCGTGAGCTCAAGATTGAGGTCACCGAGGACGACATCAACGCCGAGTTCGAGAAGGCCGGCGTCAAGGACGTCGAGGCTTCCAAGGCTGAGTTCATCGCCGATGGCCGCATGCCTGCCGTCCGCGAGTCCATCCGTCGCTCCAAGGCCGTCGATCACCTGGTCGAGAACGCCAAGGTGACCGAGGTCGACGAGACCGCCAAGGACGCCGAGTAATTCTCGCCACCTTGCTCGCGAGCGCATCCATGTGCCCGTGATGGGGTAAAGTTATACACCGGTTATCCGGTTGCTTCGTACGGTGCCAGCCAATGCATAGCATGCGGGCACCGTACGTTTATCTAGAACCACTATTGGTCCGTAAGAGAAATGGAGATGCGTATGATCGCTAAGTTCGATTCCGCCCTCGTGCCATACGTTATCGAGCAGACGCCGCGCGGCGAGCGCAGCTACGATATCTATTCGCGCCTGCTCAACGACCGCATCATCTTCTTGGGCGAGGAGATCAACTCCGTCAGCGCCAACCTGGTCGTTGCCCAGCTGCTGCATCTTGAGAGCCAGGATGCCGAGAAGGATATCTCGCTCTACATCAATTCGCCCGGTGGCGAGGTTTACTCTGGCCTGGCGATTCTTGACACCATGAACTTCATCAAGCCGCAGGTCTCCACCATCTGCGTCGGTATGGCCGCGTCTATGGCTGCCGTGCTGCTTTCGGCCGGCGCCAAGGGCAAGCGCTTCTGCCTGCCGCACTCCAAGGTCATGATTCACCAGCCCAGCGGCGGTGCTCAAGGTCAGCAGACCGAGATCGAGATCGTGGCCGAGGAGATCAAGAAGACCCGCCGCGAGCTCAACCAGATCCTGTCCGATGCCTCGGGCCAGCCGATCGAGAAGGTCCAGGCCGACACCGAGCGCGACAACTACCTGACCGCTGCCGAGGCCCTCGACTACGGCCTGATCGACCGTATCGTCACCTCGCGCGATCTCGCCGCGAAGGACGCCTAGGATGGCAGGAAACATGCAGGACAACTTTGACGAGAATGGCAACCCCATCCGCTGCTCCTTCTGCGGAAAAGAGCAGGGGCAGGTTCGCCGCCTTGTAAAGGGTCCGACCAACATCTTTATCTGCGACGAGTGCGTTGCCGCCTGCTCCGAGATCCTTGAGGAGTCGCTGGCTTCGGACTTTATGGACGCTGCCCGAAACGGCAAGCTGCCGGGCTTCCTCAACGACCACGGCCAGGCTGCATCCCAGCCCGCCGCGGACCCCGAGACCGAGGGTTTTGAGCTCGAGGACGATCGCCAGGTCATCACGCACGTGCCGACGCCGCACGAGATCTATGACGAGCTTTCGGCCTATGTTATGGGTCAGGAGGACGCCAAGCGCGCCATGTCGGTGGCCGTGTACAACCACTATCGCCGCGTGATCGAGGGTGGCGCCGCGGTGTCTGCCTTTGACGGCGGCATGGGCTCGCAGTTCGACGACGATATGGACGAGGTAGAGCTTGCCAAGTCCAACATCCTGCTGCTCGGTCCCACCGGTACCGGCAAGACCTTGTTGGCCCAGACGCTCGCGCGCATCCTCGAGGTGCCGTTTGCCATCGCCGATGCCACCGCGCTCACCGAGGCCGGCTATGTGGGCGAGGACGTGGAGAACATCCTTCTCAAGCTCATCAATGCTGCCGATGGCGACATTGAGCGCGCTCAGGTGGGCATTATCTACGTGGATGAGATTGACAAGATCGCCCGCAAGGCCGAGAACCTCTCCATTACCCGCGATGTCTCGGGCGAGGGCGTTCAGCAGGCGCTGCTTAAGATTCTTGAGGGCACGGTGGCAAGCGTTCCGCCCACCGGCGGCCGCAAGCATCCCCAGCAGGAACTGTTGCAGATCGACACGACCAACATCCTGTTTATCTGCGGCGGTGCCTTTGTGGGTCTGGATAAGATCATCGCCGATCGCGTTGGCAACAAGGGCGTGGGCTTTAACTCCGAGATCGCCGGCCCCACCTCGGTCGACGAGAACGACCTGCTGCGCCAGGTACTCCCGCAGGACCTCAATGCATTCGGCATGATCCCCGAGTTCGTGGGACGTACGCCCGTCGTTACCCAGACGCAGGCGCTCGACGAGGACGACCTGGTGTCGATCCTGACCGAGCCAAAGAATGCCGTGGTGCGCCAGTACCGTAAGATGTTCCAGCTCGAGGACGTCGATCTTGAGTTTGAGGACGCGGCCCTGCACGAGATCGCCCGCATGGCGCTTGCCCGCAAGACCGGCGCCCGCGGCCTGCGCGCCATCTGCGAAGACGTGCTGCAGCAGACGATGTTCGACCTCCCCAGCGAGGAGGGCGTCGCCAAGGTCATCGTAACCGAAGCTGCCGTAAAGGGCGAAGAACAGCCCCGACGCATCTACGGGTAAACCTGACAAAAACGTGCTTGCAAATAGCCTCCGACCATCCGCGGTCGGAGGCTATTTTATATATACGCAATAACCCCAACTACCTGTGTTATTCTGTGTGTTTGTTTAAGCCTCGGCAAAGTCAATTCAGACTGAAGTAATCGATACCTAAGGGGAGGAATGTAGACCCTGGCGGTCCTACATTCCTCTCCGGCGGGACAGGGAGAGATATATGGAAGAAATGCCCAAGAACTACGATCCGTCGACCAACGAGCCGGCGATCCTGCAGAAGTGGCTCGACGGCGGCTACTACAAGCGCCGTGAGGGCGTGGGCGACTGCACCGTCACCATTCCGCCTCCCAACGTGACTGGCAAGCTCCACATGGGCCATGCCACCGATGACTCCATCCAGGACGCCATCGTCCGTATGGCCCGCATGCGCGGCAAGTCCACGCGCTGGGTGCTGGGCACCGATCACGCCGGTATCGCCACGCAGACCAAGGTCGACAAGAAGCTCAAGAGCGAGGGTATCAGCCGCCTGGAGATCGGTCGCGACAAGTTTGTTGACGCCTGCTGGGACTGGACCCACGAGTACGGCGGCATCATCGTCGAGCAGATCAAGCGCATGGGCTGCTCCGTCGACTTCGACAACGAGCGCTTCACCATGGACGAGGATTACGCCCAGGCCGTGCGCAAGGTCTTCTGCGACTGGTACCACGACGGCCTGATCTACCGTGGCAAGCGCATCGTCAACTGGTGCCCCAACTGCACCACCGCCATCTCGGACGACGAGGCCGAGTACAAGGACGAGAAGGGCCACCTGTGGCACCTGCGCTACCCGCTGACCGAGCCGGTCAACGGCCAGGACTACATCGTCGTCGCCACCACGCGCCCCGAGACCATGCTCGGCGACACGGGCGTCGCCGTCTCCCCGAAGGACCCCGAGAAGGCCGCCTTTGTGGGTAAGACCGTCAAGCTCCCCATCGTCGACCGCGAGATCCCCATCTTTGAGGATTGGCATGTCGACGCCAACTTTGGCTCCGGCTTTGTTAAGGTCACCCCGGCCCACGACCCCAACGACTATGCCATGGGTCAGGCTCACGACCTGCCGCAGATCAACATCTTCGACGAGCACGCGGTGGTCGTCGAGGGTTACGGCGAGTTCACTGGCATGAACCGCGACGAGTGCCGCGAGGCCGTCATCAAGTGGTTCGAGGAGCACGACCTGCTCGATCACGTCGAAGAGCTCGACCACTCCGTCATGCACTGCTACCGTTGCGACTCCGCGCTGGAGCCGTGGCTGTCCGAGCAGTGGTTTGTGGCCGTCGACAAGCTCAAGGGGCCGGCACTCGACGCCGTTAACTCCGGCAAGGTCACCTTCCACCCCGCGCGCTGGACGCAGACCTACACCACCTGGATGGAGAACCTTAAGGACTGGTGCATTAGCCGTCAGCTGTGGTGGGGCCATCGCATCCCCGTGTTCTACTGCGAGGACTGCGGCTGGGAGGACGCCCTGACCGAGGACACCGACGTGTGTCCCAAGTGCGGCGGCCATCACGTGCATCAGGACGAGAACGTGCTGGACACCTGGTTCAGCTCGCAGCTGTGGACTTTCGCTACGCAGGGCTGGCCGCAAAAGCCGGAGCTGCTCGAGGGACATCACCCCACGACGGCGCTGGTCACCGCGCGCGACATCATCGCGCTGTGGGTCGCCCGCATGGTCATGAGCTCGCTGTACTTCCTGGACGAGGTGCCGTTTAAGGACGTCGTCATCTACCCGACGATCCTGGCCAAGGACGGCAGCCGCATGTCCAAGTCCAAGGGCAACGGCGTTGACCCCATGGACCTCATTGGCATGTACGGCGCCGACGCCATGCGCTACAACTTGCTCACGCTGTGCACCAACAACCAGGACGTCAAGTTCGACGCGAACATCGACAAGAAGACCAAGAAGCTCATCGACAGCCCGCGCACCGAGCAGGCCAAGTCGTTTGTGACCAAGATCTGGAACGCCAGCCGCTTCCTGCTTATGAACATGGAGGGCTACACGCCCGGCGAGCCCGTCGTGGAGACGCCGGCTGACGCCTGGATGTTCAGCCGCCTGGCCAAGGCCGTGAAGATGGTCACCGAGGGTATTGAGAACTACACCTTTGGTGACATGGCCCGTGGCGTGCAGCAGTTCTTCTGGAACGAGGTCTGCGACTGGTACGTCGAGGTCACCAAGGCCCGCCTGAAGGGCGAGGGCCGTCTGCAGGCTCAGCGCAACCTGATCTTTGTGCTCGACACCTCCATTCGCCTGATGCATCCGCTCATGCCGTTTGTCACCGAGGAGATCTGGGACAACATGCCGGCGAGCGTGCTCGACCTGGACGCCGAGCGCAACGTGAACCGCGCCGAGGCGCTCATGATCGCCAAGTGGCCCGAGCCCGCCGACTACGACAAGTATGTTGACGAGGACGCCGAGCGCGCGTTTGAGCTGTGCCGTACCGTCGTGTCTGCCGCTCGCGCCACGCGTTCGCGTTATCGCTTGAGCCCCAAGGCCGAGCTCGACGTGGTCGTGCGCGCCGGCGCCGAGGACATCGAGAAGCTCGAGAGCCTGCGTTCGACCATCGAGCCGCTGGCGAACACCGCTTCGCTGGTCATGGGTACCGACGTCGAGAAGCCGGCTGCGAGCATCGCCGTGGTCAATAGCGGTGTCGAGGTCTTTGTGGTGCTCGAGGGCAAGGTTGATCTTTCGGCCGAGAAGGCACGCCTTGAGAAGGAGATTGCCGCGGCCCAGAAGGAGCTCGCTGGCTGCGAGAAGACGCTCGCCAACGAGGGCTTTGTGGCCAAGGCCGCGCCCGCGGTGGTCCAGAAGAAGAGGGACCGTGCAGCTGAGCTCAAGGAGATCCTGGCGGCGCTGACTGCTCAGGTTGCTGACTTCTCGTAGGCGTTACTGGGGGACGCGGTTTGGGGCATTGCTCGCTACTGCGGACACCTATTCCGCCGTTCTAACGAACGGCGGCTGACTCGACGCTGCAAACGCCTCTGATGGCCAATCTGCCGTTCAACTTCGGGCGCATGGGCATAAGCCCTATGCGCCCTTGTTTCACGGCACCTTGGCTCATCAGAGGCGTTTTCGCTGACTATCCTCAACCTATACTGTTTTATTTTTCTATGAATGGCGGTTCTAAAAATGCCTAAGCGTTCCGGCTTGTATACCGTTCCTTTTGAGTTTGATTTGCTTTCGTTTGATGAGGCTGTTGGGCTGGCTGCTGATACAGGGCGGATTTCTGGGGATGCTGGGCCTCTGCTTGAGACGGTTGTCGATATGCTCGATGAGTTGGGGCGTCCGGACGAGTACTTTGATTGCATTCAGGTCGCCGGTACCAATGGCAAGACTTCGACTACGCGTTTTTCGGCTGCCATTCTTCATGGTGAGGGGCTCAAGACCGCGCTGTATACGTCGCCACAGCTGGTACGCTATCCCGAGCGCATGGAAGTCGATGGATGCGTCGTGAGCGATGAGGCATTCGCCCGTGGCGTTTCGGCCGCTGTTGAGGCGGGGCGTCGCGTGAATGTACGTCGTGTGGCGGCGGGGGAGCGCGCCTATACCATCACGCCGTTTGACCTTTTGACGGCTGCTGCACTTGTGGTGTTTGCCGAGGCCGCGGTGGATGTTGCCGTGCTCGAGGTTGGCATGGGCGGGCGTTGGGACGCCACGAGCGCGACCGATCCCGTCGCCGTTGCCATTACGGGCATTGGGCTCGATCACACACGTATTTTGGGCGATACGCTCGAGGCCATTGCGGGGGAGAAGGCTGCGGTCATTAAGCCCGGACGCCTGGTTGTACTGGGCGAGGGCGCGCATGAGGCGAGCGTTCAGCGCGTGATGGATGCCCGTTGTCGCGAGTGCGGCGTCGTGCCGCTGGTGGTGAACCATGCCACGACCAAGGTGCCGGCGCATGTGGGCGATACGGTTGAGTTTAGCTGCACTACGCCGCGTGCGATTTATACGTCGAGCATGGTCAAGCCGGCGTATCAGCCGCAGAATGCTGCGTGCGCGATTATGCTTTGCGAGGGGTATCTGGCTCGCGAGCTCGATCATGACAAGCTCGATGTGTCGCTTGTGGGCTGCCCCACGCCGGGCCGATTTGATGTGCTGGGAACTGATCCGCTCAAGCTGATCGACGCCTGCCATAACCCTCAGAGCTGCGAGAACTTTGTGAGCGCGCTGGACGAGATCGATCCGTGCGTAGAGAATCGCCCCACGCTGCTGTGCGCTGCGCTGGCCGACAAGGACGTAGCGGGTATCGTTGACGTTTTGGTTCCGGCGTTCCCCCGTGTGGTCGTGACACAGACCGATTCCGATCGCGCCCTGCCGGCGGAGGAGCTCGCCGGCCTCGTTGATGCCGATAAGCTCGCGGGCGTATACCCGAGCGTGCCCGAGGCCCTCGCTGCCTTCGATGCCGCGGGCGAGTCCTTCGTTGCCGCCGGTACCATCACCCTAGCCGGCGAAGTAGCAGGCCTGTTGCGCTAACCCATCCCCTCATCAGTTGCGGTGAAAAACGGACTGTTTTACAAGCCAGAAGCCTCAAACGGTCCGTATATCACTGCAGCTCAAAAGCAGTCAATTTGGGACGGGGCTTTTTGGCTGCCCTGTGCCCCGAGTTGACTCGCTTGCCACGAAATGGGCCTATCTACTACGTTTTAGCGAATACCCCCGACCACACCGAGAATTGCAAAATTAAAACCGCAGGTAGACGGCTTGCGGATTTTGCGAAAACGCGGGTATGGTCGCCCTATGCGGGTTAAACGTAGTAGATAGGCCGTTTTTGTGGCGCGGTATTGGTGGGATGCGGCAAAGGGACAGCGCCTTTGCCGCATTGCCTAGTCCAGACGGACTGGATCGTGGGGGTAGGCGTTGAGAATCTCGACGCCGTTCTCGGTCACCAGGGCCAGGTCCTCGATGCGGACGCCGGTGCGGCCGGGGAGGTAGATGCCCGGCTCGATAGAGAACGTCATGCCCGGCTCTACGACCTGCTCGTTGACAAGGGAAACGTCGCCCGGCTCGTGGTCCTGCAGGCCGATCGAGTGGCCCAGGCGATGCGTGAAGTACTTGCCGTAGCCAGCGTCCTCAATCACGTCGCGCGCGGCACGGTCCAGATCGCACATGCGCACGCCCGGCGCGATGAGCGCCTCGGCGGCCTCGTTGGCGCGGCGCACGATATCGTAGATGCGCTCCGTCTCCTCGTCCGGCTCGCCCCAAAAGAATGTACGCGTCATGTCCGAGCAGTAGTTGCAGCGGCGTCCGCCAATGTCGAACAGCACCACGTCGCCACGCTTGAGTACGGTGTCGTCGGGCTCGTGATGCGGATCGCCGGCGTTGGCGCCAAAGCTCACGATGGGCGGAAAGCTAAAGCCCTCGCAGTCGTGCTTGCGGTACAGGCCGAGCATCTGGTCGGCAATTTCGCGCTCCGTTACGCCCTCGTGAACGAGCTTGATGGCGTCGACCATCACGGCGTCGTTGGCGGCCGAGGACATGCGCATGAGCTCCTGCTCGGCGGCATCCTTGTGGGTGCGT